>DASYBX010000001.1:0-21676 GCA_036500495.1 Caulobacteraceae bacterium
CGTCGAGGCCGAGATGCACCGCTACGCCGTGCAGATCACCGTGGCCGACGTGCGCGACGGCGCCTGCTCGTCCTCGACGCTGCAGGAGGCCGCCTCCTGGGGCAAGGTGCAGACCACCCACGAGCAGATGGTGTTCGCCGAAGCCACCACCGTGGTGCCCCTGATCGTGTCCGACGCCTACCACCGCGGCGCCTGGAAGAACCGCGAGAAGCGCCGCTGGCAGAAGCTGTTCCAACGCTAAAACCAGGGCGGCCTCTCCCGCTTGCGGGAGAGGGGGACCACGCGCCGAGCCCGGCGTCAGCCGGGCGAAGAGCGAGTGGTGGAGAGGGCGTGCCGGCGCAGGGCCGGGTCAGAATAGCAGTTCACGGCGGCGGCGCAGCCGCGCGCCCTCTCCACCGCCGGCTCTTCGCTACGCTCGGCCGACGGTCCCTCTCCCATTCGCTGCCGCCAATGGGAGAGGTCGCACAGCCTTGCGACAAACCCCGTTCACCGCTACCTCAAGGCCATGGGATCCGAGCACGCGGGACATCGCCATGAGCCGCTGGGCCTCAGCGGTCGGGCGCTGGCCATTGGTCTGCGTTCGGCCGAGGCGCGCTGCCTGGCCCATGGGCAGAAGCTGACGCCGGCGCGCCGGCGGGTGCTGGAACTGCTTATGCAGGCGGGCCAGCCGGTGAAGGCCTACGACCTGATCTCGGCCTTCGGCGAGGACAAGACCGCCGCCGGGGGCGCCCCGGCCAAGCCGCCCACGGTCTACCGGGCCCTGGAGTTCCTGGAGCGCGAGGGCCTGGCCCACCGCATCGAGAGCCTGGCGGCCTATGTCGCCTGCACCGCCGAGCCGGGCGTGCACGCCGCGGCCTTCCTGCTGTGCGACTGCTGCGGGCGCACCGAAGAGATCGCCGCCCCGGTCGACGAGGCCCTGCGCGACCTGGCGGCGGCGGCGGGCTATACCATCCAATCGGTGGCGATCGAGGCGCACGGGCGCTGCGCCGCCTGCAGAGACCCGGAGGCTTGATGGCGGACTTGCCGGGTAAGGAGACTGGGACGGGCAGAGAGATTTGGCCGGGCAAGGAGATCTGGCGCGGCGGGGTGACGCCCTGGCAGTGCGACGAGATGGGGCACATGAACGTGCAGTTCTATCTCGCCATCGCTTCCCAGGGGCTGGCGGGGCTGGCGGCCATGCTCGGCATGCCCCATGCCTTCACCGCGGGCGCCTCGTCCACCCTGCTCCTGCGCGAGCATCACGTGCGGTTCCTGAAGGAGGCGCGGGCGGGCGCGGGCCTGGTGATGACCGGCGGCCTGCTCGACATCGGCGAGACCGGGGCGTCCCTGCTGCAGATGCTGTTCCACGCTACCGGCGAGCCGGCGGCGGCGATCACCGCCAAGGTCGAGCACGTCACCCCGCGCGACCTGCGCCCGTTTCCCTGGACGCGGACCACGCGTGAGCGGGTCGACGCCATGCGCATCGAGGCGCCGGAGTTCGCCCGGCCGCGCAGCATCGCCCTGAACCCGGTGACCACCATGGCCAGTCTGAAGCAGGCCGAGGCCATGGGACTGCCGGTGGTGTCGGGCGGCGCGATCATGCCCATCGATTGCGACGTGTTCGGACGAATGCTGCCCGACCAGCTCCTGAACCGCCTCTACGCCTCCGTCGGACACATGATCCGGCCGTCGGAGGAGGCCTTGCTGCAGGCCCAGCCCGACCTGAAGGGGCGGCTCGGCGGCGCCGCGGTGGAGTACCGCGCCGTCTACCATGGCTGGCCGCGAGCGGGCGACCGGGTGGAGATGCGCTCTGGCCACCGGGAACTGACGGCCAAGGCGCGCCGGGTGGTGCACTGGCTACTGGACCCGACCAGCGGCCGGCCGTGGGCCAGCGCGGAGATGGTGTCGCTGTTTCTCGATCTGCAGGCGCGCCGGTCCCTGACCCTCTCGCCCGAGGCGCTGCAGGCCATGGCCGTGGAGCCGATCGGCGAGCTGGGGCTCTAGATGTTGTTGGCGCGCTGCCGGTTAGCGCCTGGGTGAGCGCAGGACATGCCGAAGACCTTCACCATCGGCTACGAGCAGGCGACCCAAGCCCAGGTGATCGGGGCGCTGAAGACGGCCGGGGTGGCGCTGGTGATCGACGTGCGGGCCGTGGCCGCCTCGCGCCGGGCCGGCTTCTCCAAGACCATCCTGGCGGCGAGCCTGAAGGACGAGGGCGTGGACTACCTGCACCTCAAGGCGCTCGGGACCCCCAAGGCGGGGCGCGAGGCCGCCCGCGCCGGGCGCACGGAGGAGATGCACCACATCTTCGAGGCCCACTTGGCCGAGCCGGAGGCCGTCGTCGCGCTCGCCGAGGCCGCCGAACTGGCGGGCAAGCGGCCTTGCGCCCTGCTCTGCTATGAAGCCGACCCGGCCCATTGCCACCGCCGCATCCTGACCGACCGCTTGGCCGAGCAGGGTTTCGAGGTGAGCGACCTCAGGATTCCCCTCTGAGTCGTTCGGTCGCCACGCGGTTCGCGCCGCCTGAGGGCGACCGGATCCCGCTCTCCACCGGCGCGTCATCCGCAGGCGGCGGGGGTTGTTCGGGGCGGAAGGACTTGCGGAAGTCGCCGATGATGATCGGCGACAGGGCCGCCAGGGAGCCGCCGAGGTCGGCCACCCAGTCCTCGACCACGTAGAGCTGGTGGGAGGGGATGAACAGGCGCACCCCCTCCAGCACCGTGGCCAGGATCGCGATGTCGGTCATCACCCGGAAGACGTTGGCCCGGTAGCGGGCCGCGGCCATGGACAGGGCCCCCAGGTAGAAGGCCGCGAAGTGTTCCAGATGGTAGGAATAGAGCACCCTCGGCATCCAGCCGGACGGCGCCAGCGAGGCGAAGCACAGACCGACGACCACCAGCAGGAAGGCCACCCTGGCGAACATGGCCAGGAGGTCGTTGTCCTTGCGAAGGTTGATCGGGGCCGGCATGGCCGCCTACTTCGGCGCCCTCTTCGCCAGGATGCGCTGGAGCGTACGGCGATGCATGTTCAGGCGCCGGGCGGTCTCGGACACGTTATGCCCGCACAGCTCGTACACCCGCTGGATGTGCTCCCAACGCACCCGGTCGGCCGACATCGGGTTGTCCGGCGGCGCCGGACCGTCGTCGCGGGCCAGCAGCGCGCGCACCACGTCGTCCGCGTCGGCGGGCTTGGGCAGGTAATCGACCGCCCCGGCCTTCACGGCGGCCACCGCGCTGGCGATGTTGCCGTAGCCGGTGAGCATGATCACCCGGGCGTCGGGCCGGGCGGCGTGGATCGCCTCCACCACCCCCAGGCCATTGCCGTCCTCCAGCCGCATGTCGACCACGGCGAAGGCGGGGGCGTGCTGTTTCACGGCGCCGAGCGCCTCGGCCACGCTGGCGACCAGGGTCGGCTGGAAGCCGCGCCCCTCCAGCGCTCGTCCGAGCCGCGTTCGTAGGGGTCCGTCGTCGTCCAGCACCAGGAGGCTCTTGTCGGGCAAGTCGGCGACAGCTTCAGAGAGATCCGTCATCTGCTTTTGATCCCAAAACACGCCAGGGTGCGACATTGTGTCCTGCTTAGGGCGATTTGCTCAAGCATCTTATTCAACCCACGGGTTAATCGGCCAAAGCTCGGCCTGATCAGCAGGGTCTCGTCTAGTCGGCCAGGGCCTCGATCACCCCCCTCGGCCAGCGGATGGAGACCACCGCGCCGCCGCCGCGGGCGTTGCGGAAGCCGACCTCGGCCCCCGTGCGCTCCAGCAGGGTCTTGGCGATGAAGAACCCCAGGCCCATGCCGAGGTGGCCGGAGGGCGAGTGCTCGCCCGAGGGGCGGCTGGTCACATAGGGCTCGCCGAGCTTGGCGAAGATCTCCGGCGCGAAGCCCGGCCCGTCGTCCTGGATCTCGACGGCGACGAAGTCGTCGTCGTAGCGGCCCACCAGGCGCACCTCGCTCTTGGCGAAATCCATGGCGTTCTCGATGAAGGAGGTCATGGCCGGCCCCACCTCGGGGTGGCGAATCAGATCGGGCGGGTCGGTGTCGGGCGGGCCGATCACGCTCCACTCCACGCGCACCTCCTCGTCGGGCTCCTCCGGGCCGGCCGCCTCCTCCAGGAGCTGGGCCAGGCTGATGCGGGCGTGGGCCACGTCGTCGGTCTCGGGCGTCTCGGCCAGGCGGCTCAGGATGTCGCGGCAGCGCCGGGCCTGGGACGACACCAGCTCGGCGTCTTCGCGCAGGGGTCCGGGCGGGCACTCGCGCGCCATCTCCTTGGCCACCACGGCGATGGTGGCGAGCGGGGTGCCGAGTTCGTGCGCGGCCATGGCGGCCAGGCCGCCCAGGGCCGACAGCCGCTGCTCGCGGGCCAGCACCGTCTCGGCCGCGTGCAAGGCGAGCTCCATGCGCGCCGATTCCGCCGCCGCCCGCCGGGCGTAGGTCGAGGCCACCACGATCCCCACGATCACCGCCAGGGCCGCGGCCCAGTGATAGAGCGGCGGCAGGATCAGGGGCGTGCCGCCGAGCCACGGCAGGGTCTCGGCCATGGCCGCCAGCAGCACCACCACCGCGCAGGCCAGGCCGGTGAGGACGAAGGGGTGGCGGCCCTCCAGCGAAGAGGCGCCGAGTATGACCGGTACGACCAGCAGCACGGTGAAGGGGTTGCCCACGCCGCCGGTGAGCAGCAGCAGCAGGCCCAGCTGCAGGATGTCGAAGCCGAGCTGCAGGGCCGCCTCCCATTGCCGCAGCACCCTCTGGGGCGGCAGGGCCAGCACCAGGGCCAGGTTGAACAGCACCGCCAGGGTGATGACCCCCAGGCAGGCCAGCAGGGGAACGTCGAAGCCCAGCAGGAAGCGCGCGGCCAGCAGCGCCAGCATCTGGCCACCGACCGCGGACCAGCGCAGGCCCACCAGGGTGCGCAGGCGCAAACGTTCGCCCGGCGCTCCGCCGCCTTGCCACGGGGCGGGGCTGGTCCTATCCAGGCGGGCAGCGGTGTCCGGCGAGGCCAGGATCGTCATGGCTGCGACTGTGATGGCTCCTTGCTGCTAGCGAGGCTACGACGAGATGAGTGCAGTACGAAACCGTTTGATCCTGATGGCCGTCGGACTGGCCCTCGGCCCAATGCTGGGTCTGGCCGCCTGCAGCAAACCTTCCGGAGGCGGCGCGCCGGTCACCTCCAGCGGCGAGGCCCTGGTCGGCGGCCCCTTCCAGCTGGTCGACCAGGACGGTCGTCCGACCGATCAGACCGTGCTCAAGGGCAAATGGAGCGCGGTGTTCTTCGGCTACACCTACTGTCCGGACGTATGCCCGACCACGCTGCAGGCCCTGGCGGGAGCCGAGGCCAAGCTGGGCGACAAGGCCAAGGACCTGCAGGTGGTGTTCATCAGCGTCGATCCCGACCGCGACACCCCGGCCCAGATGAAGACCTATCTGTCGACCCCGGCCTTCCCCAGGGGCGCCATCGGCCTGACCGGAACCCCCGCCCAGGTTGCTGCAGCTGCGAAGGCCTACCGCGTCTATTATCAAAAGGACGGGAAGGGCGAGGGTTACTCCGTCGCCCATTCCTCGATCGTCTATCTGATGAACCCCGAGGGCAAGTTCGCCAGCGCGCTCACGGAAAGCCAGACTCCTTCAGAGGTTGCGACCCAGATTGGGGACGCCATGGCCCAGGGCGCCAAGGGATAAGGCTACGGACGCCTTCCGCCGTCAGAACCGGATTCATATCTTTGCATTATGATGCAAGGATGCTCTGATGCTGCGGCGCACAAGCTTTAATGCCGGCGCCGGGGTTCCGGCGCTTCTGTCCCAGACGCGTTCCAAGGTTTCCGAGGCCGATGCTCTACGCCCTTCATGAAGCCGCCTACTACGCCGCCCGCCCGCTGAGCCTCTCGGCGGACCTGGCGCGGGAGTTCTGGGGTTCGCCCCTCAACCCGGCCTCGCACACCGAGTCGGGCCGCACCCTGTTCGCCGCGGCCGACCTGCTGTCCAACATGACCCGCCGCTACGGCAAGCCGGACTGGCGCATCGACGAGATCGAGGTCGGCAACGACGCGGTCCCGGTGGAGATGGACACGGCGTGGTCCTCGGCCTGGGTCAAGCTGCAGCGGTTCCGCCGCACGGACCAGGGCCAGGACGCCCCCAAGGTGCTGATCGTGGCGCCCCTGTCGGGCCACTACGCCACCCTGCTGCGCGGCACCGTGCGCGGCTTCCTGCAGGACCACGAGGTCTATGTCACCGACTGGGCCAACGCCCGCGACGTGCCGATCTACGAGGGCCGCTTCGACTTCCACGACTTCGTCGACCATGTGCGCGCCATGCTGACCGAGATCGGCCCCGGCGCCCACGTCGTGGCCGTCTGCCAGCCGGGCCCGCCGGTGCTGGCCGCCGCCGCCATGATGGCCGAGGACAAGGACCCCAACCGCCCGGCCTCGATGATCTTCATGGGCTCGCCGATCGACGCGCGCCTGTCGCCCACGGTGACCAACAAGATGGCCGAGACCCGGCCGTTCACCTGGTTCCAGTCCTATATGATCCACACCGTGCCCGCGCCCTATCTCGGGGCGCTGCGACGGGTCTATCCGGGCTTCGTGCAGCTCTACAGCTTCATGTCGATGAACGAGAAGATGCACCTCGATGCGCACTGGCGCTATTTCGAGGACCTGGTGAAGGACGACGGCGACGGCGCGCACAAGCACCGCGAGTTCTACGACGAATATCTCTCGGTCCTGGACATGACCGAGGAATTCTACCTGCAGACCATCGACATCGTGTTCCAGAAGTACCTGCTGCCCAAGGGCGAGCTGACGCACCGCGGGCGGCTGGTGAACACCGGCGCGATCAGCGACATCGCCTTGATGACGGTGGAAGGCGCGCACGACGACATCTCGGGCGTGGGCCAGACCCAGGCGGCGCATGGCCTGTGCGTCAACATCCCCGACGAGATGAAGGAGCTCTACGTGCACCCGGGCGTGGGCCACTACGGGGTGTTCAACGGCTCCAAGTTCCGGCGCGACATCTATCCGCGTATCCGCGATTTCATCCGGATGGCCGAAAAGGTCTCCGCCCGCGAAGCCGCCTGATTTTGTTTGCGCTATCGCCTGGCGGCGACTCGAGCGCGTGACCTGCGATCCGCCGCTTCCTCTCAATCGCTTGAATTTCTAGGCCGATTCAGACCTAGCTTGGGCATGAACCTGTTCCGCGGCCACAGCTATGCGCCCGGCGACCTGATCGAGGTGGCCGGCGCGCGCGTGCGCCTGAAGGTCAGCCCCAGGGCCCGCCGCGTCAGCCTGCGCATCGACCAGACCAAGCGCGAGGTGATCGCCTCGGCGCCCTCCCAGCGCCGCCTGCACGAGGCGGTGGCCTTCGCCGGCCAGAGAGCGCACTGGATCGCCGCCCACATCGACGCCCTGCCCCAACCGGCCGCCGTCGGCCCCGGCGACGTGATCGAGGTGTTCGGCCAGCCGCACCGGCTGGAGCAGGCGCCGAGCCGGCTGAAGGCCGGGTTCTACGAGGACGAGAACGGCCAGGGCGTGCTGCGCGCGTTCGGCGAGGGCGAGGCCTTCGCCCGCGCGGTGGTGCGCCAGCTCAAGCGCCATGCCCTCGAGGTGCTGACCGAACGCACCGAGGCGCACGCCTCGACCCTCGGCCGGCCCATGCCCAGGGTGGCGGTGGCCGACGCCAAGGGGCGCTGGGGCTCCTGCCGCCCGCCGCGCCTGCCAGGGCGGGGAAACCTGGGCGATACCGGCTCGATCCGTTATTCCTGGCGGCTGGCGCTGGCCCCGTTCGAGGTGGCCGACTACGTGGCCGCCCACGAGTGCGCCCACCTGCTGGAAGCCAACCACGGCCCGCGCTTCTGGGCCCACGTACGCGACCTCTACGGTTCCGAGAAGGCGTCGCGGACCTGGCTACGCCAACATGGCGCCCGTCTGCATGCCTTCGGCCGGCCAGCCTGACTAATGCCTGACTGGCTGACTGCCCGAAGGCCTGCAACCCGCCCAGCCGCGCTGCTACCTGACTGTCCCGCCCTACCCATTTTCGTGTAGTGCGCGCATTTCGCGCATAGCGTGTACAGACCAAATACCTGAGATATTCGGGATTGATTCACTTCGCACGCGTACTCACGCCCGAAAATAGAGCTGAGCGCGTGATTCGCGCACGGGGGACCTTCCATGCGAAAGATGATCCTGCTGGGAGCGTCGACTTTGTCGGCGGTCGCGGCGGCCTGCGGGGCCCACGCGCAGACCACGGGCCTCGAAGACCCGGTCGTCACCGGCGTCGAGGGCGTCCAGGTGACCGCCCGCACCCTCGAGGACACCCTGCCCGAGCAGTTGGCCCGCGTAGGCGTGAAGGTCGAGGTGATCCCTGGCCCGGCGATCCGCAACGGCGGCTATGTCGACGCGGCCACGGCCCTGCAGACCCTCGCGCCCGGCGTCTGGGTGATGCCGGAGAACGGCCCGTTCAGCCCCAGCACCGACCTGTCCGTGCTCGGCTCGCGCACCCAGGACGTCCTGCTGCTGGTCGACGGCGTGCGCATCAACAACCGCCTGTTCACCACCCAGGTCAATCTCGACACCGTTCCGGCGGGGATCATCGACCGCATCGAGGTGCTCGACGGCGGACAGTAGCTGTTCTACGGCACCCAGGCCACCGGCGGCGCCATCAACATCGTCACCAAGCCCTTCACCGAGCGTCTGTCCGGCGCGGTGCGGGTGGCCGGCGACAGCACCAGCGACCGACACTACGACGCCGACCTCTCCGGAGGGACCCGGCTCGGCCAGTTCGTGGCCTATGCTTCGGGCGACAAATCCGACGGCTACCAGGCGTTCCGCGACCAGGACTACCAGCCCTCGGCCGGCGACCATGAGCGCTGGTACCAGATGTACACCGAAGGCCTGAAGTACCAGGCCGACCTGACCAGCCAACTGCGCCTGCAGGGCTCCTACCAGCGCTCGGACGGCAAGCTCGACCTGCCGTTCCCCTACCGCATCGTCGACGACTACAACACCCGCGCCGAGGACCTGGCCACCGCCAAGCTCGACTACCAGGCGTCCGATCGCCTGGCCCTGTTCGTCAAGGGCTACTGGCACAACTGGACCGCCACCACCACCGCCGACCTGACCAACCCGCTGACCGGCGGCCGGATCAACTTCGCCGACCACGACTTCTACGGCTACAAGGACTACGGGTTGAACGCCCTGGCCAAGTATGACCTGACCCGGGGGGTGCAGGCCTACTTCGGCTACGACATGCAGAAGTACAGCGGGCGCGACGACGCCGTGCAGATCGCCCAGACCGAGGAGACGGTGAACGCCGGCTTCGGCCAGCTGCGCCTGACGCCGGACCTGGTCCCGAACCTGAACCTGGCGGCGGGCTTCCGCTACAACAGCCCGAGCCGCGGCCCGTCCAGCACCGTCTGGAACCTGTCCGGCCGCTACGACTGGCCGATGGGCGTCTACACCAAGGCCGAGGTCGGCACCAACTTCCTGCTGCCCAGCGCCGAGCAGCTGTTCGCCAACGACCTGGTCGAGCAGGAGCGCGGCAATCCTAACCTGAAACCCGAGCAGACCATCGGCGGCGAGTTCACCGTGGGCGCCCGTTTCGACGTGATGGGTCACGCCTCGCGCCTGGAGGCCACCGGGTTCGCCCGCGACATCACCGACGTGATCGACTTCACCGGTTACGACGCCAAGACCGGCCAGTACCTGTTCGGCAATCTCGACGGCGTGGTCACCACCCGCGGCGGCCAGCTCGAGGCCGAGACCGTTCTCACCCCGGGCCTCAAGGCCAATCTCGCCTACACCTACACCGAGACCCGCGACGCCACGGGCGTGCAGCTCGACAACGTGCCGGCCCAGCAGCTCAAGGCGGGCCTCGACTGGAACCCGGCCAGCCTGCCGGTGGGCGCGAGCGCCAACGTGGCCTACACCGGCAAGGTCACCGCGCCCTACGCCAACACCCGCCTGAACTACGGCGAGTACGCCACCGTGAACCTGTCCGGCCGCTGGTTCCTCGACCCCAAGCGCCACCAGCAGCTCAACCTGTCGGTGCAGAACCTGTTCGACCGCGAGTATGGCCGGTTCTACCGCGGCTGCGTGGACGTGCTGCGCGACTTCCCGCTCGGCTGCAGCAAGCCCTACCCCTACCAGAGCGTGGCCCAGCCCCGCACGGTGCAGATCAGCTACCGGTATTCATTCTGAGTTCAGTGGAATTCTAGAAAAACTCTGGGGTCACCTGCTTGCCCTGCTGGGCCGGGGCCTGGCCAGGAGGCGCGGCCGGCAGTTCCGGGTTTGACGAGGGCGCGCCCAGCAGGTCACCGATCAGGTCGCCGGAAGGCGGGGGCGCCGCTAGGCCTCCGCCGCCGGGAATGGCAGAGATCTTCAGCTTGGGCAGGGCCGCCAGCATGAACCCGCGCCACAGCCGCGCCGGATAGCTGCCGCCGGTCACCGACTTCATCGGGGTGTTGTTGTCCTTGCCCACCCACACCGCGGTGACGAAGCCGCCGGTGTAGCCGATGAACCAGGCGTCGCGGTAGTCGGAGGTGGTGCCGGTCTTGCCGGCCAGGTCGTAGCCGTTGATCCGGGCGCCGCCGCCCGAGCCGACCACCAGCACCTGGCGCATCATCTGGTTCATATAGGCCAGCGGCTGGCTCTGGATCACCCGCGGCCGGGCGGTCTTGTCGACGCTGTGGTCGAACAGCACCCGGCCGGTGGCGGTGCGGATGCGCTCGATGCCATAGGCCTTCACCGCATAGCCGCCGTTGCCGAAGGCGTCGTAGGCCTGGGCCATCTCCAGCGGCGACACCTCCACCGCCCCCAGGGCCATCGACGGGTCGGTCTGGATCGGCGAGGTGATCCCCAGCCGCCGGGCCGTGCGCGCCACGTTCTGGGTGCCCACCTGGTTGGCCACCCGCGCGGCCACGGTGTTGATCGACTCGGCGAGCGCGGTCTGGATGTTGATCGGGCCGAGGTACTTGTTGGTGAAGTTGTGCGGCTCCCAGTTGCCGATGCGGATCGGTTCGTCGATCACCGGGGTGTCGGGGGTGAAGCCGTTCTCCATGGCGGTCAGGTAGACGAACGGCTTGAACGACGAGCCGGCCTGCCGGCGGGCGTCGGCGGCGCGGTCGAACTGGCTGTCGGCATAGTCCTCGCCGCCGACGAAGGCGCGCACCCGGCCCTCGCCGTCGAGCGCCACCACGGCCGCCTGCTCCACGCCCCTGGCCTCGGCGTCGGGCGCGGAGAGCGCGGTCTGCACCGCGCGCTCGGCGTCGGCCTGGATCGGCAGGTCGATGGTGGTCTCCACCACCAGGTCCTGCTGCAGCACGTCGTCCTTGCTCTTGCCGAGGATCGAGCGGACCTCGGAGTCCACCCAGTCGACGAAGTACTGGGCGTGCTGGTTGGCCAGGGTGCGCGACACCCGCACCGGCTGGGCGAAGGCGTTGTCGCGCTGGGCCGGGGTGATGGCCTTCGTCTTGACCATCTCGTCCAGCACCACGGTGGCCCGGCGCTCGGCCCGGGCGGCGTCGTTGAGCGGGCTGTAGTGGCTGGGGCTCTTCATCATCCCGGCCAGCAGGGCCGCTTCGCCCACCGTCAGCTGGGACGCGGGCTTGTTGAAGTAGCGCTGGGCAGCCGCCTCGATGCCGTAGGCGCCGCCGCCGAAATAGACCCGGTTCAGGTAGAGGGCGAGGATCTCCTTCTTGGAGAACTTGGTCTCCAGCCATACCGCCAGGATCAGCTCCTGCACCTTGCGCCGCATGTTCTGATCGGTGCTGAGGAACAGGTTGCGGGCCAGCTGCTGGGTGATGGTCGAGCCGCCGCGCAGGGGCACGCCCTTGTGGGTGGCGTTGTAGAGCTGCGAGCGGATCATGCCGACCGGGTCGAACCCGAAGTGGTGGTAGAAGCGCCGGTCCTCGATGGCCACGAAGGCGGCCGGCACATAGGGCGGCAGCTGGTCGATCTTCACCGGCGGGGCGAACTGGCTGCCGCGCACGGCCACCAGGCCGCCGGAACGGTCGAGGTAGGAGATCGAGGGCTGGCGCTGCACCTGGTAGAGCTTGGAGGTGTCCGGCAGGCCGTAGGCGAACACGGCCAGGAAGGCGGCGCTGAAGATCACCAGCCACACGGCCGCCACCGCGCTCCAGTAGAGGAAGGCCTGCAGCGGCGTGCGCCGGGCTTTCGGCGCCTTGCCTTGGGACCGCGGGCCCTTGGGCGAGGCAGGCTTGCGCCCGCCGCCGCTCTTGGGCGCGCCGGAGCCTGAGCCTTTCGCCTTCGCCATCCGTCGCAGTCTCCCGGACGCCCCCGCCCGCATAACGCCTCACCGGGTGTTTAGCCCGATCCGAGGTTCCGCCTCCAGTGATTTGGAACCCGCCGTTCCCTGGCTTGACTCGTCGTTAAGCTGGATCGGCTAGCCTCCTGACCATGGCAAAGGCCGCAGACATACTGGAAGGCTGGAGCCGCCCGGCGATCGTGATCGACGCCAAGGGCCGGCTGAGCGCGGCCAATGTGCTGTTCCACGGCACGGGCGTGCCGGTGGAGCGCCTGGCGTGCCTGTGCGCCGGCGAACGCCTGCAGACCGCCGACGACGGCGGCGGCGCCTGGGTCTGGCGGGCGGCGGACTTGCCGGCCGGCGAACGCCTGATCATGGCCGATCCCGGCGAGATGGACACCCTGGACGGGCGCGAACGCTACCTCGCCGCCCTCAGCCACGAGCTCCGCACGCCCTTGAACGGCGTGCTCGGCATGGCCAACCTCCTGACCGACACCCGGCTCGACGCCGACCAGAGGACCTATGTCCAGGCCCTGCGCGAGAGCGGCCAGCACCTGCTGAACCTGGTCAACGACGTGCTCGACCTGGCCAAGCTGGAGTCCAGCCGCATCGACCTGGAGCCCGCGCCGGTCGACATCGAGCACCTGCTGCAGAGCGTGTGCGAACTCTTGAGCCCCAGGGCCCGGGAGAAGGGCATCGAGATCGCCTGGGCCTCCGAACTGGCGGCCACGCCGATCATGGCCGACGAGGGACGCCTCAGGCAGATCCTGTTCAACCTGGCCGGCAATGCGGTGAAGTACACCGAGCGCGGTGGGGCCATCGTCGAGGCCCGCCAGTCGCAGGACGGCCCGGGCCATGCGTGGCTGCGCCTGTCGGTGCGCGACACCGGGCCGGGCGTGCCCGAAGCCGAGCAGGCCCGCATCTTCGAGGAATACGCCCGCGCCTCCGGCGCCGGGGCCCGTCTGGAGGGCGCGGGGCTCGGCTTGGCCATCGTGCGGCGCCTGGCCGCGGCCCATGGCGGCAGCGTCGGCCTGACGACCCCGCCCGGCGGCGGTTCGGAATTCTGGTTCGAGGCCCGCTTCCAGCTGGCCCGCCCGATGAACGACGCGATCACCCGGACGCTGAAGGGCCTTTCGGTGCTGGTCGCCTCGCCGTCCGGCATGGTGCGCGAGGCCGCCGCCCGCCAGATCGAGATCTCGGGCGGGCGCACGGTGTGCGTCTCCTCGATCCCGCGCAACGCCGAGGGCCACGATGCGGTGCTGCTGGATCGCGCCCTGTTCGCCGACGGCAAGATGCGGCTGGTCCAGGGCGCCCCGTGCCTGGTCATGCTGGCGCCCGACGAGCGCGCCGACATCCCGGGCCTGAGGCCCGCGGGCTTCGCCGGCTATCTGATCAAGCCCCTGCGGCGGGAGTCGCTGGTGCAGCGTATCCAGGCCCTGAAGGCCTCGGCGACGCCGAACGGCTCGCCCGAGGACGAGCGGGTGACCCCGGCCAGCGCCGTGGGCCTGCGCGTGCTGCTGGCCGAGGACAATTCGATCAACGCCATCCTGGCCCGCGCCCTGCTCGAGCGCGAAGGCTGCCACGTGGAGTGCGCGGCCAACGGCTTCGAGGCGATCAACGCCGCCCGCCAGGGCCCGCATGACCTGATCCTGATGGACGTGCGCATGCCGGCCATGGACGGCATCCAGGCCTCCAAGATCCTGCGCGCCGAGGGTTACACCGGCTCGATCGTGGCCCTGACCGCCGACGCCTTCGAGGACGACCGCAGGGCCTGCATGGCGGTGGGCATGGACGATTTCCTGACCAAGCCGCTCGAAGCGGGGGCTCTGAAGGCCATCCTGGCCAAGTGGGGCGCGCGGGTCTGGACGCGGGGGGCGGGGGAAGACAAGCTCGTCTCCTGATTTGGCGCCGCGCGTGACGGGCGCTAGGGAGCCCGATGACCGCCGCCCCAGACGTCGTTTCCAAGGCCGCCGCGCCGGCCAGGCGCGGGATCCTGCGCACGCTGTCCGAGCCGCGGCTGATGGCCATGCTGCTGCTGGGCTTCAGCTCCGGCCTGCCGTTCTTCCTGACCGCGAATGTGCTCGGCTTCTGGCTGCGCGACGAAGGGACCTCGCTCACCGCGATCGGCTTCCTGTCGTGGGTGGGCTTCGCCTATTCGTTCAAGTTCCTGTGGTCCCCGCTGATCGACCGGCTGGATGCGCCGCTGGTCGGCCAATGGCTCGGCCGCCGGCGGGGATGGATGCTGATCGCGCAGCTCCTGGTGGCGGCGGGATTGGCGGCCATGGCCATCATCACCCCCAAGCCGGGCCTTCTCCCGATCGGCATGGGCGCGCTGGTGGTGGCCTTCGCCTCGGCCACCCAGGACATCGTGATCGACGCCTGGCGCATCGAGAGCGCGGCGACGAGCGAGGACCTCGGCCTGCTGACCAGCAACTATCAGCTCGGCTATCGCGTGGCCGTGCTGGTGTCGGACGCCTGGATCCTGCTGGTGGCCAACCATTTCGGCTGGCCCATCTCCTATGGCCTGATGGCCGCACTGATGGGCATCGGCGTCGCCGGCGTGCTGCTGGCCAAGACGCCCGAGGCGGCCGAAGCGGTGCTGAAGGCCAAGGCTTCGCTGTGGACCGCAAGCGGCTTCGCCGACGCCGTGCTCGGCCCGTTCGTCGCCTTTTTCAGGCACTACGGGGCGCTTGCCATCCTGATACTGGCTTTCGTCACCCTCTACCGGGTGCCCGAATATGTGATCGGCCCGATGATCAACCCGTTCTATCACGACCTCGGCCTGTCCAAGGACCTGATCGGGACGGTGCGCGGCACGGTAGGGCTGATCGGCACCTTCGGGGGCATCGCCGTCGGAGGCCTGCTCATGGCCAAGCTCGGACCCTACAAGGCCCTGATCGCCGGGGCCGTGCTGCAGGGCCTGGCGGAGGCCTCCTTCGGCCTGATGGCGACCTATGGCGGCGATCCGAAGCTGTTCGGCATGGTGATGATCTTCGACAACTTCGGCGTTTCGGCCGCCGGCGTCATCCTGATCGCCTATATGTCGAGCCTGACCAGCCTGGGCTACACCGCCAGCCAGTACGCCCTCTTGTCTTCGGTCTACAGCCTCGCCGGCAAATTCCTGAAGGGCTTCTCCGGCCTGGTGGTGGACGGCCTCCACGCCCACGGCTTCAGCCCGATGCAGGCCTACGGCCTGTTCTTCATCGGCGCCGGCCTGGCGGCCCTGCCAGCCATCCTGCTGTGCCTGCTGCTGGCGGCCCTCGCCGCACGGCACCGTCCGGCCAAGGCGGCGGCCTGAGCGTCAGGCCTGGTCCGCTTCGAAGTCCGCCTTCTCGACGGCGTAGAACAGGTGCACCGCGCCGGGCAGGGGCTCGGGCCCCCGCCGGCCGACCTGCAGCCTGGCGCCGATCTTCTCCGCCGCCCGGCGCGAGCGGCCGTTGGTCTCGCCGATGCGCAGGATCACCCGGTCCACATGGCGGAAGGCGTGGGCCAGCATCAGCCGCTTCATCTCGCCGTTGTAGGCCCCGCCCCACCAGGGGCGGCCGAGGAAGGTCGCGCCGACCTCGATCTCGCCCGGCCCAGCGTACTCCGTCATGTACCGCGACCAGCCGATGATCCGGCCCGTGGCCTGCTCCACCGCCACGAGGGCGCCGCCCGAGGCGAGGCCCTCCTCGAAATAGGCGCCGAAGACCTCGTCCTTCCAGCGGTCGCTGGCCGGATGCACCGCCCACACCTCGGGGTCGGAGCCGACCGCATGGAGCCGCTCGAAGTCCTCGCGGGTCACCGGCCGCAGGCGCAGCAGGGTTCCTTCCAGGCGCGGCTGCCAGGCCGATTGGAGCGGCGCCACCTCAGGCCCGGCCGCCGCCGGCGGCCACCGCGCCCTGGAACTGGAACTCGGGCACGGCCGAGCGAATCAGGCGCAGCACCTTCTCGTCGTCCTGCCCGCCCACGGCCCGCACCAGCTCGCCGAGCTGGCGGCGCAGGATGGCCAGTTCGGTGGTGCGCGGGCTGACCGCGAAGGCCGCACCGCCGGCCATGAAGGCGGTGTGGCTCTCGTGCTCGTGCACCAGTTCCTCGTGCAGCTTTTCGCCGGGGCGCAGGCCGATGAACTCGATCTTGACGTCGATGTCCGGCTGCTTGCCGGACAGGCGGATCATCTGGCGGGCCAGGTCGACGATCTTGATCGGCTTGCCCATGTCCAGCACATAGACCTCGCCGCGCGGGGCGTGGGCCGAGATGCCCGCGGCAGAGGCCTGCAGCACCAGCTCCACGGCCTCGGGGATGGTCATGAAGAAGCGCGTCACGTCCGGATGGGTGACGGTGACCGGCCCGCCCTCCAGGATCTGCTTCTGGAACAGCGGCACCACCGAGCCATTGGAGCCCAGCACATTGCCGAAGCGCACCGCGGTGAAGCGGGTGTCGCCCTCCATCAGGTCCATGGCCTGGCAGTAGGCCTCGGCCCAGCGCTTGGTCGCGCCCATGACGTTGGCCGGGTTCACCGCCTTGTCGGTGGAGATCATCACCATGGCGCGCACGGCGAACTTGGCGCAGGCCTCGGCCACGTTGCGCGTGCCGAGCACGTTGGTGTGAACGCCTTCCAGCAGGTTCTGCTCGACCAGGGGCACATGCTTGAGCGCCGCGGCGTGGAACACCAGGTCCGGCCGTTCCTCGGCGAACACCCTGAGCAGGGCGCCCTCGTCGCGCACGTTGCACAGGGCCAGGCGCCAGGACGGGCCGTCCTCCAGCCCCTCGATCTCCTGACCGATCGTGTAGAGGTTGAACTCGTTGGCGTCGAGCAGCACCACCCGGCTCGGCCCATAGGCCCGCACCTGGCGCGCCAGCTCCGACCCGATCGAGCCGCCGGCGCCGGTGATCAGCACCCTCTGGCCGGCGATCAGCTTGTGCAGGGCGGTGCGGTCGAGCACCGCCTGGGGCCGGCCCAGGAGGTCGGTCAAGGCGATCGGCCGGGCCACGGTGGACTGGGCCCCGGACTGGGACGCGCCATGGTCGGCGAAGTCGATCAGGCGGGGCAGGATGCCCACGCTCATGCCGTGGGCGCTGGCCAGGTCGAGGAATTCGGAGATGCTGTCCTCGCCCACGCGGTCGTCGGCGATGATCAGGCGCTGCGGCCGGATCTGGCGCTGGGCCAGGAAGGCCATGGCCCCGCCCAGATCGTGGGGCGCGCCGAGCACGGCGACCCCGTGCAGGTGGCGCCCGTGCAGGTCGGCGGCGTCGGTGAGGATGGCCACGGCGGCGTAGGCGCGGTCCTTGTCGCGCGACAGGTCGCGGATGAACGGCTCGATGCGCTCGAGCTGGCCGACCACGATCACCGGCACCGAATGCGGATGCAGCCGCGGGTGGGTGGTGAAGGGCTTGGGGATGCGGCCGTCGGCGCGGGCGCGGGCGGCCACGCGGGGCAGCGCCATCAAGGCGGCCATCAGGAAGAAGGCCAGCACCGGCGCCAGGCGCGGCGTGTCGGCGAAGGTCGGCGCCCAGATCACCAGGGGCACGAACACCAGGGTGGTGAGGAACGACACGCGCACGATGCGGATGGCGTCGGTCAGCGACGTGTAGCGCCACACCGCCCGGTGCTGGTCCTGCCAGGAGGCCATGGCCACGCCGATCAGGCCATAGGCCAGGGCGCCGGGCAGCAGCGGCCTCAGGTCCGGCAGGCCCCCGATGGCCCAGATCTGGCCGGAGGCGATGTTGTAGGCGAGGGCGAAGGCGGCGGCCGAAGCCAGCGCGTCATACGCCAGAGGGCCGAGCATGCGGGCGCCGGATTGAGGCGAGGCGGGTGCGGTAGCGGAGCCGATGGCCATCGATGGCTTATAGCCGAGAGTTTTGCACTGCGGAATCCCGATGGAAGCTTTGATACCATTCGACAAATCGAGGCAAGCCCGCTTCGAGCGTCACTTTCGGCGCATAGCCGCACAGGGAATTCAGCCGTGTGATGTCGGCGAAGGTGGCGGTCACGTCGCCGGGCTGCATCGGCAGCATGCGCTTGACCGCCTGGCGGCCCAGCGCCCGTTCGAGCACGTCGATCATGTCCATCAGCCCCACGGGCCGACTGTCACCGATGTTGTACAGGCGGTGCTCGCCGTCGGCCGGCGGGTGGTCGATCACCCCCATCACCCCGTCGACGATGTCATCGATGTAGGTGAAGTCGCGGGCCATGCGCCCCTCGCCGAACACCTCGATCGGCTCGCCGGCCAGGATCTTCTGGGTGAAGCCGTAGTAGGCCATGTCCGGCCGGCCCCAAGGGCCGTAGACGGTGAAGAACCTGAGGCCGGTCTGGCCGATCTCGAACAGGCTGGCGTAGGCCTCGCTCATCAGCTCGCCCGCGCGCTTGGTGGCGGCGTAGAGCGAGGCGGGCGCGGCCAGGGCTTCGTCCTCGCGGAAGCCGGCGTCGCCCAGGGGCTGGTCGCCGTACACCGAACTGGACGAGGCGTAGACCAGGTGCCGGACGCTCGGCCCGTGGCGGCAGGCCTCGAGCACCGACAGGTGGCCGGCCACGTTGGTGCGCTCGTAGGCGAAGGGGTTGTCGATCGAGTAGCGCACGCCCGCCTGGGCGGCCAGGTGCACGATGGTGCTGGGCGCCGCCTGGTGCACCAGCATCTCGAAGGCCCGGGCGTCGGCCACGTCGATGCGGGCCATGTCGAAGCGCGGCCGGGCGCTCAGGCGAGCCGCCCGCGCCTCCTTGAGGCGCACGTCATAATAGGCGTTGAAGGTGTCGACGCCGATCACGCGCTCGCCGCGGTCGAGCAGGCGGTCGGCGACATGCATGCCGATGAAGCCCGCGGCTCCGGTGACGATCACGGCCATGGCGCCTGGGCTCCCCTCCCGGTGACGCGACTCAATCAGTAGACCGCGTCAGCGGAATCCGGAAGCGTCTAGGCTTTGAGCAGCGTCGCGTCGATCGGCATGGACCGCACGCGCTTGCCGGTGGCGGCGAACACGGCGTTGCACAAGGCCGGGATCACCGGCGGCAGGGCCGGTTCGCCCAGGCCCGTGGGCGGATGGTCGGTCTTGCGGAACACCACCTCCACCTCGGGGGCGGCCGGCATGCGGATCAGCGGGTACTGGTGGAAGTTGGTCTGCTCCACGCGGCCCTTGTCGAGGGTGATCTTCAGGCCGAGCGCCTGGCCGACGCCGTCGATGCAGGCGCCCTGCACCTGGTTCATGGCCCCGGTGGGGTTGATGATCTGGTTGCCGACGTCGCCGGCCACCCACACCTTCTCCGCCTTGACCTGGCCGGCTTCCGAAACGCTCGCCCGCACCACCTCGGCGAAATAGCCGCTGTGGCTGTAGTAGCAGGCGATGCCCATGCCGGTGCGCGCCGGCAGCTGGGTCTTGCCCCAGCCGGACATCTCGGCCGCCAGCTGCAGCACCCCGCGCATGCGGGCGGTGTCGAACACGTCGCGCCCGAGCGAGTCGGGCTTGGGCGACTTGACCAGCCGCGGCTCGCCCAGAAGGTCGAGCTGGAACTGCAGCGGGTCCTTGCCGGCGGCGTGGGCCAGTTCGTCGATGAACGACTGGTGGGCGAAGGCCAGGGCGTTGGAGCCCGGGGCGCGCATCGGGCCGGTGGAGACGCCCAGCGGCATCACCGTCTGCTCCAGGGTGATGTTGGGGATCAGCCGCGCCGGCAGCTCATACTCCGACAGGTCGGCGGCGAACTGCGGCTTGCCCTTGTCGCCGTAGGTGACGAAGTGGTTCTTCCAGGCGACCAGCTTGCCGTCCTTGTCCAGGCCCGCCTTGAAGTAGTGGAAGCCGCCCGGCCGGTAGTAGTCGTGGGCGATGTCGTCCTCGCGGGCCCACAGCAGCTTGACCGGCTTGCCGGTCTCCTTGGCGATATAGGCGGCCTGCACCATCCAGTCGTTCATCAGGCGCCGGCCAAAGCCGCCGCCCGCGCGCGTCATGTGGATGGTGATGTCGGTCGGCTTGAGGCCGAGGGCGGCGGCCAGCATGCCGCGGCCCTGCTCGGGAAACTGGGTCGGGGCCCAGATCTCCAGCTTGCCGTCCTTGAACTCGGCCGTGCAGTTCTGCGGCTCGAGCTGGGCGTGGGTGAGGAAGGGATAGCTGTAGGCCGCCTCCAGCACCTTGGCCGCCGAGCCCAGGGCCGCGTCGGCGTCGCCGTCCTTGCGGACCTGCTCGCCCGCGGTCTTGGAGGCCGCGTCGGCCTGCGCCTGGAACTTGGCGCTGGACTGGTCGGCGTAGGGGCCCTCGTCCCACTCGATCTGCAGCGCATCCCTGGCCTTTTTGGCCCGCCACCAGCTGTCGGCGACCACGGCCACGCCCGAGGCCAGGCCGTTCTGGATGAAGCGCGGGTTGGCCCCGCCCTCGACCACGAAGGCCTTCTGCACGCCGGGCATCTTCAGGATGTCGTCGAACTTGACCGACTTCACCTTGCCGCCCGGCACCGGGCACTGGGTGAAGGTGGCGTAGACCATGCCCGGGCGCGTCACGTCGATGCCGAAGATCGGCTCGCCCCGGATCACCTTGGGGCTGTCGATGCCGCGCACCGACTTGCCGATGATCTTGAAGGTCTTGGGGTCCTTCAAGGTCACGGTCTTGAGGTCGGGCGCCGGAATCGAGGCGGCCTTCTCGGCCAGCTGGCCGTAGGTCAGCTTCTTGCCCTTGTGGCTGACCGCGCTCATGGACGCCACACACTCGCCGGCGGGGACCTTCCAGGTCAGGGCCGCGGCCTCGACCATCATCTGCCTGGCCGCCGCGCCGACCCGGCGCAGGGGGTCGTAGTTCTGCGGCGTGGCCAGCGAGCCGCCGGCCCACTGCTGGCCGTACTTGGCCTGGTTGGTGGGGGCGGTCTCGATACGGACCTTGGACCAGTCGGCGTCCAGCTCCTCGGCGATGATCATCGGCAGCGAGGTCTTGATGCCCTGGCCGATCTCCGGGTTCTTGCCGAGGATGGTGATGTCGCCGTCCGGCATGATGCGGATGTAGGCGTTCAGCTCCATCGGCGAGGCGCCGGCGGCCAGGGCGCCGTTGGCGTTCAGGCCGAAGGCGACGAAGAAGCCACCGCCGCCGACCGCGCCGGTCTTGAGCAGGCCGCGCCGCGAGACGGTGGTGGTCTTCAGGGCGGCGGGGAAGGAAGCGTCGTCAGCCATGGTGGATGTCCTTCCTTCAGGCCTTGGGGGGCGTGGCGGCGTCGGCCAGCACCTGCCGGGGGGCGGGGGCCTCGGCGAGCGCGGGCGTCAGGCCGGCGGCCTGGCGGATCGCCGCCTTGATGCGGGTGTAGGTGGCGCAGCGGCACAGGTTGCCCGCCATGCCCGACTGGATCTGGGCGTCGGTCGGATGCGGCGTCTTGGTCAGCAGCGAGGCGGCGTTCATGATCTGGCCGGCCTGGCAGTAGCCGCACTGGATCACGTCGTGGTCGATCCAGGCCTTCTGCAGCCGGGCCCCGACCTCGGTCGAGCCGACCCCCTCGATGGTG
>DASYBX010000002.1:0-8074 GCA_036500495.1 Caulobacteraceae bacterium
CACCATCGAGGGGGTCGGCTCGACCGAGGTCGGGGCCCGGCTGCAGAAGGCCTGGATCGACCACGACGTGATCCAGTGCGGCTACTGCCAGGCCGGCCAGATCATGAACGCCGCCTCGCTGCTGACCAAGACGCCGCATCCCACCGACGCCCAGATCCAGTCGGGCATGGCGGGCAACCTGTGCCGCTGCGCCACCTACACCCGCATCAAGGCGGCGATCCGCCAGGCCGCCGGCCTGACGCCCGCGCTGGCCGAGGCCCCCGCCCCCCGGCAGGTGCTGGCCGACGCCGCCACGGCCCCCAAGGCCTGAAGGAAGGACATCCACCATGGCTGACGACGCTTCCTTCCACACCTCTCGCCGCACCTTGCTGAAGACCGGCCTCGCGACCGGCGGCGGCCTGTTCCTGAGCTTCGGCCTGAACGCCAACGGCGCGCTCGCCGCCGGCGCCTCGCCGATGGAGCTGAACGCCTACATCCGCATCATGCCGGACGGCGCGATCACCATCATCGGCAAGAACCCCGAGTGCGGCCAGGGCATCAAGACGATGCTGCCCATGGTGATCGCCGAGGAGCTGGAGGCCGACTGGTCCAGGGTCAGCATCGAGCAGGCCCTGAGCGACCCGGCCAAATACGGCTCCCAGGTAGCCGGCGGCTCGACCGCGACCCCCACCAACTACGACCCTCTGCGCCGGGTCGGCGCGGCGGCCCGGCAGATGATGGTCGAGGCCGCGGCCCTGACCTGGAAGGTCCCGGCGTCCGAGTGCATGGCCTCGATGAGCGCGGTGACTCACAGGCCGAGCGGCAAGAAGCTGACCTACGGCCAGCTGGCGGAAAAGGCCGCCTCGATCCCGGCTCCGGACCTCAAGACCGTGACCCTCAAGGATCCCAAGACCTTCAAGATCATCGGCAAGTCGGCCTACGGCTGCGACAACCCCAAGATCGTCAGGGGCGAGCCGCTGTTCGGCATCGACGCCCGGCGGCCCGGCATGCTCTACGCCGCCTTCGTCAAGTGCCCGGTCTATGGCGGCAAGGTGAAGTCGGCCAAGCTCGACGAGGTGCTGAAGCAGCCCGGCGTGAAGCAGGCCTTCGTTGTGGAAGGCGACGGCGAGTTCAACGGCTTGGCCGCCGGCGTGGCGATCCTGGCCGACAGCTGGTGGCGGGCCAAGTCGGCGCGCAGCAAGCTGGTGGTCGAATGGGACGAGGGCCCGGTGGCAGGCCGCTCGACCGCCGAGTTCGACAAGGCCGCCGCCGCGCTCAAGGGGCAGCCGGGAAAGATGCCAATCCGCAAGGACGGCGACGCCGACGCCGCCCTGGCCAAGGCCGCCAAGGTGATCGAGGTCTCCTACAGCTATCCGTTCCTCAGCCACACCAACCTGGAGCCGCAGAACTGCACGGCCGAGGTCAGGAACGGCAAGGTGGAGATCTGGGCGCCGACCCAGAACCCGCAGCCGGGCCGCCAGATCGTGTCCAAGCTGCTGGGCGTGAAGCCCGAAGACATCACCATCCACATGATGCGCTGCGGCGGCGGCTTCGGCCGGCGGCTGCAGAACGACTACATGGCCGAGGCGGCCTGGATCGCCAAGCAGGCCGGCGTCCCGGTCAAGGTGCTGTGGCAGCGCGAGGACGACATCGCCCACGACTTCTACCGTCCGGGCGGCTACCACCACGTCAAGGCGGGGCTGGACGACAAGGGCAAGCTGGTGGCCTGGAAGGACCATTTCGTCTCCTTCGCCGACCCGAAGGACCCGACCAAGTTCGCTTCCGCCGCCGACATGGGGCCGACCGAACTGCCGGCGCGGCTGATCGAGCATGTGACCATGGAAGCCACTCTGCTGCCCTGCGGCATCCCCACCGGGCCGATGCGGGCGCCGCGGTCCAACGCGCTCAGCTTCATGCAGCAGTCGATCTTCGATGAACTGGCCCACGCCGCCGGCAAGGACCCCCTGCAGTTCCACCTCGAGACCCTCGGCGAGCCGCGCCTGATGGGCCAGACCGGTTCGCGCGATTCGTATGACACCGGCCGCGCTCGCGGGGTGCTGGAGCATGTCGCCGCCATTTCCGGCTGGGGCAAGACCCAGCTGCCGCCGCGCACAGGCCTGGGCATCGCCTACTACTTCAGCCACCTCGGCTACTTCGCCCACGTGGTGCGGGCCAGCGTGTCGAACGAGGGCCAGATCAAGGTCGAGAAGGTGTGGGTGGCGGGCGACATCGGCAGCCAGATCATCAATCCCACCGGTGCGCTCAACCAGGTGGAAGGCTCGGTGATCGACGGCGTCAGCCAGGCCCTGGCCCTGGCGGTGACCTTCGAAAACGGCCACGCGGTGCAGACCAACTTCAACGACTATCCGCTTATCCGCATGCCGGCCGCGCCCGAGGTGGAGGTGGTGTTCGTCAAGACCGACCATCCGCCCACGGGCCTCGGCGAACCGGCCCTGCCCCCAGTGATCCCTGCCCTGTGCAACGCCATCTTCGCCGCCACCGGCAAGCGCGTGCGCAACCTGCCGATCGACGCCCGGCAGTTGAAGGCCTGAGCATGCGGGGCCTGCCCCTTCTGGGACTGGCTTGCGCCCTGGCGCTGACGGTAGCGGCGCCGGCCTTCGCGTGGGACATCTACACCTTCCCCGAGGCCAAGTTCGCCGCCCAGTTCCCCGGCCAGCCCCAGGTCGGCGCCGCCAAGTGGCGCACCACCGCGGGCCTCGAGGTCCCGGCCCAGCGCTACGCGATCCAGGACGGCGGCGTCGCCTACTCCGTGACCCTGGCCGATTTCAGCGGCACGGCGCTCGACAAGGACGCGGTGATCGCCGACGGGGTCAAGGCCTTCGGCGCGGAGGGCGAGGTGCTGGTCGATGTGGAGGCCCGCATCAACTCCGAGTACGGCCGCGAGATGAGCGTGAAGCGCAAGGACGGCGGACACGACATCGTCGCCATCTTCTTCTTCGACAACCACCTCTATGTGCTGAACGGCCGCGCCGCCGCGCCCAACCCGACGGCCGCCACCGCCAACCTGATCCGCTTTCAGCAGTCGCTGAACTTCATGCACTGAAGCCTACTGCTTGTTGTCGCCGTTCTCGCGGCGCTCCTCGCGGCCTTGGCCGCGCGCGGGCGCCGGCTGGCCCTGAGGGGACTGAGCCGCCGCGGGCCGTGGCGGCTGGGCCGCCGGATGGCGGGCCTGGTCCTGGGCTTGGCGCTGCTGCTGCTGCTGTTGCGCGGCTTGCTGGCGCGACTGCTCCTGGGCCTGACGCTGCTGTTGTTGCTGCTGGGCGGCCTTCTGGCGACCCTGCTCGGCATTGGCCCGCTGCTGCTGCGACTGTTGACGCTGCTGCTGCTCGGCGGCGCGGCGCTGCTGGTCGGCTTGCCGCCCCTGTTCCTGCACGTGGCGCTGCTGAGCCGCCGCCTGGTCCTGCTGTTGGCGTTCGGCGTTGCGGCGCTGCTGGTCGGCCTGCCGCCCCTGCGCCTGCGCCTGGCGCTGCTGAGATGCCGCCTGGTCCTGCTGTTGGCGCTCGGCGGTGCGGCGCTGCTGGTCGGCCTGACGCCCCTGTTCCTGCGCCTGGCGTTGCTGAGATGCCGCCTGGTCCTGCTGTTGGCGCTCGGCGGTGCGGCGCTGCTGGTCGGCCTGCCGCCCCTGCTCCTGCGCCTGGCGCTGCTGGGCCGACGCCTGGCCCTGCTGCTGTCGCTCGGCGGCGCCGCGCTGCTGGTCGGCCTGCTCCCTCTGCTGGTCCTGACCGGCTGGACGCTGCTCGGCGATGCCGCGCCCCTGGTCGGGCCGCCGTTCGGCCGAGGGCGGCGCGCCCTGGGGGATCGGCGCGGGGGCCTGGGCCGGCCTGACGTTCGCATCTCGGCGCGGCGTCGGCGGGGCGCCCTGGAAGTCGGCTCGGCGCCAGCCTTCGAACCTCTGGGCGTAGTCCTGACGCCGGTCGCGCTCGGCGTTCCAGCGCGTGGCCTGGGCCGCGTGCGCCTGATCATAGGCCTGCCAAGCGCTCTGGCGGCTGCGTGCGGCGGCCAGTTCGGCGCGCTGGGCGGCGATCCCGGACCGGGCCGCGGCCCAGTTGGCGGCGGCCACGCCGCGCCGGCCGGCCTGGCGCGAGGCCTCCAGGATTCCCTGGGCCCGGGCCAGATAGCGGCCCGCCAGGTCCGCCCGGCTCTCGACATAGTCGCGCGGCAGCAAGCGTCCTGCTTGGTCGTAGATCACCGCCAGTTGCTGGCCGTCAAAGCCATAGGCGTAGCCGCCGTCGCGGATCAGGTAGGGCCAGGCCGCGCCCGGCCGGTAATAGTAGTAACGGTAGCCGCCGGAGACCGGCTCTGCGAACTCCGAGCCGTCGGCGCCTTGCCAGGCCCATGGGCTGGTCCCGTCATAGTCGAAGGCATAGTCGGGCGGCGCGTCCTCATAGGCGTCGCCCTCGTGGTAGGCGTCGTCCAGATAGGCGTATTCGTCGTCCGGATTGCTCACCCTGACCACCGGCGCCCGCGTGGCGGCGGGCAGGGCGTCGGCGGCGGGAGCCCGCGGCGGCGGCGCGGCTTCGGCGGTGGTCAGCGGCAGGGCGTCGCCCGAGGCGCCGGCGTCGGCGCTGGCTCCGGACGGCGCGCTCGATCGATTGCACGCGGCGAGGCCGCACGCGACGACCAGAGCGGCGGACAAGGCCGAAGAACGGAGAAGACTGCGGTCGATCATGCGCCGGATCCTTGTGACAGGCAGGCAGAATCGCGGCGCCGGCCTGAACGCTCGCGTAACAGCTCAGGTAAGGTTTAGTTCATCGATGGCCCCGGCGGCAGCCGAGCCCCGCGCGCCGTCGCCACGTCCGTTTCTGTCGTAGACAGGGGCCAGATAAGGACTGCGTCGAGCGATGGAGAGCGGCCATGACGAAGAGCTGGTGGTGGGTTATCGGCGGACTGACGGCTTTGCAGGCGCCCTACTGGGCCATGATCGTGGAACGCGCCTTCACCGGCGCCTAGGCTGCAGGAACCTGGGCAATCCCTTGCCCGACAAGTAAATGTGCATCTCCCATTGACTCGACACTTGCGATGTCAGCGCACCTCGTCTTCCGATTACAAGCGATAACCTGAGATCAGGCGAAGATTTTACTTCTCGTGTTAACCGATACGGCCTTAGCCTAAGCGCTATCCGGCCCCCCTCCCCTCGCCGGACCCCTGCCCCTCCGCCGGGTGCGGAGGGGTTTCTTTTAGGCGTGCGCTATGCTGCCGGGGCCAGGACGAAATCGTACTCGGCCTTGTACCAGGGCTCCGCCAGGGTGTGGCCGCCGGGGCCGGCGCCGGCCTCCTGCTTCTTGAAGGCGGTGATCAGGGGTTGGCGCACGCCGAACACCACGTCGTTCTCCAGATAAGGCGCGCCCTCACGGAACAGGTGGGTGACCAGGGGCTGGTAGCCCGGGGCCAGGACCATGGCGTGGAAGTGCGAGGGCCGGTAGTAGGAGATGTCGGTCTGCCCGATCAGTTGGCCGACCGGGCCGTCCATCGGGATGGCGTAGCCCTTCGGCGCGATGGTCCACAGCCCATAGCGACCCTCCTGATCGGTGCGGAAGATCGCGCGCAGGCGCTCGCTTGCCCCCGGGATCTGGGCCTCATAGGAGCCGTCCTGATCGGCCTGCCAGACGTCGAGCACGGCGCCCGGGATCGGCTTGCCGTCCAGCCCCCGCACCACGCCCGAGACGTAGAGTTTCTCGCCCTCGACCCCCTCGCTCATGTCGGCGTCCCTGGCCATCTCCGGCGAGCCGTCGATGTGGAAGGGGCCGAGCACGGTGTTGGGCGTGGCGCCCGTGGGCGTGCGGGCGTTCATCATCACCACCAGCATGCTGAGGCCGAACACGTCCGAAGCCAGGATGCCCTCCATGCGCTTGTCGTCCGAGATCTGCCCCATGGCGGTGACCCACTGGATGCCGGCCATCCACTCCTCGGGGGTCAATTCGACCTCACGGGCGAAGGCGTGCAGGTGCTTGATCAGGGCGGGCATGATCTTGGCCAGCCGCGGGTTCTTGGCCGAGGACCAGCGGCGCATGGCGATGTCGGTGATGGTGTTTTCGTCGACCAAATCCACGATGCGTCCTCCGGCAGGCTTTCGGCCGGCGATGCTAGTCCGCTGGCGGATCGGCGCAAGCCGAAGTCTGACCGGAGTGCGGCGCGCTCAGACCGCGGCGGCGTGCTGCAGGTGGGCCTGGCGCAGCCGCTCGCCGGCCTCGTCGAACAGGAACGGCAGGAAGGCATAGCGCACGCCTTCGGTCACCGGCGTCACCTCGTGCAGCAGAGAGCAGCAGAACACCACCGCCCCGCCCGTGGGCGGCCGGTAGCAGCGCGGGCCGAACTCCGGGAAACGCAGGTCGCCCCCCGTGAAGCCGTCGGCGTTCAGGTTGATCGTCACGGCGAACTTGCGGTGCGCCGACCCGGCCACGACGTCGTCGCGATGGGCGAAGAAGAAGCCGTGGTCAGCCGAGGCGTAGCGCGCGATCAGGAAGCGCTCGATGTATTCGGCCCGCCAGTTGAAGGCCGTCTTCACCATCGGCAACAGCCGGTGGATCAGCCGGACCTCGATGGCGGCCTGCAACTGGGCGTGGTCGACGACCACGTCGCGCCGACGCTTCAGCGCCGGGTCGACCACCAGCTGGGTGCGGCCCGCGATCTCTGCTGCGAAGCCGGAATCCTGAGAGGGACGGCTTTCGAAATAGTCGATCAGCAGTTCGCAGAACTCCGGCTCGAACACCCGCGGTAGCACCAGCACCGGCGCGCCGGGCGCCTCGGCCGCCTCGCGCGCCAGCTCCTGTTCCAGGCGGCCAAGCACGCGGTCCGTCTCCTCGATCGGGGCGGTCATCAGGATGCGGAACGCCGGATCGATCAGGAATACCGCCGGGCTCGGCCTTGGCTGGCCCTCGAGGCCCAGGGCCGCGCAAGCCCGCTGGTCGAAGTCCCAGAAATAGCGCAGCCCCACCGCCGCGCTCTTCAGCCCGCGCTCTTGCTGGTCGCGAGGATCGGTGCTGACGCCGAAGAAGGCGGCCCTGACGTCGTCGAACAGGGCCCGGCGCGCCAGCACCGCCCGGTGCGCGGCCTGGGCGGCCTCGCCCTCCAGGCTGCCGAACGCCAGCAGCACCAGCCACCGGCCGGCGGCCACCTGGATCGAATAGCGGGGATTGCCGTCGACGGCGGCAGTAAAGAAAGGCGCCGGCTCGCCGAAACCGGGCGCTCCGGGGGGTACGACAGAGGGGGGCACGCGGACACTCCGGGGGGACGAGGCCAGGAAAACAGCTTCGTGTCGCCGGCTTGCGACCGCCTTGCAGCGGCGCTTGTCGAATTGCGTCGGAGATGATCGGCGGCTTAGCCTCGCACCATGACCCTGACCGCCGGCCAAGCCCGCGCCCTCGCCCGCATCGCCCTCGGCCATGTGGAGCGGGAATATCCGCACAAGCTCGACCATGTGATGGACGGGCCGCGGGACGTAGCCGAGCCGCATGCGCTGCACCCGATCTTCCACGGCAGTTTCGATTGGCATTCCTGCGTCCACGGTTACTGGACCCTGGCCCGGGTGCTGCGGCTGCAGCCCGATCTCCCGGACGCTGTGGCGATCCGCGCCCTGTTCGACCGCTCCTTCACCCCGGCCAAGGTCGAGGGCGAGCGCGCCTATCTGGACCGCCCATCGTCTCGCGCCTTCGAGCGCCCCTACGGCTGGGCCTGGCTTCTGAAGCTGCAGGCCGAACTGACGGCCCATGAAGAGGCGCCCTGGGCAGGGAGGCTGGAGTCCCTCGCGAGGGGCTTCGCCGACAGGCTGCGGGCCCATATTCCGTTGGCGGACTATCCGGTGCGCGCCGGAACGCACGCGAGCAGCGCCTTCGCCCTCCGGCTCGCGGCCGACTATGCCGAGGCGGTCGGCGACGCCGGCTTGTCGGACGCCCTGGGGACCAAGGCCCTCGCCTGGTACGGCGGGGACCGGGACGCCCAGGCCTGGGAGCCGTCGGGCGAAGACTTCCTGTCGCCGGTGCTGATGGAGGCGGCCTGCGTGGCGCGGCTCCTGCCGGCGGCGGACTTCACGCCATGGTTCGACGGCTTCCTGCCGCATTTGGAGCAGGGCTTTCCC
>DASYBX010000003.1:0-5200 GCA_036500495.1 Caulobacteraceae bacterium
TCAAGATTGACCAGCCGAGCTTGACGGCATTTCTGCCTCCCAGCAAGTCAGAACTGGAGACCGTCATGTCGGATGGATTGGAAGACGTCGTCGCCGCGGACACCGTGCTGTCGGAGGTGGACGGCAAGGCCGGCCGGCTGATCATCCGTGGCCTGTCCCTGGACGAACTGGCCGGGCGCACCCGGTTCGAGGACGCGGCCCACCTGCTGTGGGACGGCTTCCTCGACGGCCTGCCCACCGACCTGGGACCGGCGCTGGGCGCGGCGCGGGCCGAGGTGTTCGCCGAGGTGGCGGCGCTCGACACCGGCCTGCTGGACCGTTCGCCCATCGAGGCCATGCGCGCGCTCACCGCCCGGCTGGCCGACGGCGACGACCTGGCCGTGGCGCTGCGGCTGACCGCGGCGCCGGCGGTGTTCACCGCCGCGGTGGTCCGCGCCCAGGCGGGCGAGGCGCCGGTGCGTCCGGATCCGACGCTGGGGCATGCGGCCGACATCCTGCGGATGCTGCGCGGCAAGCCCGCCTCGGCCGCCGAGGCGGCGGCGCTGGACACCTATCTGGTGACGGTCTGCGACCACGGGCTCAACGCCTCGACCTTCGCCGCCCGGGTGGTGGCCTCCACCCGCGCCGGCCTGACCTCGGCGACGCTCGCCGGGATCAGCGCGCTGAAGGGGCCGCTGCACGGCGGCGCGCCCGGCCCGGTGATCGAGATGCTGGACGAGATCGGCCGGCCGGAGAACGCCCGGGCCTGGATCGAGGCGGCGCTGGACCGCGGCGACCGGCTGATGGGCTTCGGCCACCGGGTCTATCGGGTGCGCGATCCCCGCGCCGACGCGCTCAAGGGCGCCGTGCGGCGGCTGACCGAGGGCTCCAACGCCATGCCCGGCCGCCTGGCCTTCGCCGAGGCCGTCGAGGCGGCGGCGCTGGCGATCCTCAAGGAGCGCAAGCCCAACCGGCCGCTGGACACCAATGTGGAGTTCTACACCGCCCTGATGCTGGAGGCGCTCGCCTTCCCGCCCAGCGCCTTCACCTGCGTGTTCGCCATGGGCCGGGTCGCCGGCTGGATCGCCCACGCCCGCGAACAGCTCGCCGGCGGCCGCCTGATCCGCCCGCAGTCCCGGTACGTGGGCCCTGAACCGCGGCAGGCGGCCTGACACGACGCCCTGGCCTTCTCCCCTCGCGGGAGAAGGTGGCAGGCGAAGCCTGACGGATGAGGGGCCGCGCTGAGCTAGCCGCCCTCGTCATCCGAGCCTTGCCGAGGGCGGAGCGCGGCCCCTCAGCCTTGGCCTTGATTGAAGCTTCGCCTACAAGGCTCCCGATCCACCCCAGGAGGGTTTGATGTCGGGTATTGTCGCCAACTGACGGCCTGTGAGCCGTAGTGCATTCATCGGTGCGGCCAGACAGGTCGCGCCTCGATTCCGTGCGACATATTCCGGATTTCCCAATGGACATCTCCACCCGAGACACGCCCGAGCTGCGGGCGCGCCTTCACCGCTCTATGTTTCCCCGCGCCTCCGCCTGCGACCCCGCACTCGCTCTAGGCGGCATGATGGGCCCGAACGCACTTTGGCTCACCGAGTGGGCAAGCCAAGCCCTCGACCTACGACCCGGCCAACAGGTGCTGGACCTCGGCTGCGGCAAGGCCGCGAGCTCGATATTCCTGGCCCGGGAATTTGGCGTCGAGGTCACGGCGGCCGACCTGTGGATTTCGGCCGAAGCAAATCTCAGGCGGATCACATCTGCAGGAGTGCAGAGCCTGGTCTTTCCAGTTCAAGCCGAGGCCCATGCGCTGCCCTTTACCAAAGCGAAATTCGACACGGTAATCAGCCTGGATGCCTACCATTACTTCGGTACGGATGATCTCTATCTTGGCCATATCTGCAAAATCCTGAAACCAGGCGGACAAATCGCCATCGTTGTCCCGTGCCGCCTGGATGAAGGGGTCGAGGTCCCGGCGCACCTGACACCCTACTGGGATTGGCAATTTTGCAGCTTCCACAGCCCAGCGTGGTGGCGCACGCACTGGCAAAAGACCGGCTTGATCGAGGTCGTGTGCGCCGACGCGCTTGCGGACGGCTGGCTCTATTGGGCTGAGTGGTGCGAGCTATGCGACGAACTCGCCAGGGTCACCAAACCCGAGCTCGATAGCGGACGCGAAGCGGAGATGCTGCGCGTTGACGCCGGGCGCACGTTTGGCTTCGCTAGGATGGTCGGAACGAAGCCTATGACGTGAAGCTCCAGAACGAGGTTGGGTGGTACGTCATTCCGGTCTTCGCTTCGCGAAACCGGGATCGCGAGTAAAAAGGGGGCATGACCGCGCCGCACGGCCTGACCCCCGCCGAGAGCGCCGCCCTGACCCGGCGGGTGACGATGCTGTCCGTCGCCACGGCGGCGATCCTCGTGACGCTGAAAGCCGTGGCCTGGGCGGCGTCGGGCTCGGTGGCGCTGCTGGCGTCCATGGCCGACTCCGGCCTCGACCTGGTGGCGTCGCTGGCCACCTTCTTCGCGGTCCGCTACGCCGCCGCCCCGCCGGACGCCGAGCACCGCTTCGGCCACGGCAAGGCCGAGGCCTTCGCCAGCCTGGTGCAGGCCGGCCTGGTGTTCGCCTCCGCCGCCCTCATCGGCCGCGAGGCGATCGCCGACCTCGTCTCACCCCGGCCGGTGCAGGCCGAGGGCTGGGCGCTGGCGGTGATGGCGCTCTCCATCGTGCTCACCACGCTCTTGATCACCGCCCAGGGCCGGGTGCTGAAGGCCACCGCCTCAGTGGCGGTGTCCGGCGACCGGGCGCATTACGCCGCGGACCTGGCTTCCAACGTCATCGCCCTGATCGGCATCGGGATCTCCGCCTGGCTGGGGATCGGCGGCGTCGACGCGGTGGCGGCCCTGCTGATCGCCGTCCTGCTGCTCTGGGGCGCGGTGGGCGTGTTCCGCGAAGCGTCCGGCCAGCTCATGGACCACGAACTGCCCGACGAGGCCCGCGCCCGCATCGTCGACCTGCTGACCGAGGACCGGCGGCTGACCGGCGTCCACCAGCTCCGCACCCGCGCCTCGGGGCCTTACGTCCACATCCAGACGCACATAGACCTGGACCCAGACCTGACGCTGGAGCTCGCGCACCAGGTGGTGGTGGCGGCGGAGAAGCGGGTGCTGGCGGCCTTCCCGTCCGCCGACATCATCATCCACGCCGACCCCCGTGGCCGGGCCGAGCCGCACGGCGGCGCCTTCGCCGAAATCCGCGCCGAAGAGCGCTCGGGGGAGGGTTAGTAAACGCGACCTTAAGGGGTCCGGCCGCTCTGTGGCCCAACGATTCTCCCCGACTCGCGCGCCCCCCGGACCATGAGCCTCGAACGCACCCTGCACCACTTTCCGCTCGATCCCGCCTCGCGCCAGGTGCGCCTGGTGCTGGGCGAGAAGCGGCTGCCGTTCACGGAGGTCCAGGTCAAATACTGGGAGCGGCCCAAGGACCTGACGGCGATGAACCCCTCGGGGCTGATCCCAGTGCTGGTGGAGGGCCTGGGCGACCACAAGTTGGTGCTCTGCGAGGCCCGCGCCATCCTCGACCACCTGGAGGAGACGATCCCCGAGCCGGCCCTGCTCGGCCGCGACGCCGGCGAGCGGGCGGAAGCTCGGCGGCTGCTCACCTGGTTCGACCGCAAGTTCGAATACGAGGCCGGCGGCTACATCCTGCACGAGAAGATGGAGAAGCGCCTGCTGGGCATGGGCGCGCCGGAACTGGCCAATCTGCGCCAGGGCCGCGACGGGTTGCGCAACCACATGTACTATATCGACAAGCTGCTGCAGGAGCGCGAGTGGTTGGCGGGCCGGCGCCTGTCGCTGGCGGATTTCGCCGCCGCCGCGCACCTGTCGGTGATCGACTATTTCGGCGACGTGCCCTGGGCCGACTTCCCCGCGGTGAAGACCTGGTACATGAAGCTGAAGTCCCGGCCCTGTTTCCGGCCCCTTCTCCTGGACCGCTGGCCGGGCCTGACCCCGTCCAGGCACTATGACGATCTCGACTTCTGACCGCCCCGAAGACCTGATCCGCGCTGAGGCCCTGGCCCTCGGCTTCGACCTCTGCCGCTTCACCGCCATCCCCGCCGCCTGGCCCGCCTCGGCCCGGCTGGCCGAGTTCGTCGCCGCCGGGCGCCAGGGCGAGATGGGCTGGCTGGCCGACACCGCCGAGCGCCGGGCGCACCCCAACGCCATGTGGGCCGACGCCCGCTCGGCGATCATGCTGGGGGTGAACTACGGCCCGGACGCCGACCCGATGGCCGTGCTGGCGGAACGCAGCCACGGCGCGATCAGCGTCTACGCCCAGGGCGACGACTATCACGACCTGATCAAGGCCCGGCTGAAGACCCTGGCCCGCTGGCTGCAGGGGCGGTTCGGCGGCGAGCTGAAGGTGTTCGTCGACACCGCGCCCTTGCTGGAAAAACCCCTGGCCGAGTTGGCGGGCCTCGGCTGGCAGGGGCGGCACACCAACCTGGTCAGCCGCGAGTTCGGCTCCTGGCTGTTCCTGGGCTCGATCCTCACCACCCTCGACCTCGCCTCCGACGCGGCCGAGCCGATGACCTGCGGGACCTGCCACGCCTGCCTGGACATCTGCCCGACCAACGCCTTCCCGGCGCCGTTCCAGCTCGACGCCCGGCGCTGCATCTCCTACCTGACCATCGAGCTGAAGGGGCCGATCCCGCGGGAATTCCGCGCGGCGCTGGGCAACCGCATCTACGGCTGCGACGACTGCCTGGCGGTCTGCCCCTGGAACAAGTTCGCGCAGGCCTCGCACGAGCAGAAACTCCAGGCCCGCGACGCCCTGAAGGCGCCTTCGCTGGCCGACCTTTCCCGCCTGGACGACCCGGCCTTCCGCGCCCTCTTCGCCAAGAGCCCGGTGAAGCGCATCGGCCGCGACCGGTTCCTGCGCAACGTGCTCTACGCCATCGGCAATTCGGAGGCGCCGCGGCTGATCCCGGCGGCGATGCGGCTGCTGGACGATCCTGCGCCGGTGGTGCGCGGGGCGGCGGTCTGGGCCCTGTCGCGGCTGATGGCCCCGGACGTATTCGCGGCGCTGCGGGCGGAGCGGGCGGGGGCGGAGAGCGATGAGGATGTAGCGGAGGAATGGTCGGCTTCTCCCCTTGCGGGAGAAGCTGTCGGCGGAGCCGACTGATGAGGGGTGCTGGCGCGATCGTCTGAAAGCTTCGCGCAG
>DASYBX010000004.1:0-65855 GCA_036500495.1 Caulobacteraceae bacterium
AAGCGAAGCCGCAGCGCTGTTCGCGGATGGCAGGGCAAGTTTCCAAGCCGCAAACTGAACAGGACTGTGCGCGCTCGGTCGCACCTTGAACTCCGGTACATCGAACTGCTGGAATTCGACCCTGGTGTTGAAGTGTTCGTCGAACAGCCGTGCCGGCTCACTTACGCGGACAACCAGCGCCAACGCACAGCCATCCCAGACTTCTATGTCGAAGGAACAACTGGGGCCGCGTTTGTCGAAATCAAATGGGAGGAAGACGCTGCCAGCCCAGCAAATGAAGCGCGCTGGCCACTAATCGGCGCCGCATTCAACGAGCTTGGCTACGAATATCGCGTGGTTACTGAACGCACGATCCTGCGAGAGCCGAGATCTGGGAACGTTACGGCGTTGCTCAGGCGCCGCCGGCAACCACTGCCCCCGCTGGAAGTCATCAAATTAGCCTCCGGCGACGACTTCGTCGGCCTCCGCTCGATGGATGAGATCCGCCACCACTACGTCGGGGTGCCGGATGACGACCTTCTGCGTCTGGTGGCTCGGGGGATTCTGCACGTCGACCTCGACCAACCGCTTCATGCATCGCCGCCAATCACGAGTGATTAGATGCACCTCGCCTCCTTTAGCTCCGGATCCATCATCAAGCTCGAAGGTGTCCGGTTTAGATTGGTCGCCGAGCGGCCGGGGGGCGGCTGGCAAGGTGTCGAACTCGCAACCAGGTGCCTGAAAGATTGGACCGATACGGAGCTCCACGACGCCTACCGCGAACGCCGTCTCGAATTCGAGAATCCGCTGCCAGAGGCGCGGCTCCGCGGCAAAGGGACTCCCCTGGTCCTCGACGATTTGCCCATAAACAAGCGGCGCCGCGTGGAATTCCGCCTGAAGTTCCTTCGCGCGGCGGACGCCCGGGGCATCGCCTTTGTGCGGAAGAGCACAGCCGCGGGTAGCCAGCTCCACACCATTCTGAAAGAGGTTAGCGACGAGCTCGGACGAGCTTTACCCGTCTCTCCCGCCACGTATTACCGATGGCGCGGCGACTATGAGCGGGGCGGAATTCACGCCCTTGCAGGGGACCTGAGCCAATCAGGTCGACCACCCCACGGGGCCGGGCACATCATCCACGAGGTGATCCAGGAGGAGCTCGAGCGTGCCAAGGGCGCACGAGAGATCGGAGCAAAGGCCACCATCACGATCGCGTCCATCGTCTTGAAGGTTGCGTCGCTCATCGACTTGGAGAACAAGCGGCGGTCGGCGGCACGAGTCCCTACTCTTCCCAAGGCATCCCTGAGTACCATTCGCCGGTACTGGTCGAGTTACCCCGCTTTTGAGCGCGCGATCGCTGAGAAGGGTGCCACTAACGCTAGAGCCCTCTTTCGTGGATCGAGCGTGCAACGGCCGTTTGAGGCCTGTCTGGACCTCGTGGAGTACGACGAGACTAGGCTGCCATACCTTTTCTTTGATGAGTTGACCGGGGTGCCTCTCGGGCGCGCCTGGCTCAACTGGTACTACGACGTCTACTCAGCCGTGCCAATTGGGTTCTACGTGGGCTTCGAGCCGCCGAGTGACCTCACGATGGCCAGCGCATTGCGCCACGCCTGTCTTCCTAAGCGCTACGTCGCGGACGTCTATCCCACCATCAAGAACGACTACGTGGGTTGCGGTGTCCCGCGGCGGGTGACCTACGACAACGGCCTGTCGCAATGGTCTCAGAACGCCGAGCGCATGGGCTTCGATCTCGACATGGTGATTCAGTTCGCGACCGTGCGAACCCCCTGGTTCAAGCCCAGGGTGGAAGGCGCCTTTAAGCGGCTCAACCAGCTGCTTCTCAAGGAGATGTCCGGATTCGTCCTGAGCAAGGATCTCGGCCGGTTTGACTATGATCCAGTCAAGCATGGGTGCATCGGATTCCGGCACTTCATGTACATCTTCCACGTATGGCTCATGGACGTGTACCTGCAGCGTCCTCAGGGGCCTTTCAAACGGACACCATCTGAACGATGGGCCGAGGGGACGCGGGTGTACAAGCCCGACTTCGTCTCTCGTGCCGACGATCTCAAGGTCCTTTTTGGGGTGAGGAGAGAGGGGGCGCGGCTCGATCACCGCGGCGTCGTGTTCCAGCACCTACGCTACTACTCAGAAGAGCTTCACGACCTGCGGCGGCGCCTTGGGGATAAGCCCGTAATCCCGCCTCATTTTTCTTCGGAAGGCCTCTGGAGGCGAAGCGACGTCCAGCAATTGGATGACGTCCTGGCATTGCTCTAGAGGCGCTCTCGTCCTTTTTGATTTTTGATCGGGTTATTCTCAGCCGTTTTACGCCGGATGTCGCAAAGTTATTGGAATGAAGGCCGCATTTCCCGAGGAGAATCAGTGGTTAGGGTTCTCCATTATTTTGACGCGGACCATCGCGGGGATCGTCTCGCCGCGCAAGCGGTCGTTCTCGCTGATCAGGCTGTTGCGAAGGCTGCCCGGCTCCAGGACGTCATAGAGCTTCCAGCCGTCGCCGAAGCGCTTGATGAGCAGGTCCACGTCGGAGCAGGTCTCCTGTGGCGAGCCGCCCTTTGGCGCGGGTGGTCCGCAATGCGCCGACTTCACTTCCGCCAGGCCGTCCGGCCGCAAGGCGACCGAGTGGATGCGGGTGGAACCGGTTCCGGACTGGCATCCGCAGATCGGATCGTGATCCAGGAACAGGTTTCCCGGCCGGACCTCGAGCTGGCGGTTGTCGCCCATCAACTGCAGAAGCTCGGGATCGTAGAGGCTGTCGTGCCACTGGTCCCAGAGGCGGCCGCCGACGTTCGGCTCCGGCCCGCCATCGAAGCCGTAGAGGGCGACGAGCTGGTCGGCAAAGGCCTGCGGCGTGTCAGGCGCAAGCCGGGCCGCCCGCTTGGCGACCTCGGGAAGCGCGCCGCCGCCCGGCTCGGCCTTGCTGGTCCCGTCCGGAAGGCGCAGCGCGCCCTCGGGCTTGAGGGCGCCGCCGGCGGCGTCATAGTCGGCGAAGGCGACGAACGGGACCCGCGGCTTGCCGCGTCCGGGCGCCACGGTCCAGCCGCCATAGGCCACCGAGAGGGCGGCGCCCTCCCGTGTCGGCGGCCCGATACGGCCCTCGTAGGCGTAGTGACGGCAGCCCGGGCAGGAATCTGCGGCGAGCGCCCCGTCCACGGGCACGTTGCCGAGCGGCTTCGGCCCGTCGGCGGTCAGCGAGATGATCCAGGCGAAGGTAGCTGACTGGCCCTGGCCGCCCATCGTGCGGGTGGCGAGGATCAGAGTGGTGCGCCGGAAGCCGAGCACGCCGATCGCGTCGGTCGGCCGGCCGTTCGATCCGGCCCAGGTGACCTCGCGCCAGACCTTCTCCAGGGTCCAGCCCGAGCCGCTCCGCTGCAGATAGGCCACCGCAATGGCGCCGGGATCGGCGCGCGAGGGGCGAGGCGGCGGCTCGATCTCGGAGGCGATCAAGGCGTACCGCTCGCCCTCCAACCGAATCAGGGCCTCGGGCTCGACCTGCATCTGGACCGTTTCGCGGGTTGTCCGGGCGCCCGAGCCCGGCGGCTGCTCAGGCCGCTCCACCGACCAGACGACCGCGCCCGGCCCGCCGAACGCCGCGGCGAACGCCGATCGCAACTCCACGTCCTCGGCCGCGCGCGCCGGAAGGGCGAGGGCCATGGCCAGGAACGCCGCCAGGGTCGCCACAAGGCCGGCGCCCGCACGATCGATGGCCATGGAACAGGCAACGGACGGCATGGGCCCTCCCGCGATGACGATTCAGCTAAGCTCCGCCGGCGGGCGAGCGCAATGCCTGCGGCGGCGCTGCCCGCGGCGTCTAGGCGGCGGAGGTGACCGCGGGCGTGCTGGCGCCCACGCCCAGCTTCTTCTCCAGCTTGCGCTGCTCCTTGATCAGGGCGACCAGCCTCAACTGGTCGTCCAGCTTTTCGAGCGCTCCCTGCTGTTCGTCGGTCAGCTTGGACCGGTCGATCAGCGACACCAGCACGCCGACGGCGTCGCCGAGCTGGCCGATCTGGCGGCCGTAGCTGCCCACCTCGTTGAGCATGCGTTGCTCGGTTTCCGTGTCACCGGCGTTGCCGAGGTTGACCGTGAACAGGGACCCCAGGCTGAGGCTCCAGGGATTGATCACCTGGCTCAGCCGCGACGGGGCGAGGGACAGCTGGAAATCGGGCATGGCGGCCTCCTTGTGAGAAGCCGAGCCTAATCCTGGCTTGGCGGCGCCCGCATGTCAGAATCGCGCAGCAGGCGACTTTGACGGCAGCCTGCCCGCTCAGCGCCCGAAGCTGCCGATGTGGATGATGTTTCCGTCGGGGTCCCTGATCCAGGCGAGCTTCATGCCGCCGGCCTCATGCACGTCGCCGTTCCGGGTCAGGCCGGCCATGTCGTAGTGCTCGAAAGCCACGCCCTTGGCCTTCAGCTCGGCAATGGCCTCGTCGAAGCGGCTGCCCACCGGCCAGGTGATGGCGGTGGCCTGGTTGGTCCCGGCGAACTGGCTCTCGTAGACCACGATGACGGTGCGACCGGCGAGATAGCACTGCACGGGGCCCATGTCGGCCGGTCCGACGGGCTTCAGCCCCAGCACCTCGCCGTAGAAGGCCTTGGCGCGGTCCAGGCTCCCCACGGCCACGGTGGGCTGGGCGTCGATTTCGGCGATGATCATGGCGGGGCTCCTCGCGTTTGCCTGACCCAAGGAACGCCCGGGGACGGCCAAAGCCGACAATCCGAGCCTAATTCTCGCGCACCACCCGCAGCACCGCCTGGCCGTAGTGGTCGAGCTTGGCCTGACCGACGCCGCCGATCATGGCCATGTCGGACAGGGTGGCGGGGCGGAAAAGGGCGATTTCGGCCAGGGTGCGGTCGTGGAAGATCACGTAGGGCGGCACGCCCTGCTCGGACGCGGTCTGGCGGCGCCAGGCGCGCAGGACCTCGTAGAGATCCTGGTTCCCAGCCCCCACCGCGGCCATGGCCTCGCGCGTGCGCTTCCGCGTCCGGCCGGAGCGGGTGGAGGCGTCGAAGGCCTCGGGCTGGCGGCGCACCTGCACCTGGCGCTCGCCGCGATAGACCGCGCGCACCGCGTCCGCGTCGCCAAGGCCGACCAGAGGCCGGCCGTCATTGGGGTCTTCGCGAAGCAGGCCCTCGAACAGGAGCTGGTCGATCAGGTCCCGCCAGGCGGCGGGGCTGAGCTCTCGCCCCACGCCGAAGGTAGACAGGGCCGCCTCGGACGGGGACGGATCCTTGGTCTTGCCCAAGAGGTGATCGACGATGCGTCCGCGTCCGGTGCGCCCGCCCAGGCGATGGGCGGCCGCCAGGGCCTTCTGCGCCGCGGTCGAGACGTCCACCGCCTCGGGCGGCTCCAGGCACAGGTCGCACTGACCGCAGGCCTGCACCCCCGGCTCGCCGAAATAGCGGCGCACGGCGGCGGCGCGGCAGTTCATGCCGTCGAGCATGGCGTAGAGCTGGCGCACCTTGTGCCCCTGCCCCATGCGCACCTCGTCGGACACCTCGCGTCCCTCGATGCGGCGGAAGGCCCAGGCCATGTCGGCCGCGCCATAGAGGGTGATGCCCTCGGCCGGTTCGCCGTCGCGCCCCGCCCGTCCGACCTCCTGCCAGTAGGCCTCGATCGAGGCGGGCGGATCGGCGTGGATCACATAGCGCACGTCCGGCTTGTCGACGCCCATGCCGAAGGCGATGGTCGCCACCATCACCTGCTCCTCGGCATTGAGGAACTGCATCAGCCGGTCGTTGCGCACCTTGCGGTCGAGGCCCGCGTGATAGGCCAGGGCGGGGGCGCCTTCGGCCCGTAGCGCCTCGGCCAGGCGGTCGGCGCCGTCGCGCGAGCCGGAATAGACCACGCCCGAGCGGCCCGGCCGCGCCTTGACCAGCTCGATCACCCGCTTATCGCCGCGCCCCTGCTTGCGCTCGGCCGACAGGCGCAGCTCGGGCCGGGCGAAGGAGGCGACGAACTCGCGCGCGCCTTCCAGGCGCAGCTCGGTGCGGATGTCCTCACGGGTGCGGGCATCGGCGGTGGCGGTCACCGCCAGGCGCGGAACGTCGGGGAACAGCTCGGCCAGGCGGCCGAGCATGCGGTATTCGGGGCGGAAGTCGTGACCCCACTGGCTGACGCAGTGGGCCTCGTCTATGGCCACCAGGCTGATCTTCTGCCGCGCCAGCCGCTCGTGCATGGCCGGCTGCATCAGCCCTTCGGGCGAGAGATAGAGCAGGTCCAGTTCCCCAGCCTCGATCTGCCGCCATACGGCGCTGCGGTGATCCAGGGTGGCGTCCGAATCCAGCCGCGCCGCCGCCACGCCCGACTGGATCAGGCCCTCCACCTGGTCGGCCATCAGGGCGATCAGGGGCGAGACCACGATGGCTACGCCCGGGCGCATCATGGCCGGGATCTGATAACACAGGCTCTTGCCGCCGCCGGTCGGCAGCACCGCCAGGGCGTGGCGGCCCGCCAGCACCTCGCCGATCACCTCGCCCTGCTGCCCGCGGAAGGCGGTATGGCCGAAGGTGCGACGCAGGATGGCCGTCGCCGCCTCGAGGGGGTCGCTGGCTGGGGAATCGAGCATGGGCGCAGGATAGAGGCTCCCGCGCCGGTGGGGGAGGCTTTAGTCCTGCGACTCCGCGGCGCCGTGCTGGGACGCCTTCGGCTCTTCGAGCAGCTTGGGCCTCAGCGCCTGGAGCGGGCCCTCGGCCGCCTCGGCCACCGCCGCCTCCAGCGCGCGATAGGCCGTCAGCACCTCCAGCCCCACGGCCGTCACCCGCGCGCCGCGATGCTCGCCGCCGCCGGGCGTGGCCTCGACCAGGGGTTCGGACCAGCAGCGGTTCATGGCGTCGACCAGCAGCCAGGTGCGGCGGTAGCTCATGCCGAGCTTGCGCCCGGCGCCCGAGATCGAGCCTGCGGCCTGGATCGCCTCCAGCAGGTCGGCCTTGCCGGGCCCCATGGCCAGTTCGTCCCCGCACAGGAGCTGCGCCTTCAGCTTCAAGGGACCGACCAAGGGCATGCCGAACTCCAGTCAGGCCGACCGGTGCGGCCTCGCTATATTTCACAGTACATCTAACGGCACAGGGTAAGCCTGTCCCCCAGCGGATGGGACATTACACATTCGTATAGTTTCGCTGGCGGCCTCGCAGCCGCCCGCCGGCGGATCGACCCGATCACGGGATACTGTATATAGGAAAGAACAGTCGATACGGAGGCCGACATGGCTGCGCGCATCACGCCGGCGCTGATCGCGCTGCTGCTCCTGGCCCCCGCCCCGGTCCTGGCCCAGGGCAAGCGGCCCAACACCGTCCCGCCGGAGACCTGCACGGCCAAGGCGTCGCCGCCGTCGGGCATGGAGGCCTGGTCCGCGCCCGCGCCCCTGGCGGCGGCCCTCGCCGAGGCGGACCTGCCCAAGGCGGCGCTGAAGCCCGGCCAGGCGGTGACCGTCCATTTCGCGCCCGTGGGCCAGGTGAAGTACCGCGTGCCGCCCGAGAAGGCCGACGGACCGGCCACCTATGGCGGCCTCTATCGCCTGACCATCACCGAGGCCGGGACCTATCGCGTCGCCTCCTCCGCGGCGCCGTGGATGGACGTGTTCGCGCCCGGCAACTCGACGCCCATCAAGACCGTGCGCTTCGGCCATGGCCCCGCCTGCACCGGCATCGGCAAGATGGTCGAGTTCGCCCTGCAGCCCGGCGACTACCTGCTGCAGTTCTCCGAGAGCCTGACCGCCGACCCGGAACTGATGGTGGTCAAGACCGGAAGCTAGGCCGTACCGCTTCTGCGCCCGCGACCGTGGGCCGAATCCGGCCTTGCAATCTTGCGGTAAGCCGGCGCTGCTTAGCTCAGGCTGTGCATGCTTGGGGGATTTCGCGTGCCGGATCATAGGTTTCGTCGGCGCCGACTGGCGCTCGGCCTCTGCGCAGCCCTCGCCGGCCTGTCGGCCGCAGCCACGGCCGAGGCGGAAACCGCGTGCAAGCTGCGTCAGCTGGCCGAACTGCCGATCACCATGATCGGGTCGCGGCCCACCGTTCCGGTGAAGATCAACGGCCACCCGGCGCCCTTCTTCATCGACAGCGGCGCGGAGTTCGGCACCATCACCCTGTCCTGGGCCAAGCGCCTCGATGTCCATGACCAGGTCGCGCCCGGCTCCACCTTGAAGGGTGTCGGCGGGGTCCAGGCGTTGCGCTACGCCAAGGTCGACGAGTTCGATCTGGCCGACCTGCCCCTGAAGCATATCGACTTCTTCGTCGCGGAGGCCGGGCTCGAACCTTCGGTCGCCGGGGTGGTGGGCGAGAACATCCTGGGCGCGCTGGACACCGAGTACGACTTCGCCAACGGCGTGGTGCGCATCTTCAAGCCGGAGAACTGCGGCGGCGACTTCCTGGCCTACTGGTCGGACGGCAAGGCCAGCGTCGTTCCGATGCAGGGCACCGAGCGCGAACATCGCCACATCATCACCGACGTGACGGTGAACGGCCAGCACATGAAGGCGCTGTGGGACACCGGGGCGCCCCGCTCGATGCTGACCAAGCGCTCGGCGGCGCGGGCCGGGGTGACGCCGACCACCGGCGGCGCGGAGTTCGCCGGCCGGATGGGCGGCTTCGGCGACAAGGTGTCGGACAGCTGGATCGCCCCGTTCGACAGCTTCGGCGTCGGCGGCGAGCAGATCAAGAACACCCGGCTGCGCTTCGTCGACGCCGACACCGGCGAACAGGACATGCTGCTGGGGTTCGACTTCTTCCTGTCGCACCGGGTGTATGTGGCCAACTCCCAGCGCAAGGTCTACTTCACCTACAATGGCGGGCCGGTGTTCCGGCTCGACCTGGCCCAGATCGCCTTGCAGAACGTCCAGGGCGCGGCGGCGGCGGCGGACAGCGGCGCCAAGCCGGCCGAAGCCGCGGCCGGTCCCGACGAGCCCAAGGACGCCGCCGGCTATGTGCGCCGCGCCTCCGCCTCGAGCGCGAGGCTGAACTTCCCGGCGGCGATCGCCGACCTGAGCAAGGCGATCGAACTGGAGCCGGCCGACCCCGAGCACTACCTGCAGCGCGCCCCGATGTACCTCGTCACCGGCCAGCCCGCCCGCGCCATCGCCGACTACGGCGAGGTGCTCAAACGCAAGCCGGACAACGTGGCCGCCCTGGTGGCCCGGGGCGTGCTCTACGTTGCGGCCAACGACACCGAACACGCCCGCGCCGACCTGTCGGCCGCGCTCAAGGCCGCGCCGAACGATCCCGCCCTGCCGCTCGCCGTCGCCACAGCCTATTCGGCCAGCGGCCTGCATCAGGACGCCCAGGCGCTCTACGACCGCTGGCTGAAGGAGCACCCGCTGCCAGCGGGCCGGCGGGCCGAAACCTCGCCAGCGGTGGCGCAACGGGTCGTCGCCCTCAACGGCGCCTGTTGGAACCGGGCGGTGCTGAAGCGCGACCTCGACACCGCCCTGGCCGATTGCGACGCCGCCATCAAGCTGAAGCCCAAGGCCCCGCCCGTGCTCGACAGCCGCGGCCTCGTCCATCTGCAGAGGGGCGACTACGACCTGGCCATCGCCGACTACGATTCCGCGCTCAAGCTCGACCCGAAGCAGGCGGGCTCGCTCTATGCGCGGGGGCTCGCCAAGTTGAAGAAGGGATTGGCCGCCGAGGGCCAGGCCGACGAGCAGGCCGCTCTCGCCCTGGACGCCAAGGTGGCCGACCTGGCCAGGCGCAATGGCCTGGTGGTCGACAACGCCCCGGCGCACTGATCGCCCTGAGTGCTGATCGCCCTGAGTGCTGATCATCCGTCCTGCGGGGCCTTCCCCGCCGCCGGCTCATCCGTCACAATGACGGGTACAGATAGGGAGCTCCCGTCATGTTCAAGCCGTTGATCCTGGCCGCCGGCCTCGCCGCCGCGCCCGCCCTGGCCTTCGCCCAGCCCGCCGCTACCGCCGGCGCGCCGCCCGCCTTCACCCGCTACGCCGGGACGGTGACGGCCGTGGACGAGGACCACCTAACGATCAGGGCGCAGGACGGCAAGACCACCGAAGTGCCCCTGTCGCGGACCTGGACCGCCGTGGCCACCCGACCGGTGGACATCGAGGCCATCAAGCCCGGCAGCTTCGTCGCCACCGCCAACACCGACATCGACGCCACCACCGGCAAGTCGATCGAACTGCGCGTCTTCGAGCCCGGCAACAAGGGCGGCGAGGGCAGCCGGCCGATGGCCCAGGCCCACACCACCATGACCAACGCCACCGTGCAGACCGTGACCAAGGGCGCCCAGGGCCGCGAACTGGTGGTCGCCTATCCCGGTGGCACGCGCCACATCATCGTGCCGCCCGACGTGAAGGTGATCGGCAATTTCCCGATCGACCGCGACACCATCAAGCCTGGCGACGAGGTCACGGCCCTGGCGACCAAGGGCGACGACGGCGTGACTCGCGCGACCCGGGTGCAGGTGGCCCGGAAGTAGCGAACGCCGTTCCCCTCCCCGCTTCGCAGGGCGGCGGAGCTGTGCCAACCTCCGGCGAAACATCACGGGAGGACTGGTCATGCAACGCATCCTGATGGCGGCGGCGCTCGCCTTGGCGCCGGCTGTGGCCCCCATTCTGGCCCACGCCCAGACGGCGCAGGAGATCCCGTTCGAGGGGACCGACGCGCTCACGCCGCCGGCCGACATGCATCTGGGCGAGGTGGCCGGCGTCGCCTTCGACCCCAAGACCAACCACCTGCTGGTCTTCCAGCGCGGCAACACCATCGGTCCGGCCTATGGCGCGGCGGCGGCTCAGCTGCTCGAATTCACCCGCGACGGCAAGTTCGTGCGCGAGATCGGCCACAACCTCTACGCCTGGTCGTTCGCCCACGCCGTGCGGGTCGATCCGCAGGGCAACATCTGGGCCGCCGACAAGGGCTCGGACATGGTCATCCGCTTCAATCCGCAGGGCCAGGTGACCTGGGTGTTCGGCCGGAAGCCCGAGGCCTCGGACGAGAACGCCCATCCGCTGGAGCACCCCAAGCCGCCCCTGCCGGCCCAGGACGGCTACTTCCGCCAGGTGACGGACATGGCCTGGGACTCCAAGGGCAACACCTACATCTCCGACGGCTACATCAACTCGCGGGTGGCCAAGATCGGGCCCGATGGCCGCTGGCTGAAGTCGTGGGGTTCCTACGGCAAGGAGCCGGGCCAGTTCGACACCCTGCATTCCATCGCCGTGGACGCCCAGGACCGCGTCTATGTGGCCGACCGCGGCAACCGCCGCATCCAGGTGTTCGACGGCGACGGCAAGCTGCTCGAGATCATCACCATCGACGTCCCGGTCCCGGCCGACGCCCGGCCGGCCATCGGCGCCAAGCCCAACCCCGAGGCGGGCGGCGGGGCGACCATGTTCCCCGGCGCGCCCTGGGCCCTGTGCATCACGCCCAAGATCCCCGGCAAGGAGCAGGTGCTCTACGCCTCGGACGCCTTCCCCGGCCGCATCTACAAGCTGACGCTCGACGGCAAGGTGCTGGGCTACCTGGGCTCATCGGGCAAAAACCTCGGCCAGTTCGGCTGGATCCACGAGATCGCCTGCCCCTCGGAGAACGAGCTCTACGTCGGCGAACTGCTCAATTGGCGCCTGCAGAAGCTGACGCTGCATCCGCGCTGATGGCGCAGAAGAGCGCCGGACTGCTGGTCTATCGCCGCACCGGTTCGGGCCTGGAGTTCCTGCTCGCCCATCCCGGCGGGCCGTACTGGGCCAAGCGCGACGACGGGGCGTGGTCCATCCCCAAGGGGTTGATCGGCGACGGCGAGGACGCCCTGGCCGCGGCCCGGCGCGAGTTCGAGGAGGAGGTCGGCCAAGCCGTGACCGGCGCGTTCGGACCGCTCACGCCGCTGCGCCAGAAGAGCGGCAAGCTCATTCACGCCTGGATGGTGGAGGCCGACCTCGACCTCGGCGGCTTCCGCTCCAACCTGTTCGAGATGGAGTGGCCGCCGCGCTCGGGCCGGATGCAGGCCTTTCCCGAGATCGACCGGGTCGATTGGTTCGCCTTGGAGGCGGCGTTGGTCAAAATACTGCCCGGTCAGGCGGCTTTTATTGATGAAGCCACGGCGCGACTGGGCGGCTAGCTGCGCGTTTTCGCCATGATCGATCCTCAGTTCTCGGCGTAAAGTAAAGGCGCAATGCCCAATATCGCTTTCATCAGTCCCAAGGGCGGGGTGGGCAAGACGACCGCCTGCCTGCTGCTGGCGCTCGGCCTCGCCGAGCGCGGCGAACGCGTGGCCATCATCGATTCCGACCCGAACAAGCCCCTGATCCGCTGGGCCGCCCTGCCCGACCGACCCGAGTTGATCTCCGTTCATGCCGCGCCCACGGCGCCCGACATCCGCGACGCCGCCCGCGAAGCCCAGCGCCGCGAGCCGGACTGGCTGATCATGGACACTGAAGGCTCCGAGCGCGGGGCCATGGCCTTCGCGGCGCTCCGGTTCGACCTGGTTCTGACCCCGGTCTCAGGCTCGCAGCTCGACCTGCACGAAGCGGTCAAGGCCGCCGACATGGTGCGCTCGTTCGGGCGGCGGGGTGGGCGGGCGCTGACCCATCGCGCGGTGCTCAGCCGCATACCGGCCGCGATCAAGCCGCGCATGTTGAAGAGCGTCGTCTCCCAGTTGCGCGAGGCCGAGGTGGAGATCCTGCCCACGCCCCTGATCGACAAGGAGGCGTTCCGCACCCTGTTCTTCAGCGGCGGCGGCTTCGACGGACTGGAGAGCCAGGGCGTGTGGGGCGCGGGCGCCGCCCACCACAACGCCTCCCGCTTCGTGGCCGACGTGATCGAGCTGATCCAGGCCCCCGCGGCGGGATACGCCTAGGCTCCGGTGGTCTGGAACACGAACCAGGCGCCGAGCGCGATGAAGGCGAAGCCGATCAGCTGGTTCGGCCCGATCTTCTGGCCGAGGTAGATCACCGAGAAGCCGCAGAACACCACCAGGGTGATCACTTCCTGGATCGCCTTGAGCTGGGCGGCCGAATAGACACCCGAACCCCAGCGGTTGGCCGGCACCGCCAGCCAGTATTCGAAGAAGGCCAGGCCCCAGCTGGCCATCACCACCAGCCACAGCGGACGGTCCTTGAACCTCAGGTGGCCGTACCAGGCGGTGGTCATGAACAGGTTCGATCCCATGAGCAGCAGGATCGGCAGGAGGCGCGGAGGGATCACGGGCGGCGTCCGGTGCGGCGTAGGCGCCCACCTTGAGCTGATTGGCCGTCACGAAAAAGCGCGGCCACAGGGGGAACAAGGCTTCGACGCAAGCAGTTGTGCCACCAATGCGTCAGGAACCCGACATATTGGATCGCCAAAAGGCGTCCGAGGAAGCCGAGCGCGCGTCGCGCGAACTCCCGGGCCAGGTCGAACGGGCGCGCCTGCGCCTGCTGCGCGAATACCGCCATATCCTGAGCGAGCGGCCGTTGCACAAGGACGCCGATTAGGCTGGATCAGTGGCAGGTGACATTGACGTCCGCAGCGCCGACTTGGCGCTGGCAGTTCACGGTGCGGCCGTCCGCATGCCTGAGATGGGTCCCGAGCGAATCCCGGTAGCCGGTCATCACCCTGCCGTCGGCCCGGCGCACGCGCACCGTACGGTAAGCGCTTTTCGGCGTGCGGGGCTTGTGCGGCCGGGGGCTGTGGATACGAGGCTTGTGAATGCCCGAGGTCCGCGCCTCTCCTGGCGAGCCTCCCGCCGTGACCAAGGCCAGGGCCGCCAACATCACGAGAACGGCTTTCATGCCATGGCCTCCGCTCCGGCGCCGGTTCGACGGTAGATCAGCGCTTCGGCGACGTGCACCCGGCGCACCGCGCCTTCACCGTCGAGATCCGCGATGGTGCGAGCCAGCCTCAAGGTGCGGGTCCAGCCGCGCGCGGTCAGATGGCCAGCCTCCGCCGCCCGCGACAGCAGCGCCCGACCGGACTCGTCGAGCGCCGCCGCGGCGCTCAAGGCCTCGCCCTCCAGCAGGGCGTTGATCTGGCCGCGCGCCGCCTGCACGGCGCGGGCGGCGGCCACCCGCTCGGCCGCTTCGGCCGTGCCTTCGGCCGGCGGCGGCAGGGAAAGGTCCGCGGCGGTCACCGGCGGAACCTCGATCTGCAGGTCGATACGGTCGAGCAGCGGGCCGGACACCCGATTCTGGTAGTCGCGCTGGCACCGGGGCGCCTTGCCGCAATGGCCCTTGCCCAGGCCCCCGTGGCCGCACCGGCAGGGGTTCATGGCCGCCACCAGCTGCACTCGGGCGGGGAAGCGCACATGGGCGTTGGCGCGGGCCACCATCACCTCGCCCGTCTCCAGCGGCTGACGCAGCGAATCCAGCGCCTGGGCCGAGAACTCCGGCAGTTCGTCCAGGAACAGGACCCCGTTGTGCGCGAGCGACACCTCGCCCGGCTTCACTTTCAGCCCGCCGCCGGTCAGGGCCGCCATGCTGGCCGAATGGTGCGGGGCGCGGAACGGGCGGGCGCGGGTCAGGGCGCCCTTGGCGATCAGCCCGGCCACCGAATGCACCATCGAGGTCTCCAGGAGCTCGCCGGGGGACAGCGGCGGCAGCAGCCCCGGCAGGCGCTGGGCCAGCATCGACTTGCCCGAGCCGGGCGGACCGACGAACAGGAGATTGTGACTGCCCGCCGCGGCGATCTCCAGGGCGCGCTTGGCGCTCTCCTGGCCGCGCACGTCGCGCAGGTCACGGGCCGCCTCCCCCTCGACCATGGGCCCGGGCTTGGGCGCCGCCATCACCTGGGAGCCGCGCACATGGTTGACCACCGCGATCAGGGAGCGGGGCGCCAGCACCCGCGCCTCCCCCGCCCAGGCCGCTTCGGCCCCATTGGCTTCCGGGCAGATCAGGCCGAGGTCCAGCGCATTGGCCGCCACAGCCGCCGGCAGGGCGCCGGCCACGGGGCAGATGCGGCCATCGAGGCTGAGCTCGCCGATCGCCGCCCACGCCTCGAAGGAATCCATCGGCAGCACGCCCATGGCGCACATCAGGCCGAGCGCGATCGGCAGGTCGTAGTGGCTGCCTTCCTTCTTTACGTCGGCCGGGGCCAGGTTGACCACGATGCGCTTGGGCAGGGCCAGGCCCAGGCCGGCGAAGGCCGCGCGCACTCGCTCACGGCTCTCGGTCACCGCCTTGTCGGCCAGGCCCACGATGAAGAAGGCGCCCTCGAGCCCGCCGCCGTTGGAGACCTGGACCTCGACGTCCACGCGTCGGGCCTCGACGCCCTCGAACGCCACGGTGACCACACGCGCCATCATGGCCGGCATCCCCCGATCAGTCGCAGTCCCAGGGGCGCCGGCGGCATTGGCCGCCTGGCTTGACCCCTGAGCCCATGGTCCTACCCAAAAAGTTATTCACAAGATGAGCAGAAGGTTCGGTTCAGATCAAGAACAAAAATGGAACATAACGGCAAGAGATGACGGTTCAACAGCCTCGTCGGGGAAACCCGTGAAGTCCAGCGACATCAGAGGCTTGCGGCGGGCACTTCAAGCTTTGCCATAATCCCGCCTCAATTGGCGGTTGCTCGGATGGCCTCGATACGGTCCCACATCACCGCCGTGGCGTCGATGCCCGTGAAGCTCTTCAGCTGCTGGGCGCCGGTGGGCGAGGTGACGTTGATCTCGGTCAGATAGTCGCCGATCACGTCGACGCCGACGAACAGCAGGCCCCGACGCTTCAGCTCCGGGCCGATGATGGCGCAGAGTTCAAGGTCACGGGCGGTCAGATCGACCGCCTCGGCCCGGCCGCCCACGCGGAGGTTGGAGCGCACCTGGCCGTCGGCCGGCACGCGGTTGATCGCTCCCACCGGTTCGCCGTCGACGATCAGGATACGCTTGTCGCCCTTCACCACCGCCGGGATGAACTTCTGCACGATCACCGGCTCGCGGCCGATCATGGCGTGCAGCTCCATCATGGCGTCGAGGTTGGGATCGTCGGCCTTCAGCCGCGCCACGCCCGAGCCGCCGCCGCCGTAGAGCGGCTTCAGCACCATGTCGCCGTGGCGGGCGCGGAACTCGTAGATGGCCTCGAGGTCGGAGGTGACCAGGGTCGGCGGCTGCACGCCTTCGAAACCCGTCACGAACAGCTTCTCGGGCGCGTTCCTCACCTCGGCCGGATCGTTGATCACCAGGGTCTTGGGATGCACGCGCTCCAGGAAGTGGGTGGCGGTGATGTAGGCCATGTCGAACGGCGGGTCCTGGCGCATCAGCACCACGTCGAATTCGCTGAGTTCGCGCTGCTCCATCTGTCCGGCGGTGAAGTGGTTGCCGAGTTCGCGGCGCAGGCTCAGGGGGCGGCCGCGCGCGATCACCTTGCCATCCTGAAGGCCCAGACGGTCGGGCGTATAGACCCACAGGGAGTGGCCGCGCGCCTGGGCGGTCTCCATCATCAGGAAGGTCGTATCGGTGTTGATGTTGATCCCGGCGACGGGATCCATCTGGACGGCGACCTTCAGGGCCATGGGCTGCGCCTCTTGATCTATGGGTGGAGCGGGCCGCAGGGTTAGCACGGCCGATGCCGCTGGAGCTAGGAAGCGGCGGCGTCCTGCGCAAGCCGCGCCGCCTGATAGCGGACCGGCTCCATGACGTTCAGCTCGCGGCGGACCTCGGCGAGCGGCCGGGCCAGCAGGGCTTCCCAGTCGAGCCCCGGCAGCCAGGCCGCGCGGCCGCCGTCGCGGAAACCTTCGATCACCGCGGCCCGCGCCGCCCGGCGGCGCGCGCCCTTGGGGAAGCGGCTCAGGCCCATCAGGGCGATGAAGGCGCCGCCGAGGTTGCCGGTATGGCGGTACATGAAGGCCAGCAGGCTCAGCTCGCCCAGCCCGTCGCGGCCATAACCGGTGAGCACGTGGTTCAGGTCGTGCATGTCGCGCATGCGATCGCGGAACAGGGCCGCCCGCTGGTCGGCGATGGCCCCGCGCCCGGCCTCCGACGCCTCCACCAGGCCTTCGGCGCTCAGTTGCTCGGCTTGCATGAAGGCGAGGTAGGCTTGGCCGAGGCTGCCGTCCGGCAGGGCGGCGAGGCCCGCCCGGTCCTGCAGCCGGTCGAGCAGGCGGCGGCGTTCGGCGGTGATCGTCGCGCCCACCGGGCTCGCCAGGAAGCGCTCGAACAGGCGCCGGCCCGAGCGGCCGCGCAGGGCGGTCATGACCACGAACACCTGGCGGGTGTCTTCCGGGTCGCGGAACAGGCGGCCCACGGCGCGCAGGGCGGTGAGCGGGCGGAACGGAGACTCGAGGGCGGCAATGTCGGACATGATGGGGCTCCCTGTGTCACTGATCGCGTTGGCTTGGGGTTGGCGAAGCCCTTTCTGACTGCTATCTACAATACTGTCAACAGTTATCTACAAGATTGTCGATAAGACCGAAGGACCGTCCGTCTTGAGCGACTCCCGACGCATCCGCCGCACGCCCGAAGAGGCTCGCCGCATGATCCTGGACGCCGCCGAGGCGTGCATGGCCCGGGCCGGGCCGGCGGGCCTGCGCCTACAGGAGGTGGCCGAGGCGGCGGGGGTCTCCCACCCCACGATCCTGCATCATTTCGAGAGTCGCGAAGGCCTGATCCGGGCGGTGCACCAGCGCAGCCTCGGCCAGTTGCGCGAGATGCTGACCGCGGCCATGACAGGGCCCGGCGCCTCGATCCAGCCGGTGGCCGCCACCTTCGCCGCCTTCCGCGAAGGCCTGGCCCAGCGCATGCTGTGGATGCTGCAGTCCGGGCCGCCGCCGGCGGGCGCAGCCCTGCCGATCTTCGAGGAGATGGTCGACCATCTGCATGCCATCCGCCTGAGGCTGGCGCGGCCCGGCGAGGCCATCGAGCGCGACGACACGCGGGCCATGGTGCATCTGACCGTGGTGGCGGCGTTCGGCGACGCAGTGATCGGCCAGCGCCTGCGCCGCTCCCCCACCCCCGAGGCCGACGCGGAAGGCGCGCGGCGCTTCGCCGACTGGTACGCTCGGCTGCTGGACGATCGAATCGGCTAGGCTCGCTCAGCCTCGGGCGCACACGCTCGCGGACCGCCGAATTTCAGTTGAGCCTGAGCCGCACCCGTTCGCGAGCGGCCCGCGCGGCCAGGGCCGCCCCGCCATCGAGTTGCTGGGCCCTGCCGAGCGCCTCCAGCGCGCCGGCAAGCGCGCCCTGCCCTTCGCGCGCCGCGGCCACGTCGATCCACGGCCGGTGGTCACCCGGATCGAGCAGGGCGCGGCGCAGGGCGGCGCGTTCGGCGCGGGGGAAGTCCTTGGCCTGCTGGGCGCGGGCGAACACCGCGTTCTGCAGGCGGATCAGCACTTGGCGGTCCTTCACCGGGGCCATCAGCACGTCGAGCCGGTCGGCCACGTCCGGCGTGAGGCCGGAGCGCAGGGCCCGGCGCACCAGTTCGGACGGCAGCACCACCCGCCCCTCGCTGAACGGGTCGAGCGCCAGCGGCCCTTCGGAACTCTCGATGCGCAGCAGGAAGTGGCCCGGGAAGTCGACCCCGTCCACCGGCAGGCCGCAGCGGCGCGCCGCGTCGAGGTAGAACACGCCCAGCGCCACCGATATGCCGCGCCGGCGCTCGGCCACCTCGATCAGATCGGCGTTGGCGGGATCGTCCCAGGTGAGGAGGTCGCCGTTGAAGCGGAAATCGCCTGACAGGGTCTCGGCGATCGCCTCCTCGGCGGACTCCGATTGCAGGCGGCGGCGCAGGCGGTCGGCGACCTGTTCGCAGAGGGCGCGGGTCGGGGCGAGTTCGCGCTCGGGATCCTCGTGCACGGCGCACGCCAGGGCCGCCTCCAGCAGGGGGAAGTCCCGATCCTCGGCCTCACCGGCCTGCGCCAATGTCCGCTCGGCGTCCTCGCGCGTCATCCGCCCGTCAAACTCCCCGGAAAAAGCCCTCTTACTCCAAACGTCCCTCGGGCCAAGCGTCGGCAATATGACGCGGCCACCGGCCGGGGGCGAGCGCCACGAGGTCCAAACGCACGACCGCGGGCTTGTTTTTGCCGCCGCGCGACGCCAAGGCGCCTCCAGCACGCCTCAAACGCTCGCGCTGGGACGGGGACACGGCCAGAAGCGCCTCGTCCAGGGTGCGCCGACGCTTCACCTCGATGATCGCCAGCACGCCACCGCGCTGGACGGCCAGGTCGACCTCAGCCTGGGGCGTGCGCAGGCGCATGCCGAGGATGCGGTAGCCCTTGGCCATCAGCAGCAGCGCCGCGATCCACTCCGCCCGCCGGCCAGCGGTCCTGGCGTCGGCGCCCCGCTGCATCCGGATGGGCTTGAGGTCGCGCTTCACCGCTCGCCTTTCAGCTCCAAGGCCCGGCGATAGAGGTCGCGCCGTTTCAGCCCCAGGGCCTTGGACACTTCCGAGGCGGCGTCCGCCGGCCCCATCCGGCCCAGGGCCTCGATCAGGGCCGCATCGGCGTCCTCGGCCGTGGCCGGCGCCTCTTCGCCCGAACCGACAACGATCACGATCTCGCCCTTGGGATCGGCCAGGCGCGGGTCGGCCGCGAGGTCGGCGAGACGGGCGCGCAGGAAGGTCTCGTGCAGCTTGGTCAGTTCTCGCCCCACACAGGCCGGCCTATCGGCGCCGAACACCGCCGCCATGTCCTTCAAGCTCTCGGCCGTGCGCGAGCCGCCTTCGTAGAACACCAGGGTCGCCCGGACGGCCTTCAGTTCCTCGAACATGCTACGCCGGCCCGCGCTCTTGGGGGGTGGGAAGCCGGCGAACAGGAAGCGGTCGGTCGGCAGGCCGGCCCCCGCCAGGGCCGCCAGCAGCGCCGAGGCGCCGGGGATGGGGTAGACGGCCGCGCCCTGCTCGGCCGCGGCCTTGGCCAGGCGATAGCCGGGGTCGGAGATCAGCGGCGTGCCGGCGTCCGACACCAGGGCCACCCGCGCCCCGCCCATCAACGCCTCCAGCACCTTGGGCCGCACCGCCTCGGCCGCATGCTCGTCGTAGCGCTCCAGCTTCGCCTTCAGGCCATAGGCGTTGAGCAGCTTGGCGGTCACCCGGGTGTCCTCGGCCAGGACCAGGTCGGCCTGGGCCAGGACGTCGAGCGCCCGGAGCGTGACGTCCCTCAAATTCCCGATCGGCGTGGACACGATGTAGAGGCCGCTCTCCAGCGGCTTGTCGGACAGCGGGGGTGGCGGGAGCGGCATGGCCATGGCGCTGTTTCAGCAGGTTGAGGGCCCGCGGCCAAGCCCTTCCATATCATTCCCTATTACACCGTATTGACTCCAAAATACGGAATCTGTATCCCGATGTTCGTGATATTTAGGAGCAATAAGGAATGTCTGGGAGCCTGTACACCGTCGAGCAGGCGGCCGAGCGGCTGAAGCTGCATCCCAAGACCGTGTTGCGCATGATCCGCGAGGGCCGGCTGAAGGCCGCCCGCATCGGTAAGGCCTACCGCATCACCGGCGACGACCTCGACGCCGCGGCGGGGGTGGCGCGGAGCGAGGCGCGCGAATCGCCCGACCGGGCCACGGTCGTCGTCGACTTCGGCGACCTCGGCCCCGAGGTGGCGAGCCGCATCGCCGGCACGATGACCGGCATGCTCGGCGGCCGCCAGGTGCGCCGCAGCCCCGTCACCGTGGAGACCGCCTACGATCCGATGCTGCGCCGGCTCAAGCTGGTGATCATCGCCGGCCCGGAGGATGCGTCGACCCTGCTCAAGAGCGCGGCCTTCCTGGTGGAGAACTGGCGATGAGCGCCGAGGTCCCGGCCCTGTGGATGTTCGAGGCCTGCGCGCCGCCAAAGCCCAATGCCCATGCCGCGACCAGGCCCGCGCCCGAGCCAACCCCTGGGCCGGCCCCCGAAGCGCCGCGGGCGGCGCGGCCGCGGCGGCAATCGGGGCTCGCCAGGCCGCCTAGCGCCGGTAGAGCCAGTCCGCCGGCAGGCCGAGCCTGACGCACGCGCGCACCGCCGGGCTCGACGGCAGCGGAATGCGGTCGGCGGCGACGCCGAGTTGGCGGATCAGCACCTCCTCGCCGGGGCGCAGGCCGAGCGTGGGGTCGAGCGCCAGCCGTTCGCGCGCCCAGTCCGGCGTCATGTCCACCGCCGCCCGCACGAACATCGCCTGCAGGGGCCGCAGCGCCCGCGGCATGGCCGGCGCGGTGCGCATGATCTGCAGGAACTCGTCGAGGATCGCCGAGGGCGCCAGCCGGTGGGCCATGCGCGACAGCACCGCCTCGATTTCGGCCCGCGTGCGGGGCGGGTCCTTCACGCCATAGAGCAGCGCGGAGGGTTCGCTCTCGGCGTAGAGGCGGTCGAGATCGTCGGCGGTCAGCGGCCGCACGTAGCGGCTGTAGGCGTCGCCGAAGCCGAGGCCCGTGGTGGCCTGGACCCAGAGCAGCAGGTCTGGATCGCTGGCGGCATAGGGCTCGCCGGCCGGCGTGACGCCCCGCACCGTCCGGTGGCGCTCGACCACGCCGGCGATCATGGCCTCGGCCGCGCTTCTTGGCCCATAGACCGAGATCATGGCCGCCAGGCCCGTGCTCTGCAGGCGCCGCACCGGCGTCTGGCGGAAGCCGGAATGCTCCCACACCCCCGTGCGCACGCGCGGCTCGGCCAATTCCAGGATCACCGCCGCCACCCCGCCGATGTAGAGCGATACCGGGTTCTTGAACACGCGCCAGTGCACCGAGTCCGGCGCCGTCAGGGCCGCCTCGCCGCGCGGGCGGGTGAAATCGAAGACCGGACCGCCCTCCTGCGGGAACACCGCCTCGGCCAGGGCGCCGATCTGGCGCGCGGCGAAGGCGGGCAAGAGGTCAGCGGCGGCGGGCAGGCGGGGCGCCTCGGTCATCTCGGCGTCGACGCTCCTTGGCCGATACTCCCGGATCAAGCTTGCGGCCCCAAGCTGTACCTGGGGTGAACGTCGGCCCGCCGGCTTTCGATCCGGCCGCGGTTTGGTCACTATGGGCCGCGATAGCCACGGGCGATTCGATGGACGGGACGATGGCGTGGAGACGGGCGAAACGGGCGGGCATGGTGGCTGCGGCCCTGGCGCTGCTGGCCGCGCCGTCGATCGCCGCCGACAAGCCCGACCGGGCGACGCCTTCAGGCCTGCCGGTGCCGCGCTACGTCTCGCTGAAGTTCGACACCGTCAACGCCCGCTCGGCGCCGGGCGACGAGTCGCGCCTGCTCTGGGTCTACCACGCTCGCGGCCTGCCGGTTCAGGTGGTGGCCGAGACGGCCGAGTGGCGGCGCATCTGCGATCCGGAGCGGGGGCTGGCGTGGGTGCACCGGCGCACCACCGACGGCAAGCGCATGGCCATGCGCCTGAAGCCCGAGGCCCTGGCCATGCACGTCAAGGCCGACGCGGCCAGCCGCACCGTGGCGTTCCTCGCGCCGCGCGCCCTGGCCGACCTCGACCGCTGCAACAAGACCGGCTGGTGCAAGCTGAAGGCCGGGCGCCGCTCCGGCTGGGTTCCCGCCGCCGAGGTGTGGGGCACGGCCGAAGAGCCTCAATGCCGTTAGCCACCCGTCATCAGTCAGATAGGTTGAGGCTTTCGGGCCGGCCGTGCTAACCCACGCTCCCGGCGTCCGGCGCCTTTTCTCTCGGGGCAGCGAAGGCCCGTTCCATGACCGCCATTCCCATGAATAGCTTCTCCCACCTGAACAGCTTCAACAGGGATGACCTGCTGACCTGCGCCCGCGGCGAGATGTTCGGCCCGGGCAACGCCCAGCTGCCGGCGCCGCCGATGCTGCTGTTCGACCGCATCATCACCATCAACGCCGACGGCGGCGCCCACGGCAAGGGCTACATGGAGGCCGAGTTCGACATCAACCCGGACCTGTGGTTCTTCGACTGCCACTTCCTGGGCGACCCGGTCATGCCCGGCAGCTTGGGGCTGGACGCCCTATGGCAGCTGGTCGGCTTCTATCTCGGCTGGATCGGCGGCAAGGGGCGCGGGCGCGCCCTGGGCTGCGGCGAGGTGAAGTTCGCCGGCGAGGTGACCCGTGACATCAAAAAGGTCACCTACAAGGTCGATATGAAGCGGGTGATCAACCGGCGCCTCGTGATGGGCATCGGCGACGGCGTGTTGGAAGCGGACGGCAACCCCATCTATACCGCCGCAGACCTCCGCGTTGGTCTGTACCAGCGCCCCTGATCGAGCGGGAGAAGCGAGCATGCGCCGCGTCGCCGTAACCGGCATCGGGATCGTCTCCTCCATAGGCAACAACGCCAACGAGGTGCTGGCGTCGCTGCGCGAGGCCCGCTCGGGCGTCGTGTTCGCGCCGAAGTACGCCGAGCTGGGCTTCAGGTGCCAGGTGCATGGCGCCCCCCAGATCGACTGGGAGGCCGCCGTCGACCGCCGGGCCGCCCGCTTCCTGGCCCCCGGCACCGCCTATGCCCACATCGCCATGGACCAGGCCATCGCCGACTCCGGCCTGACGCCGGAAGAGGTGTCCAACGAGCGCACCGGCATCATCGTCGGCGAGGGCGGGCCCTCGACCAGCGCCATCGTCGCCGCCGCCGACGTCACCCGCGAGAAGGGCCCCCGCCGGGTCGGCCCGTTCGCCGTACCCAAGGCCATGTGCTCGGGCCCGTCGGCCGCGCTGGCCACCTGGTTCAAGATCCGCGGGATCAACTTCTCGATCTCGTCGGCCTGCGCCACCTCCACCCACTGCATCGGCGCGGCCGCCGAGCAGATCATCATGGGCAAGCAGGACGTGGTGTTCGCCGGCGGCTGCGAAGAGCTGGACTGGTCGCTGTCGAACCTGTTCGACGCCATGGGCGCCATGTCGAACGGCTTCAACGCCACGCCGTCCCGCGCCAGCCGGCCCTATGACAAGGACCGCGATGGCTTCGTAATCGCCGGCGGCGGGGCCATCCTGGTGATCGAGGAGATGGAACGGGCCAAGGCCCGGGGCGCCAAGATCTACGCCGAGATCGTCGGCTATGGCGCCAATTCGGATGGCCACGACATGGTCGCCCCCTCGGGCGAGGGCGCTGCGCGCTGCATGAAGATCGCCATGGGCGGGATGGACGGAAAGGGCCTGCCAGGCCCGATCCAGTATCTCAACACCCACGGCACCGGCACGCCGGTGGGCGACGCCAAGGAGATGGAGGCGGTGCGCTCGGTGTTCGGCGACAAGGCCCCCACGATCTCCTCGACCAAGGCCCTGACCGGCCACAGCCTCGGCGCCGCCGGGGCGCAGGAGGCGGTCTATTGCATCCTGATGATGCAGAACGGCTTCATCACCGAGAGCGCCCACATCGACGAGATCGACCCGGCCTTCGCCGACCTGCCGATCGCCAGGACACGCATCGACCGCCCGCTGGACGTGGTCATGTCCAACAGCTTCGGCTTCGGCGGGACCAACGGCTGCCTGGTGTTGGCGCGGGGCTCCTAGGCCCGCTATAGAACCATCGATGGGGATGGAGTCCCCCGAAACCGCCCTCTCGGGCTGATGACTCCTACCGCAAGCAACCGGCGGTAGGAGTCTGTCTGGAGCCCGCCGAAAAAAGAGGAGCGCGCATGTCGTTCACCACCTGCCTCGTCGTGATGCTCGGCGGCGCCCTGGGCGCCCTGGCGCGCTATGGGATCGGGGTCCTGGCCCTGCCGATCTCGGGCCAGCTTCCCTGGGGCACCATCATCATCAACATCACGGGCTCGTTCGTCATCGGCCTGTTCGGCACCCTGACCCTGGCGAGCGGGCGCTTCCCGGTCTCGGAGACGATACGGCTGTTCGTGATGATCGGCCTGTGCGGCGGCTACACCACCTTCTCGTCCTTCAGCCTGCAGACGCTGGACCTGATGCGTAACGGCGGCCTCGACCGGGCGGCGATCAATGTCGCCCTGTCGGTGGTGCTGTGCATCGCCGCCGTCGCCGCCGGCCACGCCATCGGCGCCCACTTCAACGGCGGCGCGCGCGAGATCGCCCAGATCCCGATCGAGGAAGAGGCCTAAGCCGTCCGCGCGTACTGGTTGAACCACTCGATGGTGCGGGCCCAGGCCTGGGGCGCGGTGATCTTGTTGTAGCGCTCGGGTGTGGCGTCGTTGAAGAAGCCGTGCACCGAGTTCGGCCACAGGTGGCCCTCGTAGCGGATGTTGTTCTTCTTCAGCTCCGCCTCCTGGGCCGGATAGCCGCCGGCCAGGTTCTTGTCCAAGGCGCCGTGGTTGATCAGGATCGCGGCCTTGATCATGGGCACGTTGGCCGGGGTGGTCGGGGTCCCATAGAAGGGCGCGGCGGCGGCCAGGTCAGGGCCCATCACGCCGGCCAGGGTATTGGCCACCCCGCCGCCGTAGCAGAAGCCGGTGACGCAGACCTTGCCGGTGCAGTCCGGACGGGCCTTCAGCCAGCGGGCGGCGGCCTCCCAGTCCTTCATCAGCTTGGCCTTGTCGATCTTGTTGAACATCTGGCCGCCCTTGTAGTCGTCGCCCGGATAGCCGCCGGCCGAGCTCAAGGCGTCTGGCGCGAAGGCCACGAAGTTCTCGAGCGCGAAGCGGCGGGCCACGTCCTCGGTGTGGGGGTTCAGCCCGCGGTTCTCGTGCACCACCAGCACCGCCGGCAGCTTGGCGGGAGTGGCCTCGCGGGTATCGGCGCTCTTCGGGCGGGTGAGGTAGCCCTTGATCGAGCCGTTGCCGTCCGGCGAGGGCACGGTGACGTAGCTGGTCTCGATGCGCTCGTCGTCCTTGCGGATCTGCTGGCCGAGCGCGTAGTTCGGCATCAGGGCGTCGGCCAGGGCCCCGGCGGTGAGGCCGAAGGCGGCGAAGCGTTTCAGGCCGTCCATGAAGGCCCGGCGGCTGATCTCGCCGTGGATGAACTGGGTGTAGAGGTCCACGGCCTCGGCCGGGATCCTTTTGCCTTCCTGATCCATGATGTTCCTCCCGGGCCGCGGTCCGCTCCCGGCGGTGAGCTAACCACTGCTTTGACCGTCCGGCCAGAGCCCGCGCGTAAGGCTGACGTTCAGGTTGGCCTGTTAGGGTCGATGGAGCGGCGGTCTGGCGACGCCGCAATTTGACCGTCCGGCGCGGCTAGGCTCTCCTGGCTGGCTGGAGCGCAGAAGGCGACGGCATGCGGACATCGGCTTGCAGCGTTCTGATCGCCGGATGCGCGCTGTCCTCTGCATGGGCGCTGGCCATGTCGCCCGCCCGCGCGGCGCAGGCCGCCCCGCTCAGCGCCCACGACCTGGCCCTGCTCGACCGCGTCACCTGGGGCGTCACGCCTTCGAGCGCCGAGGACATGGCGCAAATGGGCGCCAAGCGCTGGCTGCAGGCCCAGCTGCATCCCGCCGCCGAGGACCGCCTGCCTGCGACCGCCGCCGCCGAGATCGCGGCCCTACCGCTGCCCCACGAAGCACTCGCCGCCACCGCCGTTCGCCTGGACGCCCAGAACAAGGCCGCCAACCAGACCGCCGATCCCACCGCCAAGGCCGCGGCCCAGAAGGCCTACCAGCAGGCCATGAACGATCTCGGCAAGGCCGCCGCCTCCCGCTCGCTGCTGCGGGACCTCTACTCTGGAGACCAGCTCAAGGAGCAGATGACCTGGTTCTGGATGAACCATTTCAATGTCCACCTCGGCAAACGCGACATCCGCATCCTGGTGGGCGACTACGAGGATCAGGCGATCCGGCCCCGGGCGCTCGGCCGGTTCCGCGACCTGCTCGAGGCCACGCTGCGCCACCCGGCCATGCAGCGCTACCTCGACAACGACCAGAACGCCGCCGGCCACATCAACGAGAACTACGCCCGCGAGATCATGGAGCTGCACACCATGGGGGTGGGCTCCGGCTACACCCAGGCGGACGTGCAGGAACTGGCCCGCATCCTCACCGGGCTCGGCGTCAGCCTCAATCCCAACCCGCCCAAGCTGCCGCCCGCGCGGCAGGCGCTCTATCGGCGCGAGGGCCTGTTCGAGTTCAACCCCAACCGCCACGACTTCGGCGACAAGCAGTTCCTGGGCCACCTGATCCACGGCTCGGGCTACGACGAGGTGAGCCAGGCGCTGGATATCCTGTGCCACGAGCCGGCCACCGCGCATCACGTGTCGCTGCAACTGGCCACCTACTTCATGGGCGACGATCCGCCGGCCGCGGTGGTCGACCGGATGGCCAAGACATTCCAGGCCTCGGACGGCGACATCGCCAGGGTTCTGGAGACCCTGTTCACCTCGCGCGAGTTCGACCGCTCGCTGGGCAAGGCCTTCAAGGATCCCGCCCACTACGCCGTCTCGGCGGTGCGTGCGGCCTACGACCAGAAGGTGATCGTCAACACCACGCCCCTGCAGAACTGGCTGAACCGGATGGCCGAGGGCCTCTACAACCACCAGACGCCCGACGGCTATTCCATGGCGTCTGCCGCCTGGGACGGTCCCGGCCAGATGGCCGTGCGCTTCGAGATCGCCCGCCAGATCGGCTCCGGCTCGGCGGGCCTGTTCCGCCCCGATGGCCAGGGCGCGCAGGACCAGCCGGCCTTTCCCCTGCTGCAGAACGCCCTCTATTTCGACGACCTCGACGCCTCGCTCAGCGCGCCCACCCGCTCCGCCCTCGGCCAGGCCGTATCGCCCCAGGACTGGAACACCCTGTTCCTGTCCTCCCCCGAGTTCATGAGGAGATGATCATGCGCCGTCGTGACGTCCTCGCCTTCGCCGCCGCTGCGCCCTTCGCGACGGCCAGCCGTGTGTGGGCCGCCCCGCCGGGCGCGAGCAACGGCCCCCGTATCCTCGTGGTGTTCCTGCGCGGCGCCTACGACGCGGCCAATGTGGTGATCCCGGTCTCCAGCGACTTCTACTACCAGGCGCGGCCGACCCTGCAGGTGGCCCGGCCCGATCCGGCCAATCCCGACGCCGCCCTGCCGCTCGACGCCGACTTCGGCCTGCACCCCGCGCTCAAAGACACGATCTATCCCCTGTGGCTCAAGAAGCAGGTCGCCTTCATCCCCTTCGCCGGGGCCGACGACCTGTCGCGCAGCCATTTCGAGACCCAGGACGCGATCGAGATGGGCCAGCCCCTGACGGGCGAGCGCAACTTCGGCTCCGGCTTCCTCAGTCGCTTGAACGGCGTGCTCGGCGGGGAGGCCCGGCCGATCGCCTTCACGGACGCCCCTCCGCTGATCCTCCGCGGCGGCGCCCAGGCGCCCAACATCGGCCTGGGCTCGGTGGGCAAGCCGGGGGTCGACGATCGCCAGGCCCGGCTGATCCAGGGCATGTACGCCGGCCAGACGGGCGGCCAGGCCATGGCCCAGGCGGTATCGGAAGGCTTCCAGATCCGCGACCAGGCCTACCAGGCGATCTCCATGGAGATGCAGGAGGCCAATCGCGGCGCTGTCTCGGCCAAGGGCTTCGAGCTCTCCACCCGGCGCATCGCCCGGCTGATGAAGACCGACTACAGCCTGGGCTTCGTCGATGTCGGCGGCTGGGACACCCACGTGAACCAGGGCGCCGCCAAAGGCTATCTGGCCGACCGCCTGAGCGAGCTCGGCCGGGGCCTTGCCGGCTTCGCCGACGAGATCGGGCCCGAGGCGTGGAACGACACCCTGGTGGTGGTGGTCTCCGAATTCGGCCGCACCTTCCGCGAGAACGGCGGGCGCGGCACCGACCATGGGCACGGGAGCGTCTATTGGGTGCTCGGCGGCCAGGTGAAGGGCGGGCGATTGGCCGGCCAGCAGGTGCGCGTGGCCGCGGACACCCTCAACCAGAACCGCGACTATCCGGTGCTGACCGAATACCGCGGCCTGTTCGGCGGCCTGTTCCAGCGCGCCTATGGCCTGGATCAGCGGCGGCTCGACACGGTGTTCCCGCAGGCCCAGCCGCAGGACCTGCAGATCGTCTAGTGGGTGCGCCAGGAGATGGGCAACGTGACAACGGCGCCCTCGACCGATTGGCCGTCGGCGGTCTTATCCTTCATCTTGAACAAATGGGCTAGGTTAAGGGTAGCAGGGCCAAAGCCTTGGCCAGACGGGTTCTCGTCCAGGATTTCACAGGCTTCCAATGTTCCTGACGCCGTGACCATGCACTTCATGACAACGCGGGCCTGCAGCCGTTCGATCAGCGCTTTGCGCGGATAGTAGCGTCCCATGTCGTCACCGGTGGGTTTGCGCACCCAGCCAGGACTAGCGATTTTAGGCGACGGCGTGACCGTAACCCCATCCACTGCCGCAGGAGCATCCGAGACGGACACCTGCGCGGCCGATACGCCGCCCACGCCTGTCAGGGCCAGTATTGCGCAGGCGAGCGCTCTCCCCGTCGTTCGGATCATGATACGGAAACTCCCACTGCGGCGATCTTGGCCCTAGTTGAAGTTCAGCATCTCCTTGCCGCTGGCAAGGATCACCTTGAGGTAGGTGCCGCCCTTGGCCCCGTCCTTCAGGGGATGGATGGTGACGCTGATCTTGTCGCCGGGGTTGAGCGTGGTCTTGCTCCAGCCGCGGCGGCCCAGGTAGTTCGGGCTCATGCCCTCCAGGCCCCAGCGCTCCATGACGCCGTTGGCCCCGGTGGGGGACTCCAGCCAGATGAAGGTGTGCGGGTTGGTCCAGTCGAACTGCACCACCGTGCCCGTCAGGGTCTTCTCGGTCTGGAAGTCGAACATGGCGAAGGAGTGGTGGGCCAGGGCGGGCGCCGCGGCGCCGGCGGCCAGGGCGAGGGCGGCGCAGGCGCCGAGAACGGGACGAGCCATCATGGCATGGTGTCTCCTGGGGCTCATGGCTTCAAGTCGAGGTTGATGCTGGCCTTGCCGGTGGCGTCGTCGACCGAGTTGCGGTTGTTCTGTTCGCAGATGTACTCCGCCAGGCTCCAGTCCTTGTGCCGGGCGTAGCGGGCGGTGAACTCCCAAGGCTTGGCCAGCACGCCGGGGTCCTCGATGCGCGTCTTGACCTCCAAGAGGTCGGGATCGGACAGGCGATAGCGCTCGACGATGTGTTCGGCCTTGGAGTGGGTCACGCCCTGCGCCAGCACCGCCTGGGGCGCCAGGCCGACGGTGTCGACCACCAGGGTGTCGCCCTCCCAGTGGCCGATGGAGTCGCCGTTGAAGGTCAGGTCGGGGTCGGCGGGATGGGCGCGCCCGTCGGTATGGACGTGGCGCACCTGCATATAGGCTTCCTGGATGATGGTGATCTCGCCCGGGGTGACCAGCACCTGGATCGGATAGGGCTGGGACATGATCCCGGGCATGCCGGGCGGCAGGCAGTTGGCGGCGTCGGTGTCCTGGCGTTTCTCGGCCTGGTAGGCGGCCTGCTCGGCGGCGGCCTTGGGCGTGAAATCGGGCTTCAGGTCGCGCTGGCCGTCCTTGGGCGCATTCTTCAGCCGGGCGGTCTCATAGACGCCGTTGATCGGCGGCAGCTTGGCGATGTCGGCCCAGCTCTGGCCCTGGTTTCCAGGGGCGACGGCCGCGCCCGCCGGGGCGGCCAGCACGGCGGAGATCAGCAACGGGCCGGCGAAACGCAACCTGGACATCCAAAACCTCCCGGGCCCCGCCGTTCTGCGCGGCGGATGCGTGTATACATGTGAGCCTGCAATCCCATGGTCTGGCAAGGGCGCCCCAATCCTGATCAGAGTTAAGTCTCATGGGAATTCCCGGCCGGCGGCTCGACCGCCGCCCGGCCCTTGGGAGCGCGGCCAATGTCCGACATCACCCTCTATTTCGCACGGGCCACCCGCGCCTTCGTGCCCCTGTGGCTGCTGGAGGAACTGGGCCTGCCCTATCGGCTGAAGCGTCTGAACCTGAAGCGCGGCGACCAGAAGACGCGGCCCTATGTGGCGCTGAACCCCATGGGCAAGGTGCCGACCCTGACGGACGGGCAGGCCGTGCTCACGGAGAACCCGGCCATCTGCCTGTACCTGGCCGACCGCTACGGCTATGGGACCTTCGCGCCGCTGATCGAGGCCCCCGGGCGCGCTGCCTATCTGCGCTGGACGGTGTTCGCCACGGCCGTGGCGGAGCCCTCGATCTATGCCGACGAACCTCAGGACCCGATCGCCGCCTCCAGCCGCGGCTGGGGCGACAAGGCCTCGGTGATCTCGGCGCTGAAACAGGCCCTGACGCCCAGGCCCTGGCTGCTTGGGGAAACCTTCAGCGCGGCCGACGTGATGCTGGGCTCCCTGCTGTCGATCGCGCTCTTCAACAAGCGCATCCCCGAACCGCCGGAGGAATTCGTCGCCTATGTGGCGCGGCTTGGGGAGCGGCCGGCCTTCAGACGGGCGGCGGAGATGACCTGGGGCGAGGAGGAGCGTCGCGATCCCGCGGGCGGCGCCTAGATCAGGCGCAGGCCACGATGAAGCGGTGGTCGGGGATGATCTCCACCGGCACCCCCATCAACCGGCGCGGGTTGATGCTGTTGTCCGGATCGCTGAGGAAGCTCTGGTCGGCCAGGAGCCGGTGCCATTCGGCGGGAGTCAGGTGGAAGGCGTAGACCGGCCTGGGCCTGGCGCAATCGGCCGTGGTCTTCGTCGTCTGCATCTCGGCCTCCGCTGGCTCCCCTCGGCGTCGCTCTCTCTGTTCGTTGTGCTCAAGCTAGAGCGGCCGCTGGGCGGGAATGCGGCCGAGTTGTAACGGCCACATCGGTCTTGTGTGGCGAAGCATGTCCTCCTCGCGCTGATGTAGCCGTCAGGCGGCGGCGCGAACAAAAGCCCCCGGTCTTGCCTCCAGATCGCAACCGCTCCACAAAGCCGGCAACAAGACTGCGCGAGGGACCCTCATGGCCGCCGACGATTTCGACATGCCCAAGGGCGAGCTGATGAAGGGCAAGAAGGGCCTGGTGATGGGCGTGGCCAACGCCAATTCCATCGCATGGGGCATCGCCTCCCAACTCGCCGCCCAAGGCGCGGACCTGGCTTTCACCTACCTCGGCGAGAGCCTGGAGCGGCGCGTGCGCCCCCTGGCCGAGAGCGTCGGCGCCAAGCTGATCACGCCCTGTGACGTGATGGATGACGCCTCGATGGATGCCTGCTTCCAGGAGATCGAGAAGACCTTCGGAACCCTGGACTTCGTGGTCCACTCCATCGCCTTCGCCGACAAGAACGAGCTGAAGGGTTCGTTCGTCGACAACACCACCCGCGACAGCTTCCTGCTGGCCATGAACGTGTCGGTCTACAGCTTCGTCGACGTGGCCCGCCGCGCGTCCAAGCTGATGCCCAACGGCGGCGCGATGATCACCATGACCTACCTGGGCGCCGAGCGGACCATTCCCAACTACAACACCATGGGCGTGGCCAAGGCGGCGCTGGAGTCGGCCACCCGCTACATCGCCCGCGACCTCGGCCCCAAGAAGATCCGGGTCAACGCCGTCTCGGCGGGGGCCATGCGCACCCTGTCGCTGGCCGGCATCTCGGGCGGGCGCAGCATGATCGCCAAGGGCGCGGCCTTCTCGGCGCTGAAGGAGGACACCTCGATGGAGGGCGTCGCCGGGGCGGCCCTGTGGCTGCTCAGCGACCTCGGCCGCTCGACCACCGGCGAGACCATCCACGTCGACGCCGGCTTCCACATGATCGGCCTGCCGGACGAGGCGGAAGAAGGCTGATCGACCGCGGAGCGGCCAAAAAGAACATCAATCAATTCCCAGCCCTGCTGCGCAGGGCTTCTCTATTGCGAGATCGGCGGCGACAGGGCCCCGAGCGCGCCGACCACCGCCAGCACGCCGATGCCCAGGGCGAACTCCAGGGATACCGAATGCTGCAGCCGGCCGAGCCACAGGGCCTGGTCGGCGCCGGTCTTCAGCCGCCGGGCGATCAGGACGTTGTTGGACAGGGCCAGCAGCCCCATCACGGCCACCAGCGCCACCTTGAACAGCAGGGTCCAGCCATAGGCGGTGGAGTCGACCCCGCCGAGGCTCGCCACCAGGATCGCGCTCTTGAACAGGCCGGTGGCCACGATCGCCGCCACCGCGCCGTAACCCACGCCGGAGAACCGTTCCAGCACAGGATAGGCCTCGTCGCCCAAAGCCCGGGCCACCAGCACCAGAGCCAGAAGGCCCCCGACCCACCAGCCGGCGGCGAGCAGGTGCGCGGCGTCGGCGATCTGATGCAGCATCCCGGGGACGCCGCCCGGCAGGGCCGAGTGGCCGGTCAGGGCGACGCTGGCCAGGAGCACGCCCGACAGGATCAGCATCGGCCGGTCGCGCGCCGGCCGCGGCTTGACGATCAGGGCCAGCACGGCCACCGCCAGCAGGATGCGCACCATCCACACCCGGCCGAACTGGGTGTCCGACACCGCGGTCATCAGCAGCGACAGGTCGGCCGCTCCGGCCAGGCTGCCGCCCATGCCGGCCGTCATCATCACCAGCACCGCCCAGGCGCTGATCAGGGCCAGCACCCCGCTCCAGCGCAGGGCCTTGCGGAACGAGGACGGGACCGCGTGGTCCGGACCCCAGGCGTAGAACGGGAAGGCCACGAGGCCGAACAGGACGCAGATCGCCGCGAAGTGGACGAACCGCGCCGCGGACAGCAGGGCGAAGGTCGGGTCCAGGGCCTTACTTCACGCTGAAGTTCACGGTCCCGGTGGTGCGATGGCCGTCGTCGGAGGCCACGGCGTGCCAGGCGAGCTTGTAGTCGCCGGCCTTGAGCGGCTCCTTGGCCATGACCATCAGGCCCTTGTTGCCCTGGTCGACCATCGAGGAGGTCGCCACCTTGGCGCCCTTGGCGTCGGTCAGGGCGGCGCCCGACAGCTTGCCGGAGATCTCCTCGCTGAAGGTCAGCTCGAGGTTCTTCTTGTCGGTGGGTTGGCCCTTCTCGACCGGATCCGACTTGACCAGCTTGGCGTGGGCCGAGGCCTCGGCGGCGAAGCCGAACACGAGGGTCAGGGCCAGGGCAGCCGAAGCGAGGGTCTGGACGGTCTTCATCTTGTTCCTCCCACGAGGGGTTGTGCACTTCAGGCTACGCGGCGCAGGTCCACAAGCCCTCACTTTAGGTTGCCCTAACGCTTTGCTGCTCGAGGGCGATGACTTCATTGTTTGCGCAGGCCGGCTGAACGCCGCCTGACGGCTCTGGTTATACCCCGGCAGGGTATCTTGGCAACTACCCCCGGGGGGTATAGCTTCCGGCCATGCATCGCGACAACAAACCCCAGCTCCTCGCGCGCCTGAACCGCATCGAAGGCCAGGTGCGCGGCATCACCCGCATGATCGAGGACGGGCGCTACTGCATCGACGTCCTGACCCAGATCAACGCCGCCCGCGCCGCCCTGGCCAAGGTCGAATCCGAGATGCTCAAGACCCACCTCAACCACTGCGTCGAGGGGGCGATCGTCAGCGGCGACGCCGACGACCAGAGGGCCAAGGCGCGCGAACTGATCGAGCTGCTGGAGCGGCGCCGGTGAGGTCGCTTTGGTTCGCCGCCGCCGCGGCGCTCCCGTTTTGCCCCTCCGCCCACGCCCAGGAGGCCGTCCCGGCGGACCACGCCCACATGGCCATGCCCGCCCAGGCGACCGGCGGCGGCATGGACATGGCGTCGATGGAGAGCAGCCTCGGCTCCTATCCCATGAGCCGCGACGCCTCGGGCACCAGCTGGCAGCCGGACGCCAGCCGCGAGGGCGGGCTGATGCAGCATTCCGACGGCTGGATGCTGATGCTCCACGGCACGCTGAACGGCGTCTACGACACCCAATCCGGCCCCCGCGGCGGCGACAAGGCCTTTGCCTCGGGCATGCTGATGGGCATGGCCCAGCATTCGGCGGGCGAGGGCAACACGGTGCAGCTGCGCGCGATGCTGAGCCCCGATCCGATCATGGGCCCCTCGGGCTATCCCCTGCTGCTGGCCACCGGCGAGACCGCCGACGGCAAGACGCCCCTGATCGACCGCCAGCACCCGCACGACCTGTTCATGGAGCTGTCGGCCTCGTTCAGCCACGCCTTCGGGGTGCGCGACTCCGCGTTCGTCTACGCCGGCCTGCCGGGCGAACCGGCGTTCGGCCCGCCGACCTTCATGCATCGCCTGTCGGGCATGGACAATGTGGCCGCCCCGATCACCCATCACTGGCTGGACTCCACCCACATCACCTATGGCGTGCTCACCGCCGGCTGGGTGCACCGCAATCTCAAGCTCGAGGTCTCGGCGTTCAAGGGCCGCGAGCCGGACCAGCACCGCTGGGACGTCGAGAGCCCCAGGCTCGACAGCCAAGCCGTGCGCCTAAGCTGGAATCCGGACGCGCACTGGTCGTTCCAGACCTCCTGGGCGCACCAGAAGAGCCCGGAGCAGCTGGAGCCCGAAGCCAACGAGGACCGCTGGTCGGTCAGCGGCATCTACACCGTGCCGATGGGCAGGGACGGCTGGTGGTCCTCGACCCTGGCCTACGGCTCCAAGCGCGACTCCGTCACCCACCAGGCCCTGGGCGGCTTCATCGCCGAATCCGCCTTCAAGCCGAACGATCCCTGGACCCTCTACGCGCGGGCCGAGACGGTCGACAACACCGAGCTGGCCACCACGGGCGCCGTGGAGCACGTGGCCGAGGTTTCGCTGGGCGCGATCCACGACTGGCGGGTGACGCGGCGCCTCAAATTCGGCGTCGGCGCCCAGCAGGCCTTCGACTTCGCCCCCCGCGCGCTGGACTATGGCTCCGATCCGCGCGGGACCATGGCGTTCGTCCGCCTGAAGATCGATTGAAGGCACAACGCCAAGTGGGTGGCGCCCCCGGCGTGAACCAGTCTAGGCTTTCGGAAAACCCACGGAAGGGCCGGCGGAGGCGCGCGGCTTTCGGTCAGGCTTGTTTGGATGAACGTGCGTAGGATCGCCAATATCGAGCGTCTGCGGGCCCTGGCCGCCCTCGGCGTCGTCCTGTGCCACGTGATCGGCCAGTTCTACGGCGCCACCCGCTTCAGCCCCGGCCCCGAGCGCCTGATCGGCTGGGCCGGCCAGGTGGGGGTGGCGGTGTTCTTCGTCGTCTCGGGCTTCTGCATCCGCCTGCCCATGGCCCGCGCCCGGGCGAGCGATCCGGCCGCCCGGCTCGATGTGCGCCGCTACCTTCAGCGCCGCGCCCAGCGCATCCTGCCGCCTTACTGGATCGCCATCGCCGCCTCGATCGTCGTCGGCCTGATCTCGCCCATCGGCCTGCTCGACGGCGGCCACGGCCTGCTGAACGTCGGCCTGCACCTTCTGGGCCTGCACACCCTGTGGCCCGGCTCCATTTCCAGCATCAACGGCGTGTTCTGGACCATCGGGCTGGAGATCCAGTTCTACCTGGCCTACCTGCTGCTGGCGAACCGGGCGGCGACGCCCGCCAAGGGCATGGCCCTGCTGGTGATCGCGGTGGCGGCCTACGGCGCCGCGTCCCTTGCCCTGCCGGATCTCGGCGGCTGGCGACAGGTCGGGCAGGCGTTCATCCTCGTCACCCTCTGGCAGTGGTATATCGGCGCGGTCCTGGCCGACCTCTATGTGCGCCACGCCCGGGCCTTCGCCGCCGCGCCCCGCGCCCTGGTCTGGACCGTACGGATCGGCGCTTTCGTGGCCCTGTTCGCCCTCGGCCTCGGCGATCCGGTGGTCGCCCGGGTCCACATCGCCTACTGGGCCCTGCCTTTTGCCGCCCTCGCCGCCGTGGCCGGCGCGCTGATTGGCCGGCAACCCGTCCGCCAGATCCCGCTCGACGCCTTGGGCCAGGCGTCCTACTCGCTCTACCTGCTGCACCCGGCGGCGCTGGGTCTGGTGGTGCTGGCGGCGCGGGAAGACGGCTGGCCGCCCTGGCTGTCGGCCGGCGCCGCGATCCTCGGCGCCTGCGCCGCCGCCCTGTTGTCCTACCGCCTGGTCGAGCGCCCGTTCCTGGCGCGGCCCAAGCCCCTCGCCCTCGCTGCGGCGCCGGCGGAATAGCCGCGCCCAAGCTCGCTAGCGTTTATCGGCGCGCCCCAAGGGCGACAGGAACACGATCAGGAACAGGGCCAGGTTCATGGCTCCAATCTCGATCGCCACCCCCATCCAGCCGACCGAGTTCCACAGCTTGCCGGCGATGGCCCCGAACAGGGCCGGTCCCATGTAGTAGAAGAACAGATAGAGCGACGACGCTTGGCCGCGCGCGGACGGCACGCGCGAGCCGGCCCAGGCGCTGGCCAAGGCGTGGGCGCCGAAGAAGCCGCCGGTGACGAGCGCCAGGCCCGGAGTGATCAGCCACAGGTTGTTGGGCAGGGTCATGGCCAGGCCCACCAACATCACCGCCGCGCCGACCCCCATCATCTTGCCACGGCCATGCTGGTCGCCCATGGCCCCGAACCAGGCCGAGACGGGCGCGCCGACCAGATAGACCAGGAAGATCGCCCCGACGTGGGTGTTGCTGAGATTGAACGGCGGCGAGGTCAGCCGGTAGCTGGTGATGTTGAACAGGGCGACGAAGGCCCCCATCAGCATGAAACCCGCGGCGAACAGCCAAGGCAGGGTCGGCTCCCTGAACAGATCCAGCAGGATCTGGATGCGCTGGCCCGCGCGACCGGCGGGCGCCGGCTCGAACCGGCGCGAGGGCGGCAGGAAGCGGATGAAGGCCAGGGCGGCGAGCAGGCCCAGGCCCGCGACGATGCCCACCGCCCACCGCCAGCTGTGCGTGGCGTCGGCGAGGGCCCCGGTCAGGAGGCGTCCGGTCATGCCGCCAAAGGCGTTGCCGCCGATGTAGAGGCCCATCACCGAACCCAGGCTCTGCGGCTCGACCTCCTCGCCAAGGTAGGCCATGGCCACCGCCGGCACGCCCGAGAGGGCGACCCCCGACAGGAAGCGCAGCAGCAGCAGCGTGCGCCAGTCGGGCGCCGCGGCCACACCCAGGGTCAGGCCCACCACCAGCAGCTGGGAGGCCGCCATCAGCGTCTTGCGGCCCATGCGGTCCGAGGCGATGCCGATGGGGATCAGCGACACCGCCACCCCGATGGTCGCCGCCGACACCGCCCAGCTCGCGCCCGCCGCGTCGACGCCAAAGGCCTGGGAGAACTGCGGCAGCATCGGCTGCACGCAGTACAGCAAGGCGAAGGTGGCGAATCCACAGGCGAACAGGGCGATCGACGCGTCCCTGTAGGCCGGCGTGCCCTTGTGCAGGTAGGTGTCGGTCATGACGCCCTTATAAGCCCGCCGGCGCGCGCCGCTGGAGCTTCGTCAGTGATGGCCGGCACGAAAAAGGGCGGACCGTCGCCGGTCCGCCCCCTCTGGAGTCTTCAGACTGAAGCGTCGGCTTACTCCGCCGGCTCCTCGGCCTTCTCGTCCTTCTTGGACAGGTCCTCGCCGGTTTCCTGGTCCACGATCTTCATCGACAGCTTGGTCTTGCCGCGGTCGTCGAAGCCCAGGAGCTTCACCTTGACCATCTGGCCCTCGGAGAGGACGTCGGACACCTTGCCGACCTTCTCCTTGGAGATCTGGCTGATGTGCACCAGGCCGTCCTTGGCGCCGAAGAAGTTCACGAAGGCGCCGAAGTCCACCACCTTCACGACCTTGCCGGTGTAGATCTGGCCGACCTCGGCTTCCTGGGTGATCGACTTGATCCAGTCCACCGCGGCCTTGATCTTGGCGCCGTCCGAGGCCGAGACCTTGACCGTGCCGTCGTCGGAGATGTCGACCTTGGCGCCGGTCTTCTCGACGATCTCGCGGATCACCTTGCCGCCCGAGCCGATCACTTCACGGATCTTGTCGGTGGGGATGTTGATGGTTTCGATCTTCGGCGCGTACTCGCCGATCTCGGTGCGGGCCCCGGTGAGGGCCTTGGCCATCTCGCCCAGGATGTGCAGGCGGCCGCCCTTGGCCTGGTTGAGGGCCTTGGTGAAGATCTCCTCGGTGATGCCGGCGATCTTGATGTCCATCTGCAGGCTGGTGATGCCGTCTTCAGTGCCGGCCACCTTGAAGTCCATGTCGCCGAGGTGATCCTCGTCGCCCAGGATGTCGCTGAGGACCGCGAAGCCGTCCTTCTCGAGGATCAGGCCCATGGCGATGCCGGACACCGGCTTCTTCAGCGGAACGCCCGCGTCCATCAGCGCCAGCGAGGAGCCGCACACCGTGGCCATCGACGAAGAGCCGTTGGACTCGGTGATCTCGGACACCAGGCGGATGGTGTAGGGGAACTCGGTCTTGGGCGGCAGCATCGGGCGGATCGCCCGCCACGCCAGCTTGCCGTGGCCGATTTCGCGGCGGCCCGGCGAGCCCATGCGGCCCGTCTCGCCCACGGAGTAGGGCGGGAAGTTGTAGTGGAGCAGGAAGCTTTCCTTGTAGGTGCCTTCCAGGGCGTCGATCCACTGCTCGTCGTCGCCGGTGCCCAGGGTGGCCACGACCAGGGCCTGGGTCTCGCCGCGGGTGAACAGGGCCGAGCCGTGGGTGCGCGGCAGCACGCCCACTTCCGACACGATCGGGCGCACCACGTCGACCGAACGGCCGTCGATCCGCTTGCCGGTTTCCAGGATGCCGCGGCGGACGATGTCGGCCTCGCATTCCTTGAAGGCCGAGCCGAACTTGATCGAGTCGTAGCCTTCCGGGTTGGCCTCGGACTTCAGCAGGGTCTCGCCGGCCTTGGCCTTGGCGGCCGTGACGCCGGCATGGCGCTCGGCCTTGGCCGTGATGGCGTAGGCGGCGCGCAGGTCGGCGCCGACCAGGGCCTTGATCTTCTCCTTCAGCGGCTCGATGTCATCGGCCTGGAAGTCCCACGGCTCCTTGGCCGCGTGCTCGGCCAGCTCGATGATCGCTTCGATCACCGGCTTGAAGCCCTGCTGCGCGAACAGCACGCCGCCCAGGACGATCTCTTCCGACAGTTCCTTGATCTCGGATTCGACCATCATCACGGCGTCGGCGGTGCCGGCCACGACGAGGTCCATGCGGTTGTCCTCGTTGAGCTGGTCAACGGTGGGGTTCAGCACATATTCGCCGTCGATGTAGCCCACGCGCGCCGCGCCGATCGGGCCCATGAAGGGCACGCCCGACAGGGTCAGGGCGGCCGAGGCGGCCACCATCGCCAGGATGTCCGGGTCGTTCTCCAGGTCGTGCGACAGCACGGTCACCACCACCTGGGTCTCGTTCTTGAAGCCCTTGACGAACAGGGGGCGGATCGGACGGTCGATCAGGCGGGAGACCAGGGTCTCCTTTTCCGAGGGCCGGCCCTCGCGCTTGAAGTAGCCGCCGGGGATCTTGCCGGCGGCGAAGGTCTTCTCCTGGTAGTTCACGGTCAGGGGGAAGAAATCCACCCCGGCCTTGGGCGACTTGGCGGCCACCACGGTGGCCAGGACGGTGGTCTCGCCATAGGAGGCGAAGACGGAGGCGTCGGCCTGACGGGCGATACGCCCGGTTTCCAGGGTCAGCTTGCGGCCGGCCCAGTCGATGCTCTTGCGTTTGATGTCGAACATTTTCTTTTCTCTCGACCCGCGGGCGTATTCCCAGCGGGGGCGGACAGGGGCGGGGCCAAAATCAGTTCGGCGATCCGAAATCCTCTCCAAAGACAGGCTGCGTGAGGACTTCGATGTGAGCCCTCGGCGGATAGTTTCAATCCGGGAAACGATCCCGGATCCCCGCGTCGACCCCGAGCCTGTGAAGGAGCCTCGGCGGGATGGTCCAATAGTCGAACGGGCCGGATCGCTCCGGCCCGTCGGTAGTCTTCGTTAGCGACGCAGACCCAAGGTTTCGATCAGGGCCTGGTAGCGGCCGGTGTCGGAAATCTTGAGGTGGTCCAGGAGCCGCCGGCGTTGCGAGACCAGCTTCAGCAGGCCCCGGCGCGAGTGGTTGTCCTTTTTGTGCGTCTTGAAGTGTTCGGTCAGGTTGGCGATCCGTTCGGACAGGATCGCGACCTGCACTTCGGCAGACCCGGTATCGCCCTCGGAACGGGCGTGGGTCGAAATCACTTCAGCCTTGCGTTCGGCCGTAATCGACATCGGGTTCTCCAGAAACGAGATGGAATACGCGTGTCGGGCTCAATTGCCCGGCCCGCAGTTCACAGAGCGCCGCCGCCTGTCCGCCGGACGTGGCCAGAACGGTCCGGGATGCGTCTTGCCCGCCGATGGTTCGAGGGGAGAGAAGCGGCCGCAGCTGTTCGACCTGTCGAGGCAGCAGGACGATCGAGCGTCCCTGCTTGAGCCTGAAAGCGTCTTCGGTGGTCACGGCCAACGCCGGGATGTCGTCCAGCGCGGTCTCGACCGGAAGAAGCGCCTCCGAGCCGCGGCCCTCATAGATGAAAGTCTCCAGTTTTTCCAGAGGAATCGCCCCGTCCGCGCGGAACGGCCCTACCCGGGTGCGCCGTAGCTGGCTGACGTGGCCACACGCCCCCAACGCCTCGGCCAGGTCGCGCACGATCGAGCGCACATAGGTCCCCTTGCCGCACTCCACCGTGATCTCCACGTGGTCGGCGTCGGGAACGGCGCTGACCGCGGCGGAATGGATGGTCACCGCGCGGGCCTTCAACTCCACCTCGACGCCCTCGCGGGCCAGGTCATAGGCGCGCTCGCCGTCGACCTTGATCGCCGAATAGGCGGGCGGAACCTGCTGGATCTCGCCGACGAAGCCCTTCAACGCCTCGGCCACCGCGTCGGGAGACGGCCGCACGTCGGAGCGCGCGGTCACCTCGCCCTCGCGGTCGAGGGTGGCGGTGGTCGCGCCCCATTCGATGGTGAAGACATAGGCCTTGTCCGCGTCCATCAGGAACGGGACGGTCTTGGTCGCTTCGCCGAGCGCGATCGGCAGCACGCCGGTGGCCAGCGGATCCAGGGTTCCGGCGTGGCCGCCCTTCTGCGCCTCGTACAGGCGCCGCACCCGGCTCACCGCCTGCGTCGAGCCGAGGTCGTAGGGCTTGTCCAGCACCACCCAGCCGGAGACGGGCCGGCCCTTGCGCTTACGCGCCATGCCCGTCCTCTTGATCGTCGTCCCCGTCATGCCCAGCGTCGTTCTTGGCCAGGTCCTCGCGCACCCGCGGGTCGTCGAATAGCCGGGCCATGCGCTCGGCCTCGTCGAAGCTCTGGTCGTGCAGGAATTTGAGCTCGGGCGTGAACTTCATGTCGATGCCGGAGCCGAGGCGGCCGCGCAGGAACTTGGCGTGACGGTTCAGCGCCGATACCACCTCGCGCACATGGCCGCCGCCCAGCCTGTCGCCGCCGAGCGGCTCGACGAACACCTGGGCATGGCGCAGGTCCGGCGACAGCCGCACCTCGGTGATGGTCACCGACACACCGCGCATGGCCTCGTCCTGCAATTCTTCTTCGCGAAGCACTTCCACAAGGGCATGGCGGATCAGCTCGCCCGCCCGGAGCTGGCGCTGCGAGGGGCCTTGAGGCGCGTGACCCCGGCCCTTGGATTGATGATGGCGTTTCATAGGAAATTCCTAGCACGGCCTCCCCCGCTTGCGAGGGAGGGGGACCGCGAAGCGGTGGAGAGGGCATTGAACCGCATCGCGGCCGAATGCCCTCTCAGTCACTTCGTGACAACTCCCCCGCGAGCGGGGGAGTCCGCGTCAGTTCGAGGTCACAGCGACCGCTTGATCTCTTCGACGGTGAAGCACTCGATGGTGTCGCCCGGCTTCAGGTCGTTGAAGTTGAGGAACATGCCGCACTCCTGGCCGACCACCACTTCGTTGACCTCGTCCTTGAAGCGCTTGAGCGTGACCAGGGTGCCCATCTCCTGCAGGACGATGTCCTGGCGGATGATGCGGACCTTGGCGCCCTTGCGCACGACGCCGTCGACCACCTTGCAGCCGGCGACCTTGCCGACCTTGGAGATGTCGAACACCTGCACCACCTCGGCGTTGCCGAGGAAGGTTTCCCGCTGGATCGGCGCCAGCATGCCCGAGAGCACGCCTTTGATGTCGTCGAGCAGGTCGTAGATGATCGCGTAATACCGAATTTCGACGCCTTCGCGCTCGGCCAGCGAACGGGCCTGGGCCGAGGCGCGGACGTTGAAGCCCAGGATCGGGGCGTTGGCGCCCTTGGCCAGGAGCACGTCGCTCTCGGTGATCGCGCCGGCGGCCGAGTGGATGATGCGCGCGCGCACCTCGTCGGTGCCGATCTTGTCGAGCGAGCTGACGATGGCTTCCGCCGAGCCCTGCACGTCGGCCTTGATGACCACCGGTAGTTCGGAGACACGCTTGTCCTGCAGCTTGGCCATCATGTCGGCCAGCGACACGCCGCCACCCACCGGCATGAACGAACGCTCGCGCTTCTGGCGCTCGCGATATTCGGTCAGCTCGCGGGCGCGGGCCTCGTTCTCGACCACGGCGAAGGGTTCGCCGGGGCTGGCGGGCATGTCGAGGCCGAGCACTTCCACCGGCACGGACGGGCCGGCCTCGTTGACCTGCTCGCCGCGGTCGTTGACCAGGGCGCGCACGCGGCCCCAGGCGGCGCCCGCCACCACGATGTCGCCCTTGTGCAGGGTGCCGCGCTTGACCAGCACCGACGCCACGGCGCCGCGGCCGCGGTCGAGCTTGGCTTCGATCACCACGCCCTCGGCCGTGCGGTCCGGATTGGCGCGCAGGTCCATCACCTCGGCCTGGACGAGGATGGCCTCGATCAGGTCGGTGAGGCCGGTCTTCTCCTTGGCCGAGACCGGGATGGCCTGGGTGTCGCCGCCCAGGGCTTCCACCACGATCTCGTGCTGCAGCAGTTCGTTGATCACGCGCTGCGGGTCGACGCCCGGCTTGTCGATCTTGTTGATGGCCACGATGATCGGAGCCCCCGCCGCCTTGGCGTGGTTGATGGCCTCGATCGTCTGCGGCATGACCCCGTCGTCGGCGGCCACCACCAGCACCACGATGTCGGTGATGTTGGCGCCGCGCGCGCGCATCTGGGAGAAGGCCGCGTGGCCGGGGGTGTCGAGGAACGTCACCGCCTGGCCGTCCGGCATCCGCACCTGATAGGCGCCGATGTGCTGGGTGATGCCGCCGGACTCGCCGGACGCCACATTGGCCGAGCGCAGGGCGTCGAGCAGGCTGGTCTTGCCGTGGTCGACGTGGCCCATCACGGTCACCACCGGCGGACGGGGCAGCATGTGGTCGTCGATGTCGGCGACGTCGAGGAAGCCTTCTTCCACGTCCGATTCCGACACCCGCTTGACGGTATGGCCGAATTCGGTGGCCACCAGCTCGGCGGTGTCGTTGTCGATCACGTCGTTGATCTTCAGCATCAGACCCTGACGCATCAGGAACTTGATCACGTCGACGCCGCGCGTCGCCATCCGCTGGGCCAGTTCGCCCACGGTGATGACGTCGGGAATCACGACCTCGCGCGAGACGCGGGCCTGTTCCTGCTGGCCGCCGCCGCGGCGCTTTTCCTTTTCGCGTTCACGGGCCCGGCGCACCGAGGCCAGGGAGCGCATCCGCTCGGCGGCGTCCTCGCCATCGCCGGCCACGGCCTGGATGGTGAGGCGGCCTTCGCGGCGCTTGGGCTCGCCCTTGGTGCGCGAGACGGCGTTCTTGAGGTCGACGCCGCCCTTGGCGCGCTTGCGGTTGTCGTCGTCGTCACCTTCCGGACGGCGGTCGACTTCACCGGAGCGAGGGGCCTGACGGGTGGCGCGCTGGATCTCGGGCGCCGCAGGAGCCGGAGCTCCACGGCCGCCGGGGCCGCCGGGACGGGGGCCGCCCGGACGGGGGCCGCGGTCGCCGGACGGGCGTGGGGACAGGGCCGAATAGCGGACGGTCTCGCCGCCGGGGCCGCCCGGACGCGGCGGACGATCGCCGCGCGGACGGTCACCCTCACGCGGAGGACGGTCGCCCAAGGGACGGTCGCCGCGCGGACGGTCGCCCTCACGCGGGGGCCGGTCGCCATAGCCGCGCCCTTCCGGACGCGGGCCGCGATCGCCTTGGTAGCCGCCCTCACGAGGCGGGCTGGGACGGAAGGTGGTGGTGCCGCCGGTGTTGCGGTCGTCGCGACGGAAGCCGCCGCCGGCGCCGGCGCCTTCGCTACGGCCTTCCGGACGGGGACCGCCGCCATGGCCGCCTTCGCGGGGCGGACGGTCGGCATAGGGACGGTCGCCGCGCGGGCGGTCGCCCTCGCGCGGAGGACGGTCGGTGTAGCCGCCACGCCCTTCCGGACGCGGAGCCCGGTCGTCGCGATGACCGGCGTCGCGCGGACGATCATGGGTTTGCGGACGCTCGGCCTGCGGATGCGACGCCTCGGCCGCCGGACGGGCGGCGGGCGCTGCGGCCACAGGTTCGGGTTGCGGCTGGGGCGTGGGCGCCGCGGGCGCGGCCGCAACCGGCTGGGGCTGGGCAGCGACGGCGGCGGCGCGCGCGGCGTCCTGCTCGCGGCGGCGTGCGGACTCCTGTTCGGCCCGGTGCGCGTCTTCCTGACGGCGCTGCTCGGCCTGGCGTTCCTGTTCGGCGCGCGCGGTCTCCACCACCCGCTGGCGAGCCCGCAGCTCTTCCGGCGACAGGTTCAGGTTCGACGAAGCGGCGGGGGACGATGGCGCGGACGCCGGCGCGGCCGGACGCGGGGCGGGGGCGACCGGAGCCTGGGCTTGCGGCTTCGGCGGCTCATAGGCCGGGCGCGCAGGGCCCGACGTGGCCGCCGGAGGCGCATCCACGCGCCGACGCTTGGTCTCCACCACCACCGTCTTGGACCGCCCGTGGCTGAAGCTCTGCTTCACCGTTCCCGAGCTGACGGCGCCGCCGCGCGGCTTCAGCGTCAGGGGGGCGCGGCCGCCAGGCCGGTTCTCGTTGTCGTTCGCGTCGCTCATTCGCTCGCTTTGTTACTCACTGCCGCGCGGTAGCGGCGCGGCCCGCATGTCCATACGCCTAAGAGAACGGAAACGTCTAATCGTTCCGCCCGCCGGAAGGCTCCTCGCGCCAACTCAAAGGGATGAGCGGACGGAAGCCCGACAGCCGCTCGACATCAATGGTCCAGCGATCGGCGCCTCGCCCCGCAAGGAAGGCGAGGTGTATCACATTTCCGAGGCCCAAGGCCAAACCCAATTCCTCGGATGAAAAGACGCCCAAAAGGCGCGGCGCCCGAAGGCCCGCGTCCGTGGCTCGTCGGACGCTCTGGAGAAGTTTTCGACGCCCGTCGTGGGCGCCGTCCGAGGCCTCCACCATCCAGGCTGTCTTGCCCTGCTCGATGGCCTGGGCCGTCTTCTCGAAGCCGAAGATAAGGTCGCCGGCCCGCCGGGCAAGTCCGAGTCCGGACAAAAGCCGGGTTTTCAGGAGATTTTCGACCTGATCGGCGAGATCGGCGGGGGCCGAGAGCTTGGCCTTGGCCGAGCGGGAGAAGCCGCCCTTCCTGGCCGCCTGGTCCACCGCCTCGCGCGTGGCCGCAACCCACAGGCCACGCCCGGGCAGCTTGCGCGCCACGTCCGGGGTGACCACGCCTTCGGGCCCCGCCACGAAGCGCACCAGGCGCTCCTCGGGCATCACCTCGCCGGAGACGAGGTCGCGTCGTTCTCGGTGAGCCTCGGCCAGGGACATGATGTGTTCCTGCCGGCTTCTGAGCAGGACGCTCAGGCGTCCTGCTCGACCTCTTCGGCCGCGGCGGCTTCAGCCTCGATCTCAGACTCGGCCTCGACTTCCGGCTCCGGTTCCGGCTCGATCCAGCCCATGGCCACGCGGGCGCGCATGATCAGGGCCTCGGCGTCGTCGGGCGAGAGGTTGAAGCTTTCCAGGGCGCCGGCCTGGCGCACGCGCTCGCCGTTTTTGGTCTCGAACCAACCGCGCAGGTCGTCCGGCACCAGGTCGGCGAGATTCTCGACGGTCTTGATGTCGGCGGTCCCCAGGGCCACGGCGATCGGCAGGGTCACGCCCTCGATCTCGAGCAGCCCGTCCTCGACCCCCAGTTCGCGGCGCTTGGCGTCGAGCTCGGCGGCTTCCTTGTCCAGGTACTCGCGGGCGCGGGCCTGCAACTCCTCGGCGGTGTCCTCGTCGAAGCCCTCGATCGAGGCGATCTCGTCGGCCTCGACATAGGCGACGTCCTCGACGGCGGCGAAGCCCTCCGTGACCAGCAGCTGGGCGATGACCTCGTCCACGTCCAGGGCCTCCTGGAACAGCTGGGTGCGCTCGGCGAACTCGCGCTGGCGGCGCTCGCTCTCCTGACTCTCGGTCATGATGTCGATCTGCCAGCCGGTCAGCTGGGAGGCCAGGCGCACGTTCTGGCCGCGGCGGCCGATAGCCAGCGACAGCTGCTCGTCGGGCACCACCACCTCGACCCGCTCCTCGTCCTCGTCCATCACCACCTTGGTGACTTCGGCGGGCGCGAGGCCGTTGACGATGAAGGTCGGCTCGTCCGGCGACCACTGGATGATGTCGATCTTCTCGCCCTGCAGCTCGGCCACCACCGCCTGCACGCGCGAACCGCGCATGCCGACGCAGGCGCCGACCGGGTCGATCGAGCTGTCGTTCGACACCACCGCCATCTTGGCGCGGCTGCCCGGATCGCGGGCCACGGCGCGGATCTCGATGACGCCGTCGTAGACCTCCGGCACCTCCTGGGCGAACAGCTTGGCCATGAAGCCGCCGTGGGCGCGGCTCAGCATGATCTGTGGGCCCTTGGTCTCGGTGCGCACGTCGTAGATATAGGCGCGGATGCGGTCGCCGATCTGGAAGTTCTCGCGCGGGATCGACTGGTCGCGGCGCATGATCCCTTCGCCGCGGCCCAGGTCGACGATGACGTTGCCGTATTCGACGCGCTTGACCACGCCGTTGACGATCTCGCCCACGCGATCCTTGTACTCCTCGTACTGACGCTCGCGCTCGGCCTCGCGCACCTTGTGGGTCACCACCTGGCGGGCCATCTGGGTCTGCACCCGGCCGAACTCGAACGGCGGCAGGATCTCTTCGAAGGTCGTGCCGATCTCGGCGGTGACGCTGCGCTTCTTGGCGTCGGCCAGGGAGATCTGGGTGTCCTCGTTCTCCACCGGATCGGCCACGGTGATGACGCGCTTCAGCGTCAACTCGCCGGTCTTGGCGTCGATCAGGGCGCGGATGTCGTGCTCGGCGCCGTAGCGGGCGCGGGCCGCCTTCTGGATCGCCTCCTCGATGGCGGCGATCACGATCTCCTTCTCGATCGACTTCTCCCGCGCGACCGCGTCGGCGATCTGCAGCAGCTCCAGGCGGTTGGCGGAAATGCCGGTGGCCATCTCGGTCTACTCCTCGTCGTCGTCGTCGTTGTCCGACGTCGACAGTTCAGCAAGGCGGGCCGCGCGTTCGTCGGCGCCGCGTTTCAACAGCTCGTCGGTCAGGACGAGCTTGGCGTCGGTGATCCAGGCGAAGGGCACGTAGACGGTGGCGTCCGGCTCCTCCTCCAGGTTGATCCCCACGTTTTCATCCTCGATCCCGGCCAGCTGGCCGCGGAAGCGCTTGCGCCCCTCGGCCACGCGATCGAGCTCCATACGGACCTCGTAGCCCTCGAAGGCCTCGAAGTCCTTCAGCCGGGTCAGGGGGCGGTCGATGCCGGGGGTCGAGACCTCCAGCAGATATTCGCCGGAGATCGGGTCGGCGGCGTCCAGCACCTCGGACACCGCGCGCGACAGGCGGGCGCAGTCGTCCACGTCCATGTGGCCGGGGCCGCCATCGGGATCAGGCCGCTCGGCCATGATCTGCAGCCGCCGCGTGTTGCCGCCCATCAGGCGCAACCGCACGATCTCGTAGCCCGCCGCCTCGGCCACAGGGTCCAGGAGTTCGATCAGGGTGCGGTCTTCGGCGGTCTTTCCGCGCACGGCTAAAATCCAACAAAAAAGCGGCGGGCCGGGTGGCCGCCGCTCGAAAGCGCCATCCAGCGCAAACGATCGATGTGGGCGCTGTATAGCCCGAGCCAAGAGCTTTTGCGAGTCCTGGTTGAATCCGTTTCAGAAAGCCGCCGGCGGACGGCCGAGCGGCCCCTCTTCCCGCTCCAGGGCGGCGCGGTCCCAGGCGGCGAGGTTCGCGGCCGTTTCGTAGGTGCTTTGCAGGAAGGCCAGCAGCGTCGCGTCCGGGTCGGCCGCCGTCCGCACCCGCTCGTAGGGCAGGATGAATTCGCCCAGCGCCGGGTCGAACCGGGCGCCGGCGGGCGACACCGGGGCGTCGCCGAACCCTGCGGGCGTGGGATAGGCGTAGGCATAGAAGCTGGGCTCGGGCGTGCGGTCGTCTCCGGCCCAGAAGCCGGCGCTCGACACCTCGTGCGAATAGGCCTCGCGCGTCACGATGTCCGGCAGGTTGGGGATGCCGCCCGGGTGCGGCGGCGCGCGGCGGCCGGAGAAACGTGTCACCGCCAGGTCGGCCGAGCCCCAGAAGAAGTGGATCGGGCTGTTCTTGCCGATGAAGCGGGTGCGGAAGCGGGCGAACACCCCTTCGATCCGCACCAGGGCGCGCCAGAAATCGCGCGCGATGTCCGGCTCATAGGCCCGCCGCTCGTGGTCCTCCGGGAAGGGGCAGGGGTCGGCCAGCTCGTTGGGCCGGTCGACGATGCGGGTGGGGGCGCCGATCCCGGCCAGGGCGTCCATGGTCTCCGCATAGAAGCCGGCGACCGTCCCCGGGGCCAAGGCGATGCGCCGTTCGCCGCCATCGGTGCAGCGAAGGACGAGAGCATGGTCGATGAAGTCGAATTCCAGCTGCAGGGACACGGGGCCGGCCGGGATCAAGGGCGTCGCCAGGCCGCGCGCCGACAGCCGCAGGGTCAGGTGCCAGGAGTGGTTGAGCCAGGGCGAGCGCGCCACCGCCACCTTGCCGACGACCTGGGTCATCAGGTGCAGAGCCTCCGCCGTCGGCCTCAGCCGAGCATACGGCAGGGCCGGCCACGCCGCTCCCGGGTCGGTGTCTGCGCCCATCTCGATCCGCCTCCATCCGCAGGCGACCATAGCCCATCGGAAAATCAGCCGCAGCCGCCACGCCGCTCCCCGCGTTCCGGCTGGATGCTGCATCTGCTGCTCCAGTACGCCTATCCGCTGATGATCCCCCTGTCGCTGATCGAGGGCCCGATGGTGGCCATAGCCGGCGGCGCGGGTGTGGCGGCAGGCAGGATCGATCCGCTCGTCGCCTACGCCATCGTCATGGGCGGCGGCCTGTTCCAGGACGTGACCTTCTACGGCCTGGGCCGCCTGGCCCGGCGCTCCGAGCGCGTGCACCGCTGGATCCAGCGCATCTGCGCCGTCCAGCAGGTGATGGAGCCGCTGCACGCCGCCTGGCGCGAGCGCATGTTCCTGACCCTGCTGGCCTCCAAGTTCGCCTATGGTCTCTACTTCCCGATCATGGTCTCGGCCGGCCTGCTGGAAGCGCCGTTCTGGCGTTACCTCGGCGAGTCGCTGCTGATGTCCGCCGTGATCCTCGCCGGCTGGGAGGCGGCCGGCTATCTGCTGGTGAGCGCTTACGGCCAGCTCGGCCCGGCGGCCAACTGGGTGACGGCCGGCCTCGGCGTGCTCGGCATTGCGGGGCTGTGGCTGATCAGCCGCTGGGCGCGGCGGCGGCTCAAGGTGGCCAAGGCCTAGCGGGACGCCAAAAGCGAGAGTGATGACGCGATCCGACGCCCCATTTCGCGCCTGCCTCGGGCCAGTCACGGCCCTGGATGTATTTCCAAGTCGAGAATGCCCGGTGGACCGGGCATCCAGGTCGTGTTTGAGAACCATCCCCCCTGAAATATTTCATGTCATGATCAAAGGCGGGCGAATTGCCGCACGACCTAATTGCACATTCTCAATCTCTTGTTTGGCGGATATGCGAAGACCGGATCAGGGAGATTCCGGATTTCGATGGACAGGCTTACTTCGCGTGATCGGCACGATTTCGCCCAGGTGATTTCGGTCGTCTCGCGTCGCTGGCGGACCCGGCTGGACGAGCGCCTCAAGCCGATGAACATGAGCATCGCCCGCTGGGGCGCGCTCTACTGGCTGGGCCAGGCCGGCGACGGGGTGAGCCAGGCCGCCCTGGCCGAACTGGCCGGCGTCGAACCCCCCACCCTGGTGCGGGTGCTGGACCAGCTCGAGGCCCAGGGCCTGATCGAGCGCCGGGTCAGTCCCACCGACCGCCGCGTGAATCTCCTGACCCTGACCGACGCGGCCAAGCCCGTGGTGGCCGAGATCGAGGCCGAGGCCGAGCGCCTCAGGGTCGAGCTCCTCGAAGGCCTGTCGTTCGAGGAATACCAGACCGCGCTGAGCGTGATGCAGAAGCTCAGCGAGCGCCTGGATTAGTTCCGGCTGGCGTCCACCACCTCTGGTTTCATCGTCGCGAACTTGGCCAGGAGCCGCGCCTGCACCCGCCAGGGCACGCCTTCCTTGGTCATCGCCGCCTCCAGGTCCTCGACCAGGGCGTTGAAGTGGATTTCCTGCAGGCCCATGTGCTTGTGGGCGGTTTTCATGTCCATGCCGCTGTAGTGGCAAGGGCCGCCGGCCACGTAGCAGAACTCCTCGTTCAGGGTGCGGTCCAGCCGCTCGAAATCCGCGGCGCGGAAGATGTCGGACGTGCGCGAGTCGGTCTTCAGGCGCTCGATCAGGTCTGCCGTGATGCGGGCCACCCCAGCCTTGCCGTGCAGCGCCTGGAACACCCTGTCGTCCTTGAACGGCGCGGCGCCGGCGTTGGCGTCGCTTTGGGGATAGGGCGCGACGGGCTGCTCGGCGGCGAGCGCCGGACCGGAGGCAATAGCCACGAGAAGGGCTAGGGCGCTGGGTTTCATCCTCAAAATCCTGCCTGCAGCGAGACATAGGCGCCGCGCTGGCCGCGGAAGGTGGCGATATCGCCCAGATCCACATAGGCGGCCGTGACCGAAAGGTTCCTGGTCAGGGCGTAGGCGACGAACACGTCGAAGGCGGCGGCCTCGCGGGCAAAGCTCAGGTTGTCGGGCTTGGATCGATACTCTGCGCCCACCGCCAGCTTGGCGGTGAGGAGGTAGGCGGCCGAACCCTCGAACTCGGCGGCGTAGGCCCTGCTCCTGTCGCCGCCAAAGCCGAGGAAGCCGAACTGGTTGGCCCGGGTGGCCCTGGCCGTGGCGCTCAGCACCAGGCTCTGGTCCAGCAGGATCTTGGTGGCCGCGATATAGACGTCCACGTCCGCGTCGTGGTCCGCGCCCACCGCGCGCACGATCGCGCCGCGGTCGTTCGCCTTGTACTGCAGCCCCGCCGCCACCTGTGGCAGCCAGGTGGACTGATCGTAGACCGCGTCGCCCAGCAGCCTGACTTTCGCGCCCAGGATGGTTTGATCGAAGGTGAAGCCACGGCCGAGGCCGAGCTTGGCGCCGGTGGCGCCGGTGTCGAAGGTGGCCCGGGCCACCGTCGCCTCCACCCGGTCGAACAGGCCTACCCCGCCACCGAACACACGCACGGAATAGGCAGGCAGGTTGATATAGGTGGCGCTCAGTTCACCACCGATGCCGTCCCGAGTCTCGTTCCCGGTGATCAGCGCCCAGGTCGCCAAGCCCCCGCCTCCGGCGCCCTCGACATTGGCCACGCCGCGCGTCAGATCGAGCTTGCCGCCCCATTGCCACTCATGGGCTTCCGCAGCCCCGGCCGTGACCAGGGCAACGCCGGCGGCCAAAGCCGCGGCCGCCATGCGCCCGGAAAACCCCATGCCCCACCTCAGACTGCCAGATGGCCTGACTAGATGGTCAGGAATTTACGCAAGGTTTACCGCATAACCGTTAGCAACCCATCCATGCCTCGCTTCGTGTCTCGTCTGTCGATCGCCTGTGCGATGACGCTCTGCGCAGCCTCAGCCGCCAGCGCCGCGACGCTGGAGGTTTCGTTGCGGGACGCGGCCGGCCAGCCCGTAGCCAACGCGGTGGTGACCTTCCGGCCGGCTGCAGGCGTCCACGCGCCGCCTCCGGCCTCGGGGACCTTCCAGGTGACCCAGGCCGACATTCGCTTCAACCCACTCGTGATCGTCGTGCCCGTGGGCTCCGAGGTTGAGTTCCCCAACCACGACAAGGTGCGGCACCACGTCTACTCCTTCTCCCCGGCCAAGCGCTTCGAGCTGAGGCTGTACGGCAAGGACGAGAGCCGCCACATCACGTTCGACCAGCCAGGCGTGGTCTCGCTGGGCTGCAATATCCACGACCAGATGATGGGTTTCGTGTTCGTCACCGATACGCCATGGGCCGTGAAGACCGGGCCGGACGGCGAAGCGGTCCTCAAGGGCGTGCCCCAGGGGGCGGGAACGGTGATCGTGTGGCACCCCTTCCTTTGGGGCCGGTTCAACGAGATGACCCAGAGCGTGACGGCGCCGGCCCATGGCGAGGTGCGGACCGCGTTCAGCCTGAAGCTGCACCCGCCGCCGCTCGGCAAGACGCCTGCGCTCTAGCGCTTCACGAAATCCAGGAACACCGGGGCGCAGTCGCCGAGCTTCTTCAGCTCGTAGCGCGTGGTCACATGGTCGGCCGGCGGCGAGCGCCAATCGTCGGCGCGCATCGCCGGCCAGTCGAAGAGACCGCTCTTCAGCACCCGCTCCAGGGTCCAGTCGGCGTAGTCGGCCCAGTCGGTGGCGAACCTCAGCCCGCCGCCGGGCTGCAGCACCCGCGCCAGCTCGGCCAGCAGTTCGGGCTGGACGATGCGCCGCTTGTGGTGGCGCGCCTTGGGCCAGGGGTCGGGGAACAGGATGAACACCCGCGCGATCGAGGCGTCCGGCAGCGCCGCCACGAGATCGCGCGCGTCGCCGTGGTGGATGCGCACGTTGGAAAGGCCCTGCTCCTCCACATGCCGCACCGCGCTGGCCACGCCGTTGACGAAGGGCTCCGCGCCGAGGATGCGCACATCCGGCGCCCCCTCTTGCACGAATTTGGCCGCCTGGGCCGCCATGTGCTCGCCGCCGCCGAAGCCGATCTCCAGCCATGTCGGGCCGCTCCAGCCGGCCAGGGGCGCGACGAGATCAACCGCGATCTGCGGCAGCAGGGTCTCCATCAACCCCGCCTGGCGCGGCTTGATCGGCCGCGACTTGATGCGGCCATAGGACCGGAGGGGTCCGAACGGCTTCTGGCTCCAATCCTTCTCGTCGGGGGGGAGATCGTCGGTCATGCGTGGTGCTGGAACAGGGGCGCGACGAACAGGGTTGCGATCAGCAGGAACAACGCCCCAACCAGGATCACCCTTAGGCCCATCATTCCACAGTCACCGACTTGGCGAGGTTGCGCGGCTGGTCGACGTCGGCGCCCTTCAGCACGGCCACATGGTAGGCGAGGAGCTGGATCGGGGCCGCCAGCACCAGCGGCGAGATCAAGGGGTCGCTCGACGGCGCGGTCATCACCACCTGCGCCCCGGACGGGGCCTCGTGGGCGCCTTCGTGGTCGGTGATGAAGATCACCTGGCCGCCCCGCGCCATCACCTCGCTCATGTTGGAGGCCGATTTCTCGAAATAGCTGTCGAAGGGGGCGAGGATGATGATCGGGGTCTTGTCGTCGACCAGGGCGATCGGCCCGTGCTTCAGTTCGCCGGCGGCATAGCCCTCGGCGTGGATATAACTGATCTCCTTCAGCTTCAGCGCGCCTTCCAGCGCCAGGGCGCTCATCGGCCCGCGGCCGAGGTAGAGCACGTCGCGGGCCTTGGCCACGTCGACGGCGGCCTTGCGCACCTCGTCCTCGAGCTGGATCGACTCGGCGATGAGACGGGGCGCTTCCAGGAGCACCCGCACCAGCCGCTTCTCCTCGGCCTCGTCGATGCGGCCGCGCGCCCGGGCCGCGGCGATGGCCAGGGCGGTCATCACGCTGACCTGGGCGGTGAAGGCCTTGGTCGAGGCCACACCGATCTCGGGGCCGCAGTGGATCGGCCATACCACATCGACCTCGCGGGCCATGGTCGACTCGGTGGCGTTGACCACCGCGGCGCTCTTCATGCCCTTGCCGATGCACCAGCGCAGGGCCGCCAGGGTGTCGGCGGTCTCGCCCGACTGCGACATGGCGATGGCCAGGGCGCCGGGCCTCAGCGCCGGTTCGCGGTAGCGGAACTCGGAAGCGATCTCCACGTCGACCGGCAGGTCGGCGTACTTCTCGATCATATATTTGCCGATCACGCCGGCGATGTAGGAGGTGCCGCAGGCCACGATCTGGATGCGCTCCAGGCCAGCCCAGTCGATCCCGCCGGGCACGGCGGCCACGCCGCCCAGGGTGTCGACATAGGCGGCGATGGTGCGCTGGCAGCCCTCCGGCTGGTCATGGATCTCCTTTTCCATGAAGTGCCGATAGTTGCCCTTCTCCATCAGGGCGGCGGAGGAGGCGACCACCTTGACCGGTCGCTCCACCGGCTTCCCGGAGGCGTCGAACACCTTGGCCCCGTCATGGTCCACCGCGGCGTAGTCGCCGTCCTCCAGATAGACCACCCGGTTGGTGAAGGGGCCCACCGCCAGGGCGTCGGAGCCGACGAACATCTCGCCGTCGCCGTGGCCGACCACCAGGGGCGGGCCGTTGCGGGTGGCGAAGATCATGTCGCGCTCACCCCGCACCAGCACGCACAGGGCATAGGCGCCCGACAGCCGGCGCGCGGCCGCGGCGAAGGCCTCAAGCGGAGCCATCCCCTCGACCAGGTTCTGGTCGACCAGGTGGGCCACCACCTCGGTGTCGGTGTCGCTGGAGAAGACGCGGCCCTTGGCGATCAGCTCGGCCTTGAGCTCGGCGAAGTTCTCGATGATGCCGTTGTGCACCACCGCCACGCGGCCGGCGATGTGCGGGTGGGCGTTCTTCTCGTTGGGCGCGCCGTGGGTGGCCCAGCGGGTGTGGCCGATCCCGGTCTGGGCATGCAGCGGGCGATCGTCGAGCACCGCCTCCAGTTCGCGCAGCTTGCCCGGCGCCCGGCGCCGCTCCAGTTGGCCGTCGACCACCGCCGCGAGGCCGGCGGAGTCGTACCCGCGGTATTCGAGGCGTTTCAGGCTCTCGATGAGCCTGGGCGCGACCTCGGACCTGCCGACGATGCCGATGATGCCGCACATGCTGGATATCCCCTCGGGCCTTGAGCGCCCATCGCGTTAGGCCAATAACAAGATTTGCCGCCCGACCCCAAGGCCGGCTCGGCGAAGCCTGTTCAACGCAGAAACCGCGCTCAAGTCGCCGCCAGGCGATAGCGCAAACAAGATGGAGGCGTTTGGATGACGGCCCCGGCACTGATCGGCGCAGGCCCAGCCTGCGAACGCCTGCCAGAGTGGCGCCCGGCCGAGGGCCGCGACGCCATTGTGCGCAACCTGAAGTTCAGCACCTTCGCCGAGGCGTTCGGCTTCATGGCCGAGATCGCCCTGATCGCCGAGAAGATGGATCACCATCCGGAGTGGTCGAACGTCTACAACCGCGTCGACATCCTCCTGGCCACCCACGAGTCCGGCGGCGTCACCGAACGCGACCTGAAGCTGGCCGAGATGATCGACAAGGCGGCGGGCAGGCACGCGCCCAAGTAGGCCGTCAGGCCGATAGCGCGGGAAGGCCTCCTAGTTCACCATGATCCCGCCGATCAGGAACTTGCCGCCGGGCTTGCCCAGCACCCGGTCGGTGGCTTCCTGCATGCGGCGGCCGACGTAGTCGGGATCGGGCGGAGCGCCGGAGACCAGACCGCCGGCGTAGAGCTGCAACACCTGGGTGTAGGCGTCGCGCAGGCGCGGGGTGACCTTCTCGGCGTAGTCGTGCAGGGCCGGGGTGGGACAGTCGACGCCCGCCTGCACGGTCAGCACCTCACGGCGGCCCCCGCCCATGACGCTGGCGGTCAGGGTTTCGATCGCCACGAACGTGCCCTTCTCCTTGGCCTCGGCGGCGAACGCCGAAGCCGGGACGAGGAGCCCGAGCAACACCAGCAGCGACAGGCGAATCGGCATGCGGCCATTTGACGGCGCCCCGGTTGACGGAGCCTTACCCGGGCCCATATGCCGTCGGTCATGATCGGCGCTTCCCTCCCAGCCGCTGAAAAGCGGTCCGTCGCCCTCGGCATGAAGCGAGGGGCGATCCTGCGCTGCCCCAACTGCGGCGAGGGCCAACTCTACCGCAAGTACCTCAAGGTCCAGGTCTGCGAGGCGTGCGGCAACGACAACACCCGCTATCCCGCCGACGACGCCCCGCCCTATTTCACCATCCTGATCGTGGGCCACCTGATTGTGGCGCCCCTCCTGTTCTTGCCTTGGCTATGGCAGGCCAACATCTGGCTGGTGCTGGGTACGGTGATGCCCTCCCTGTTGATCGCCACCCTGGCCCTCCTGCCGGTGGTCAAGGGCGCGGTGGTCGGCCTGCACTGGGCGATCGAGCCGCGCCATACGGTCGAAGAGGCGTAAGCCGCCGGGATCGCAACCCGCGTTCTGGCGTTGCAGCGGGAGCGTGCCCGCGCTCAACTGCCGCGAGGCGATAGCCCCACTGAGAATGAGTTTCCCGCATGACTGATGCTCCCGCGGTCCTGGTCGCCGGCGGCGCCGGCTACATCGGCTCGCACGCCTGCAAGGCGCTGAAGGCCGCCGGCTACCTTCCCGTCACGCTCGACAACCTGGCCACCGGCTATCGCCAGGCAGTGAAGTGGGGGCCGTTCTTCCACGCCGACATCCGTGACCGGCTGGCCGTGCGCGAGGCCATCGCCGAGTACGGGATCAAGGCGGCCATCCACTTCGCCGCCTTCAGCCTGGTGGGCGAGAGCGTCAGAAACCCGGCCAAGTACTACGACAACAATGTCGGAGCGGCGGTCACCTTCGCCGAGACCCTGATCGGCGCGGGGGTGCGGGCCCTGGTGTTCTCGTCGACCGCCGCGACCTATGGCGTGCCCTCCGCGTCACCCATCCCGGAGGACCACGCCACGGTCCCGATCAATCCCTACGGCGCGTCCAAGCTGGCGTTCGAGGGCGCCCTGCGCTGGCTCGGCGAGGCCCATCCGTCGTTCCGCTGGACCGCCCTGCGCTACTTCAACGCCGCCGGCGCTGACCCGGACGGCGAGATCGGCGAAAGCCACGAGCCGGAGACCCACCTGATCCCCAACCTGTGCAAGGCGGTGGTGGGCACGGGCCCGGCCCTGACCGTGTTCGGCCAGGACTATCCCACGCCGGACGGCACCCCGATCCGCGACTACATCCACGTGACCGACCTGGCCGAGGCCCACGTGATCGCCATCCGCCGCCTGCTGGGAGGCGCCGAGAGCGGCGTCTACAACGTGGGCACCGGCGAGGGGGCGACGGTGATGCAGATCATCGCCGCCGCCGAAGCCGCCCTCGGCCAGAAGGTTCCCTATACGGTCGGCCCACGCCGGGCCGGCGACCCTCCGTCCCTGGTGGCCGACTCCTCGCGCCTGAAGGCCGCGTTCGGCTGGACGCCGAAGCACTCGGACCTCGAAACCATCATCCGCACCGCCGCCCGCTGGCAGCGCGAACGGCCCTACTAGGCGAGCCGCCGGCGGGCCTCCGCCTCGTCGAGCCCGTCGATCTCCAAGACCTTCACCCGCGCCGTCGCGCCCGAAGCGATGCGCACGGCCGAGCGCGGCAGGCCCAAGGCCTTGGCGACCAGATTGACGAGTGCTGCGTTGGCTTCGCCCTCCACGGGCGGAGCGGCGACGCGGGCCCTGAGCAGGAGCCGGCCGGCTTGGTCTTCGGCGAAACCCTCGATGGCGTCGCGCCCGCCGCGCGGGGTCAGGCGGACCGCCAGCTTCACTTCAGGGCCGTCGGCTCAGCCCAGGGCGCCGATCAGCGGCGCGAAGACCAGGGGCAGCAGATAGCGCTGGATGCCGATCAGCACGATGATCACGATCACCGGCGAGATGTCGACGCCGCCGAACGGCGGGATGATGCGCTGGACGGGCCGCAGGATCGGCCGCGTCACCGCATCGAGGAACCGGCCGATCTGATAGACGGCCCGGTTCCTCATGTTCACCACGTCGAAGGCGACCAGCCAGCTCAGGATGGCGCTGACCACCAGGGCCAGGATCACCAGGTTGAGCAGCGAGTCGACGATGAAATAGAGGAATCTGCCCATCCGTAGGTCTCCAAGCTCGCGCCGTTCCGCTCAAAGCGCGCGAGACGCCCAATGGATACCGAGCTTCGCCAGAAAACGCACGCCCTGGTGCGGCGACGCGACCCTCGGGCCGGCGCCGGCCGATCGGGAAAACCGCCGACTCCCGCCTTGACTTCCCGGGGCCCGAACCCTTATCTGCGCGCCCGTCCTGGGGCTGTAGCTCAGTTGGTAGAGCGTCTCGTTCGCAATGAGAAGGTCAGCGGTTCGATTCCGCTCAGCTCCACCAGGACCCTTTCCCGCGCTCTGACCCGCCGCCGTCGGCAGGGTTCTCGATGAAGGCCAGGGCTGGTTCCGCGAGGGACTGATCCGCCGCATCGGCCGCCGGCCTTTCCGGAGCGCGCCGCGACTCTTGCACGGGAAGCGGCGTTGCGCGCACCCGTTCCGGCATCGGCGGCTGCGTATCGGCCTGGCGATGGCGCTCCGTGACCCGTCGATCCGGTCCGCATCCAATGGTTAACTTGACCGAGTCTTGTTAACCAAGTCAAATTTTCCGGCAAAGGAATTCTATTTACGCAAATCCGGAAGGCGATTATTATTCAGACAAAGAAATCGGACGGGCAATTATTTATTCGACAGCGTTGTCACCTGTATTTTTGCGTTGGATATTCATAATTGGCCGGATGCGATCAATTATGAATGTAAAGGAAACGGATGCTGTCAGGGCGCATTCAGGTGCGCCGCTCCATCAATGAGACAGCGCGATGGTCGCGCCGCAGATGGAGGGAGCAAAGCGATGTCCAAAGGCCTGCGCGTCATAACCAACCACCCGACCGGTCAGACGTCGTCGATCGATGGCCCGGCCTATGTCCGCATTGGCGAGCGCGTCCGGCGACTGCAGGCCGAGGCGGAGCAGCTCGCCCGCGAGCACATCGGCGTGTTCACCGCGAACCTGCTTCAGGCCCAGCGCCTCGCCGAAGAGATCGCGGTCGGCGGCGAGGCCTATCCCCCCGGCGTGCGCGAGATCGCTCGACGTATGGCCGAAGAGAACCAGGTCAAGCTGCAGGCGCTGGAAGCCATCATGGCCCGCCGCTAGGACGCCTTCCGAACACGCCCGATTCTGGCGCGGCGGCGCCTCAAAAAACGTCGTTCGCCCCTTGGCCGGTCCCGAGTTCCCGTTCCGGGCGAGCTTGGCTGGCCAAAGGTGCTATTTCGCGCTTCTCCGAAGTCTATTAGGCGACGAACGCTCGATCCGAGAGTTCCGATGCCCATAGTGCTGCTCGTCGAAGACGACCCCGGCGTCCTGAAGCTGGTGGAAGGGGCCCTGGCCGAACGGGGTCTCCAGGTGCGCTGCGCCGCCGACGACCGCGCCGCCCAGCGCATCCTGGAGCGCGAGGCCGCGCAGATCGGGGTGCTGATCGCCGATGTGCACCTCGGCGCCTCGGCCAGCGGCTACGACGTCGCCCGCCGCGCCCGCAAGTTGAACCCCCGCATCGAGGTGGTCTACATCACCGGCCGGTCGCTGGACGTGGACCGCTTCGGCGTGGACGGCGGCGTGCTGATGCCCAAGCCTTTCGACATCCACAATCTGTCCGACATGGTCCAGGCCCTGACCAAGGACCCCGCCTGAAGCCTATCGCCGGCGCCGCAGCGCGCCCTTCAGCTCCGCGGGCGTCACGCCGCCGGAGGCGAACAGCAGCAGGCCGTAGAGCGGCAGGGCGAGGCCGGCCGTCACCGCCAGGGCCAGTTCCTTGTAGTGGATCGGGCCAAAGTGCAGGCGCGGCGAGGCGTGCGCCTGCAGCCAACGCGAGCCGAACGCCAGGATCACCCCCAGCAGCGCGCTGGCGGCCAGCACGCGCAGCAGGCGCGAGACCGCCCGCGGCGAGACCACATAGTGGTCGCGACTGTGCAGGATCACGATCATCTGCACCACGCTGAGCCAGGAGGCCGCGCTGGTGGCCGCGGCGATGCCCGGCGCCCCGATCCAGTGGAACAGCGCCAGGCCCAGGCCCACGTTCACCGCCACCTGGACCAGGGCCACGCGCATCGGCGTCTTGGTGTCCTGGCGGGCATAGAAGGCGCGGTTGACGATCTGCATCAGCACGAAGGCCGGCGCGCCCCACCCGTATTGGAACAGCACCGCCCCGGTCGACCGGGCGTCGTAGGCCAGGAAGGCGCCGCGGGTGAACAGGCCGTCGATCATGAAGAACGGCATGGCCAGCATGGCGGCGGCGGCCGGCAGGGTGAAGGCCATGGCGAAGGTGATGGCCTCGTCCATCGCGCCGCGCGCATCGGCCTCGTCACCGGTGTGCACCGCCCGCGACAGGCGCGGCAGCAGCGCCACGCCGATCGCCACCCCCACCAGGCCCACCGGCAGCTGGTAGAGGCGGTCGGCCGCGTTCAGCCACGAGCGGGCGCCGGCGATCTGCGAGGCGAGGATGCCGGAGATGAAGATGTTCACCTGGAAGGCGCTGGCCGAGAGGGCGCCCGGCACCGCCTTGGCGATCAGGGCGCGGATCTCGGGGTTGAGCGTCGGCCACACCCAGCGCACGTGCGAGCCCGACTTGCGCACCCCCCACCAGAGCAGGCCCACCTGCGCCACCCCCGCCGCGGTCACCCCGGCCGAGGCCCACACCGAGGCCAGGACCGGGTCGTGCTGCGGGAACACGAACAGCAGCATGATCACGTTCAGCAGCACCGGCGCGAGGCCCGAGACGATGAAGCGGCCGTGGGAGTTCAGGACGCCGGAGAGGTGGGCGTAGATGGCCATGCACGGCAGGTAGGGCATGGTGATCTGCGTCAACATCACCGCCAGGCGGAACTTGGCGGGATCGCTGATGTAGCCTTTGCTGATCACCAGCATCAGCCACGGCATGGCCAGCTGGCAGGCCACGGTCAGCAGAACGGTGATCAGGGCCAGACCGGCCATCGCCTCCTCGGCCAGCTTGTCGGCGGCCTCCTTGCCCTGCTGCTCCAGCGCCCGGACATAGGCGGGCTGGAAGGCTGCGGCGAAGGCGCCCTCGCCGAAGATGCGGCGGAACAGGTTGGGAAACATCAGGGCCGTGTAGAAGGCGTCGGCGGCCGGGGTGGCGCTGGCGCCCATGCGGTAGCTGATCGCCAGGTCCCGGACGAAGCCCATGAAGCGGCTCACCAGGGTCAGGCTGGAATTCAGCGCCGACGAGCGGATCAGGCTCGAACCGGGTCGCTTGGCCACGCTCTCGCCGGCCGGATCCGCGATGGTCTCGGTGGTGGTCTCGTCCGCGGAATCGATGGGGGCCTCGGTCACCTTCTGCGGGCTACGCTGGGCCGCCCGCCCGGTCAAGCAGGCCTAGCCGCGCGCCACGAACAAGATCAGCCGCCGGGGTCGGGCTGCTCCTCCACGCTGCGGGGGTCATCCTGCCGCCCTGGCGAGAGCTGGGGCCGGTCCGGCGTCTGCACGCCGCCTCGACTCGGGGCCTGGGGCTGCGAGGGCGCGAAGCGTTCGGGCGGGAAGGCCTGGGCCGGGCGCACCTGACGGGCGTCGACGCCCGGCGGCACGGCCTTGTCGTCGGCGTTGGTGTTCACCGGCGCGCCGGGGGCCGTGGGCCGGGGCCTGTCGGCCTTGTGCTCCGGCTGGGCGGAGGGCTCGGCGCCGGCCCGAGCGGATACAGACTGGGCGGCGGTTTCCAGCGGCGCCAGCGTCAGGACCAGGGCGGCCAGGATGAAGATCAGCGGCATGTAACGGACGAGCATTACGCCCTCCTTTGCGGCTCTGCTCTAGAACCGGCGAAGAGGCGGATTGGTTCGCCGGACCGTGTTCGAGGCCCCCGGGCAAGCGCGGCGGACTTGAATTTCCCGTGAGAAGGACGATTGTTTCTGTTGATGTATCAACTCAGGGAGTTCGTCCGATGCGCCGCCCGCCCGCCTTGCCCGTGATATCGGTCCTCGCCGCGGCCCTGGCGCTCGCCGGCTGCGGCAAGTCCGCCGCTCAGGCCGCAGCAGCGCCCACCCCTGCCGCAAATTCGTCCGCTCCGGTGAAGTGGGATTTCGCGTCCAAGGATCCGGCGAAGAACCCCGACGTGGCCAACCAGGAAAGCGCGGCCCCCGGCTACAACCCCTGACGGGCCCCAGACGGCTCCTCTAAGTCATTGATCCCAAAGGCTTTGCCTTCGGAACCTGTGATTGGCCTTGAGGGTTTGCTCAGGCTCATCACCGGAGGACAAACCGATGGCCAGGTTGATGGACATCAACGCGCGGCATGGCGACGAGAGCCAGGCCGCCCACCGCTCCAACCGCCCGATCTGGATCTGGGTCCTGATCGCCGCCGTGATCATGATCGCGATCATCGCCGCCCTTTCACGCGCCGCGACCGGGCCGGGCGCCAACACCGGGCGCGTCGCCAGCGAGACGTCTCACGTCGAGGCCGGGGTCGCGCCCGGGGTCGGCTCGACCTATTCCGGCCAGCCGGGCGGCCGCACCGATGGCACGCCCGCGCCGAACCCGAACGCGCCCAAGGAAGACGCGACGCGCTAGGCGGTCTCAACCAGCGAGACGAACCGGCGTTCAAGTTGGTCACAGGCCGGTAGCGCATAAAACGCGCTCAAACAGGCCGAAGGCCGGTAGCGCACCAAAAAATCGCGCGCGTCAGCGTGCAACGCTGGCGCGCGCCCGTTCCAGGCGCGGGCGGCCGCGCTCCGGGGCGCCCTCGCCGGCGTCCAGCGCCTTGACCAGTTGGGTTTTGAGCCCGGCGGCTTTGCGCCCTTCCAGTTTCTTGCCCTGGTCGAGCACATAGAAGGCGTCCACGGCCCGCTCGCCGTAGTTGTCGATGTGCGCCGACTGGATCGACAGGCCCGCGTCGGCCAGGGTGCGCGCCAGGGCGGCCAGCAGGCCTGGGCGGTCGCGGCCCGAGGCCTCCACCACCGTGGCGTCTTCCGACGCGTCGTTGTCCACCGCCACCGCCGGGGCGATCGAGAAAGCCGCCGCCCGGCCGAGGTCCGAACCCCGGCGTGGTTCGGCCGGCACGGTCTCGCCGCGCCCCGCCGCCTCCATGGCCGAGGCCAACTTCTCGACCAGGCGTGGGGTCGAGGCCCCGAACGGCGCGCCGGTGACGTCCTGTACGTAGAACATGTCCAGCGCCTGGCCGGTGCGGGTGGTGTAGACCTTGGCCCCGACGACGTTGGCCCCGAGCGCCGAGAGCGCGCCCGCCAGGTCGGCGAACAGGCCCTCGCGGTCGCCGGCGGCGATGGTCACCTCGGTGGCGTTGCGCTCGGCCTTCAGCCGGGCCGAGGCCGCGGCGCCGCCCTCGCCGGTCGCGCGCCGGATCAGGGCCGCATGAAGCTGCTGGTCGGCCAGCTCGACGCTGGTGAAATAGGCGTCCTCCATGGCGCCCGCCCAGTCGGCCGCGCTGGCCTCGGCGGCGACCAGCCGCTCGCGGGCCTCGGCCGCGGTCTGGTGCTGCTGGCGGCGGAATTGGGCCGCCGCGTCCGAGCCGCGCCCGCCGCGGAACACCGCCTCGGTGGCGCCGAACAACTCGCGCATCAGCTGGCCCTTCCAGCCGTTCCACACCCCCGGCCCCACGGCGCGGATGTCGGCGGTGGTCAGCACCAGCAAGAGGCGCAGACGCTCGGGGTTCTGCATGATCTGGGCGAAGGCGGCCACGGTCTTGGGATCGGCCACGTCGCGCTTCTGGGCGAAGTCGCTCATCACCAGGTGGTGCTCCACCAGCCAGGCGATCAGCTCGACCCGCTTGGGCTCCAGCCCCATGCGCTCGCAGGCCTGACGCGCCGAGCGCGCGCCCGCCTTCTCCTGGCCGCCGACCCCGCCCTTGCCGGTGTCGTGCAGCAGCATCGCCAGGAACAGGGCCTCCTTGTCGGCGATCAGGGGGAAGGTATCGACCGACAGCGGATGCTCGTCCTTCAGCCGGCCTACGGCGATGTCGGCGATCACGCCCACGGCGCGCAGGGTGTGCTCGTCCACCGTGTAGGAGTGGTACATGTTGAACTGCATCTGGGCGACGATGCGCGCCCATTCCGGCAGGTAGCGGCCGAGCACGCCTGAATCGTTCATCAGGGTCAGGACGCGGAAGGTGTGCTTGCCGCGCGCCAGCACGTCGAGGAACAGCTTGGCCGCGACCGGGTCACGCCGCACCTTGGAGCTGATCAGGCTCGCCGAGCGGGTCACGGCGGTGAAGGCGTCCGGGTGCAGGTCGTAGTCGCCGCGATCGGCGATGACGAACAGGCGCAGGATGTTGAGGGGATCCGTCTCGAAAATCTCCGGCCCGTCGACGTTCAGGCGTCCGCCGTCCTCGTGGAAACCCGGCGCGTCGAGCGGCTTCTTGGACGAGCGGCGCGGGGCGAGCAGGCGTGACAGGCCCTGCGGCTTCTTCTTGCGCTCGTCGGCCTCCAGCTTGGCGCAGAAGGCGCGGGTCAGGGCGCCCACCTCCTTGGCGATCAGGAAGTAGCGGCGCATGAAGCGCTCCACCGCCGGGGCGTCGCCTCGGTCGCCATAGCCCATGCGCCGGGCGATCTCGGGCTGCAGGTCGAAGGTAAGCCGCTCCTCGGGCCGGCCGGTGACGAAGTGCAGGTGGCAGCGCACCGCCCACAGGAAGTCGAAGGCCTGGATGAACAGGCGCACCTCGCGCTTGTCGAACATCTCCAGCGCCACCACTCCGTCCTTCTGCTCGCCGGGATGGGTGTACTGGGCGATCCAGAACAGGGTGTGCAGGTCGCGAAGGGCCCCCTTGCCCTCCTTGACGTTGGGCTCGACCATGTAGCGCGAGGCGCCGGCCTTGGCGTGGCGCTCGTCGCGCTCCTTGAGCTTGGCGGCCACGAACTCGGTGGCGGTGCCTTTGATCACCTCGTCCTTGAAGCGGCGCTTGAGCTCGGCGGCCAACTTCTCGTCGCCGCACAGGCGCCGCGCCTCCAGGATCGAGGTGCGGATGGTGTAGTCCTCGCGCGACAGCTTCACGCACTCGTCGATGGTGCGCGAGGCGTGGCCCACTTTGAAGCCGAGATCCCACAGGGCGTAGAGCATGAACTCGATCACGCTCTCGGTGTGGGCGGTGGGCTTGTAGGGGCGCACGAACAAGAGGTCGATGTCGGAGAAGGGCGCCAGCGCCCCGCGGCCGTAGCCGCCCACCGCCATCACCGCCATGCGCTCGCCTTCGGTGGGATTGCGCGCGCGGAACACGTGCACGGTGGTGAAGGCGTAGAGCGCAGAGACCACCTCGTCGGTGACGCCGGACAGAAGGGTGGCGGTCTCGATCCCCCCTGCGCCGGCCTCCAGCCGTTCCTTGGCGATCATCCGGCCGCGGAACAGGGCCGCCTTGAGGATA
>DASYBX010000005.1:0-1928 GCA_036500495.1 Caulobacteraceae bacterium
TCCCTACCGCGACTGGGTGATCGGCGCCTTCGAGCGCAACATGCCGTACGACAAGTTCGTCACCTGGCAGCTGGCCGGCGACAAGCTCAACGGCGGCCATCCGAACCGCGAGCAGCTGCTGGCCACCGCCTTCCTCAAGGAGGGGCGCCAGGACTCCGAAGGGGGCTCGATCGACGAGGAGTACCGCACCAACTACGTGCAGGAACGCACCGAGCTGATCGGCAAGGACTTCCTGGGCCTGACGGTCGGCTGCGCCAAGTGCCACAACCACAAGTACGACGTGATCGCCCAGGCCGACTACTATTCGATCTCGGCCTTCTTCAACCAGATGGACGAGCGGGGCGGGGGTTCGGGCAACCGCGGCACGGTGATGGGCACCGCCATGGAGCTGCCGACCGCGCTGCAGGCCAAGAAGCTGGCCCATGCCCACGAGGCGGTGGTGGCCAAGGAAGCGGCCTATGAGAGCGCCCTGCGCGTCGCCCAGACCAAGGCCGCCCAGCAGGTGGCCGCCATCCCCGACGCCCAGCGGGTGCAGTTCGTCAAGACCGCGATCGACACCGACACCCAGGCCTATTACCCGCTGGATGACGGCTACAAGTCCTCGTTCGAGTCGCTCTACGTGCCCGAGACGCCGCAGGCCCTGGGCGTGCCGGCCAGGGGCGCCAAGGAGACCGAGCCGGTCTCCGCCCAGACCACCCGCCTGCAGCACAAGATCCTGGCCGACGTGGCCGCCGGCAAGCCCGTGCCGATGCTCGACGGGGCCGCCGCGGCTGGGGCCAAGGCCATGGCCGGCGGTTACGGCAAGAAGGCCGATGGCGACAAGGCGGGCGGAGACAAGACTGGCGGCAAGGGCGAACTGGCCAAGCGCGATGGCGCCAATATGGGCCATGGCCACGACTTGGCCGCTGCCGACGGCGGCAAGCCTGGTCTGTCGCTCAAGCCGCTGAAGGTGTCCAACCGCGGGGAGGGCGCCGAACCGGCCGCCGGCGGCAAGGCGGGGGCCAAGAACGGCAAGGCTGGCGGCAAGGGCGCGGCCGGTCTCGGCCGTGTGCGCAGCCGCGGCTTCATGCGCTCGGATGCGGCGGCGCGGGTGGCGGACCCGGGACTGCCGCGGGTCGCCTCCTACGAGGTCGATGCGGCGCTGGAGCAGCTCCTCGCCTCGGGCTTCCAGGACGCGCGCCTGGGCTCAGGTTCACGCATCCAGGAGCGCCAGCTCCCGGCGCTTCTGAGCCTGCCCAACCTGCTGTGGACCAAGTCCGGCATCGAGGGGGCCGCTCCCGGCTACCTCGAAAACGCCCACTTCGTGCCGGGCGCCAAGGGCCAGGGCGTGGAACTCGACAACACCGTGGTGGCCACCGACCCCTCGGTGGGCAAGTTCGAGCGCACCCAGCCCTACAGCCTCGATTTCTGGCTGAAGCTGCGGGCCAAACCCTATTTCGACACCACCCGCCCGGCTGGCCCCAGCGCCGCGATCCTGAACAACAGCGGCGGCGTCGAGGGGCGAGGCTATGAACTCGACCTGGCCAACGGTCGGCTGTCCTATTCGATCGTGCACATCGCTCCGTCGAACATGCTCAAGGTGTCGACCCAGGACAAACTGCCGACAGGGCGCTGGGTGCACATCACCTCGACCTACGACGGCAACTCGCACGCCGCCGGCATGCGCCTCTATGTCGACGGCAAGGCATGGAAGACCGAGATCGAGCACGACTCGATCACCCGCACGGCCATGCCGCAAGGACAGAACACCCAGAACGGCTCCTATTTCGGCCTGGCGTCGGGCATCAACTTCAACCGGCCGGAGCTGATCGGCGGGGCCATCGACGAGATCCGGGTGATCACCCACGCGCTGACGCCCCTGGAAGTCGCCTATCTGCAGGATCCCAAGCTGGCGGCCGCGGCCCCGGCCCCGCAGGCCAAGGCCGACA
>DASYBX010000006.1:0-8569 GCA_036500495.1 Caulobacteraceae bacterium
CGATCCCGAACGCGCCAAGGCGCTTTGGGCCAAGAGCGAGGCGATGGTCGGCGAGACGTTTTAGTCGACTTGCTAGTCGACTTGGCTAGTCCGTCTGGCCTTCGCTGTCCGTCGGCCAGTCGAACAGCGATTGCAGCACCTTCAGCGCCTGGCCGCGCGGACTTTCCAGCTTGGGATCGCGCGCCAAGACCAGGCGGGCGTCGTCGGCGGCCACGGCGATCAGGTCGCGGTGGGCCACGGGGTCGGCCAGGCGATAGGCGGGAAAGCCCGATTGCTTGAGGCCGAGCGGGTCGCCGCCGCCGCGCAGCTCCAGGTCCTTCTCGGCGATCAGGAAGCCGTCGTCGGTCTGGCGCAGGATGTCGATGCGGGCCTCGGCGGTCTTGCCGAGCGGCAGGTCGTAGAGCAGCAGGCACGCGCTCTCCCGCGTCCCGCGCCCCACGCGCCCGCGCAGCTGGTGCAGCTGGGCGAGACCGAAGCGCTCGGCCTGTTCGACGACCATGATGGTGGCGTTGGGCACATTGACCCCGACCTCGACCACGGTCGTCGCCACCAGCACGTTGAGCCGGCCCTCGACGAACTCGGCCATCACCGAGTCCTTCTCGGCGTTGGGCAGCTGGCCGTGGATCAGGCCGACCTTGGCCCCGAACACCTTGCGCAGGGCCTCGGCCCGATGCTCGGCGGCGACCAGGTCGCTGACCTCGGACTCGGCCACCAGGGGGCAGATCCAGAAGGCCTGGGCCCCGGCGTCCACCGCGGTCTTCAGCCGGGCGACGATCTCGGGCAGGCGCGGCATGGGCGAGGCGCGGGTGGCGACCGGCGTGCGCCCGGGCGGCTTCTCGTCCAGGCGCGAGACGTCGAGATCGCCGTAGAGGGTCAGCTCCAGGGTGCGCGGGATGGGCGTGGCCGACATGGCCAGCAGGTGCACGGCCGAGCCCTTGTCCTGCAGGCGGCGGCGGTCCGCCACGCCGAAGCGGTGCTGTTCGTCGATCACGGTCAGCGCCAGGTCGCGGTAGGCTACGTCGTCCTGGAACAGGGCATGGGTGCCGACGGCGACGGCGGCGTGGCCGCTGGCCAGCGCCTTGAGCTTTTCGGCGCGGGCCAGGCCCTTGTCGCGTCCGGTCAGCAGGACCACGCCGACGCCCTGCGCCTCCAGTGGCCCCGCCAGGGTCTCGTAGTGCTGGCGGGCGAGGATCTCGGTGGGCGCCATCAGCACCGACTGGCGGCAGGCGGCGGCCGCGTCGGCCATGGCCAGCATGGCCACCACGGTCTTGCCCGAACCGACGTCGCCCTGCAGCAGGCGCGACATGCGCTCGCCGGCCTCCAGGTCGGCCCTGATCTCGGCCAGCGAGCGGATCTGGGCGCCGGTGAGGGCGAAGGGCAGGGCGGCCTCGACCGCGCGCGCGGTGTCGCTGGCCGGGATCGCGGGGGCCGGCAGCTTGCGGCGGCTGAGCTTGCGCTCGGCCATGGCCAGTTGGTGGGCCATCAACTCGTCATAGGCCAGGCGCCGGCGGAACACCGCCTGGGGCATCAGGTCGGCCTCCGAGCGCGGGCTGTGCAACTGCACCAGGGCCTCATGCCAGGCGGGGAACTTCTCGCGGGCCAGGAACGCGGGATCGAGCCATTCGGGCAGCTCCGGCGCGCGCTCCAGGGCCTCCAGCGCCAGCTTGCGCACCACCCGCGAGGACAGGCCCGCGGTGGCGGGATAGACCGCCTCGATCTCGGGGATCTCGTGGGCGCGCTCGACGGGCAGGATGTAGTCCGGATGGGCCATCTGCAGTTCGCCGCCGAACCGCTCGACCTTGCCCGAGACGATACGGTCCTCGCCCGCCGGATGCTGGCGCTGCAGGTGCGGGCTCTGGCCCTTGAAGAACACCAGGGTCACGAAGCCGGTCCCGTCATAGGCCCGGATCTTCCAGGGCACGGCGGGCCGGGGCGAGGGGAAGTGGGCCTCGATGTGCACCTTCAGGGTCTGCACCTCGCCCTCGCGGGCCTGCTCGGCCGAGGTCAGGCGGCGCTGGATCACGCCCTGCGGCTGCAGGAACACGAGGTCGCGCGCGAGCGGCCCCGCCAGCTTCTCCACGAGCGGCAGCACCTTGGGCCCGACGCCCTTGAGGGTCGAGACGGGCGCAAACAGCGGAAACAGAATCTCCGGACGCATGGCGCGACTTTAGACGCCGCGCCCTGCAGAGCGAAACCGATGGGACTGACGACGGCCGCTCCCGTCAGCGTGGGCGCAACACGGGACCTTCGGTGCGAATCGGTGGCGGCGTCTCGGGGGTCGGCTTCAGGTCTCCCAGATTCAGCTGATGCCCGACCTGCACGTCGCCCACGTTGACGACCCGGGTCGGCCGCTTGGTCCAGGACGAGTTGTTGGACCAGTGGATCGCGTTGGGCGCGACCAGCTGGCCCGCGAAGGTTCCAGCGTCGGGGAAGTTGACCGAAATCGCAGCTGGGCCGGTGACCTTTCCGTTCGCCGCGGGGCGTCCGAAAGCCGACATGTCGAGGGCGAGGTCGTCCCCGGAGCGGGTGATCGGGATGCTGCGGGTCGAGCCATCGGTCCAGGCGCCAGCCAGGTCCAGCACGGTGGCGATGGACGGCCGCTTCTTCCAGCTCGAGTTGTTCGACCAGGCCAGGGTGTCCGCCGCCGTCATGCGGGCGGTGAAGGCGCCGCCGTCGGGGAAGGTGACGGCGATGGTATTGGCGTCCACGATCCTGCCGTAGGCGGCCGGCCGGCCGAAGGCCGACATGTCCAGCACCAAGGCGTTGAAGATCCGCGTCACCTTGATGTCGCGGTTGGACCCATCGGTCCAGGCGCCGCCCGGGTCATAGGTCGTGGCGATCGCCGCCGCGCCATGGGCGCCGGCGGAATATTCGTTGACCAGATTGGCCACCGAATAGAACAGGCGATAACGGCCATCGTCCTTGATCTTGAAGGACAGGGTCTGTTCGCCGTGTCCCGCCACGGCCTTGGCGTCGAGCACGGCGCCGCCGGCGGGGTCGCCATCCTCCATGAAGGTGAGCGTTGCCTTGTCGTCGACGCCGAGTTCAACGGTGAGGTTGTAGGTCTGGCCCTTGTCGATCTTCATCTCGTCGCGCGGGCCGGCGAGGATGTTCTCGGCCTCCTGAAACAGGGTGTCGGGAATGGCGCCGGCCGAGACGTTGATGTTGGCCAGGATCGCCGGCGTCAGTGGGTTGTTGTCGATGTAGATCTGCAGGTCATCGCCGAACGACGTCGCCGGTTCGTCGCAGATCACCTTGTGCAGGCTGAGTACATAGGGCTTCAGGTAGTAGACCGAGCGGGTGCTGTTGGCGACGTCCAGCACCGAAATGGGCAGGGTGGAGCCCATGAACTCCAGGTTCTGTACATTGATCAGCGGCACGTTCAGCGCCGTCTGGCCCTGGACGATCGAGGCGTCTTCCGTCTCGTAGACGGTGGGGGAGGTGTAGCGCGGGCCCTGATAACGGTTGTCGCGCGTGACGTGGCCGTAGATCAGGCAGTCGACCTGTCCCGTGATGATCGACTTGAAGCGGCTGGCGTCGGATAGGGCGAGGTCCCCTGAGTCGTAGAACGGCGAGTGGTGCAGCGCGCAGATCACCTTCACGCCTTGCGCCCGGCCCGCCTGCAGTTGGCCGAGTTTCGTGGCGAGGGCATCGAGCTGGGTCTGTCCCAACGTGCCCTGGGCGCGGTTGTTTCCGGTGTTGCCGTCCAGCTCCTCCTGCATGGAATCCAGCAGGATCAGATGGGCGCCCAGCGTCCCGTCGGTCCGCTTGATGTCCTCCACATGCGGATATTTGGGCGCGCTGGCGTACTGCGGCGTCACCAGCCGGATGAACCGGTCGCGGCGGGCCTGTTCGCCCTCGTTGATCTGCCCGGTGAGGAACTGGTTGCCTTCCTTGCAGTAGTCATGGTTGCCGGGCACGGCGAATACGGTGAAGCCGGCATTCCGCATGCGGGCGATGAACTGCAGGACCCCGTTGTGTGGGTCGGAATAGTCCTCCTCGTCGCCGCTGTCGGTCAGGTCGCCGCTGATGACGATGGTGTCGGCGCCCAAGGTCTGCCGATTGGCGGTGATGTAGGTCGCCAGGCGATCGAGCTTGGCGCCGCTGTTCTGGAAATCACGGTGGAGTATGCCGTCGCTGATCTGGCCCAGGGTGTGCGAGCTGGCCGTGCAATGCGGATCAGACAGATGGATGATGCAAAGGGGAGTGACGCCAGACATGACCGGACCTCCTGCTGAGCGCCGAGGGCGCATGGCGCGGATGCGGCTTGTTGTGGAGACCAGTTGGCGCACCCCGCTGCCATATCGTTAGCACGCACGCGCTCGCCTAACAGGCGAAGGCTTCGTTGCTCTCAGCGTTGTGATACCAAAGTTCGATGATCAATGTTCCACGAACTAACGCCGTCAGTGGACGTACGGCAGATTGGGGCAGGCGGATGGAGGATCGACCGGCGGCTCGCGACCAACAGCCCTGGCTCTTGTTTCGGTGATCGGCGAACTCCATCGCACGACCCCACGTCTACAGAGGCATGGCCCTTCGCCACCGCGCCAGGGCTAGCCGGCCATCGCGGCGATCCACGCCAGACCATGAGGCTGGCGCAGGCCTCTTACGCCCTCTATATCGACCCCTTCATGGACGACCTCCGCCTCAAGAAGCTGAAGTACCGGGCCGAGCACCGGGGCTTTCGGGAAGCCGACATCATCATCGGCGGCTTCGCCGAGACGCACCTGCACGAACTCTCCGAGGCGCAGCTCGACGAGTTCGAGCGGCTGATCGACCAGCCCGACCAGGACCTCTATGCCTGGATCATCGGCCGCCAGCCGATTCCGGAGGAATTCGCCGGGGAGGTGATGGACCTGATCCGCAGCTTCCGCTTTTTCGCCCATACGATGATCGGCGCCGACCGCGGCGCCTGACCTGCAGAGAAACCCAGAGACCGCCTCAGTGTCCCAAGCGTCCGACCTGAAACGTATCGCCGGCGCGCCCGGCCGGCTCGACCTGATGGGCGCGCCGGAGGGCTTCGACGCCCTGGTGATGGCCGACATCGTCAAGGCGCGCGGCGGCCTGACCTGTTTCGTCGCCCGCGACATTGCCCGCGCCTCGGCCTTCGCCGACGGGCTGAGGTTCTTCGCCGAGGGCGTGGAGACGGTGCGCCTGCCGTCGTGGGACTGCCTGCCCTACGACCGCATCGGCCCGTCGCCCGCCGTGGCCGCCGAGCGGATGGCCACGCTGAGCCGACTGGCCCATCGGCCCCCAGACAGCAAGACCAAGACCGACAAGCCGACGGTGCTGATCGCCACGGCGCCGGCCCTGCTGCAGCGCGTGCCCCATCGCGAGACGGTCAAGGCGGCCAGCTATCTGGCGCGCTCGGGCAACGACGTGAACATCGCCGACCTCGAGCGCTACTTCGCGGTCAACGGCTATGTGCGCGCCTCGACCGTGGCCGAGCGGGGCGAGTTCGCCATCCGCGGCGGAGTGATCGACGTGTGGGCGCCGGGGGCCGAGGAGCCGGTGCGCCTCGATCTGTTCGGCGACACCCTGGAATCGATCCGCGCCTTCGATCCGGAGACCCAGCGCTCGACGCGGCAGCTGAAGTCGATCGACCTCCTGCCCGTGTCCGAAGTGCTGATGGACGCCGACGCCATCGCCCGCTTCCGCCGCGGCTTCGTGCAGCGGTTCGGCTCGCCGGGCGACGATCCGGTCTATGCCGCCGTCAGCGAGGGCGCGCGGCGGGCGGGCGTGGAGCACTGGCTGCCGCTGTTCTATGAGGGCCAGGGGGCGCGCGGGCTGGAGACGGTGTTCGACTACCTGGGGCCCGACACCCTGGTGGCGCTGGACCACCTGGCCATCGAGGCGCGCGACGAGCGCCTGGCGATAGTGGCCGACGCCTATGAGGCGCGGCTGGAGACCCAGAGGGCCAAGGGGGGCGGCGGCTATCACGCCCTGGAACCCAAGGCGCTCTATCTGTCGACCGAGGAGTGGGAGGAGCGCCTCGGCGCGCACCCCAACCGCCGGTTCAGCCCGTTCCAGCGCGAGGAGACCGACGCGGCCATCGACATGGGCGCCAAGATCGGCCGGAGCTTCGCCGCCGAGCGGGCGCAGGACAGCGTGAACCTGTTCGAGGCGGCGGGCGCCCACGCCAAGGCGCTGGCGGCTTCCGGAAAGCGCGTGCTGTTCGCCTCGTGGTCCGACGGTTCGTCCGAGCGCCTGGGCGTCATGCTGGCCGACCACGGCCTGAGCAAGCTGCCGTTCGCGCCCTACTGGAACGCGGCCAAGGCGGCCGATCCCAAGATGCCGCAGCGGGTGGTGCTGCCGCTCGACAACGGCTTCGAGACCGCCAACCTCGCCGTCATCTCCGAGACCGACCTGCTGGGCGACCGCCTGGCCCGCCCGCGCCGGCGGCGGCGCGCGTCGAATTTCCTGGCCGAGGCCTCGGCCCTGACACCCGGCGACCTGGTGGTGCACATCGACCACGGCATCGGCCGCTACGAGGGGCTGAAGACGCTGGAGGTGCAGGGCGCGCCGCACGACTGCCTGGAGCTGCAGTACGGCGGCGAGGCCAAGCTCTATCTCCCGGTCGAGAACATCGACCTGCTCACGCGCTACGGCGCGGACGGCGAAAATACCCAGCTCGACCGCCTGGGCGGCGCCGCCTGGCAGGCGCGCAAGGCCCGCGCCAAGGAGCGGCTGCGCGAGATGGCCGAGGGCCTGATCAAGATCGCCGCCGCCCGCCAGCTGAACGTGACCGCCGAGATCGAGCCGCCGCAGGGCCTGTTCGACGAGTTCTGCGCCCGTTTCCCCTACGAGGAGACCGAGGACCAGCTCAACGCCATCGGCGACGTGCTGAACGACCTGGGGCAGGGGCGGCCGATGGACCGGCTGATCTGCGGCGACGTCGGCTTCGGCAAGACCGAGGTGGCCCTGCGCGCGGCCTTCGTCATGGCCATGAGCGGCAAGCAGGTGGCCGTGGTGTGCCCGACCACGCTTTTGGCCCGCCAGCACTTCAAGACCTTCACCCAGCGCTTCCAGGGCTGGCCGGTGAACGTGCGCCAGCTGTCGCGCCTGGTGCCGGCCAAGGATGCGGCGGCCACCCGCGAGGGCCTGGCCAGGGGCGAGATCGAGATCGTGGTCGGCACCCATGCGGTGCTGGCCGAACAGGTCAAGTTCAAGGACCTGGGCATGGTGGTGGTCGACGAGGAGCAGCACTTCGGCGTCAAGCACAAGGAGAAGCTCAAGGCCCTGCGCGCCGACGTGCACATGCTGACCCTGACCGCCACGCCGATCCCGCGCACCCTGCAGATGGCGCTGTCGGGCATCCGCGAGATGTCGATCATCGCCACCCCGCCGATCGACCGGCTGGCGGTGCGCACCTACATCACGCCCTATGACCCCGTGGTGGTGCGCGAGGCCCTGCTGCGCGAGAAGTACCGCGGCGGCCAGGCCTACTATGTCGCGCCGCGCCTGGCGGACCTGCCGGAGCTGGAGAAGTTCCTCAGGGAGCAGGTGCCCGAGATCAAGTTCGTGGTCGGCCACGGCCAGATGTCGGCGACCCAGCTGGAAGAGGTGATGAGCGCCTTCTACGACGGGCAGTACGACGTGCTGCTGTCGACCACCATCGTGGAGAGCGGCCTCGACATCCCCACGGCCAACACCCTGATCATCCACCGGGCGGACATGTTCGGCCTGGCCCAGCTCTACCAGCTGCGCGGGCGCGTCGGCCGGGCCAAGGCCCGCGCCTACGCCTACCTGACCACCCCCTACGAGAAGCCGATCACCCTGTCGGCCGAGAAGCGGCTGAAGGTGCTGCAGTCGCTCGACAGCCTGGGCGCGGGCTTCCAGCTCGCCTCGCACGACCTCGACATCCGCGGCGGCGGCAACCTGCTCGGCGACGAGCAGTCGGGCCACATCCGCGAGATCGGGGTGGAGCTCTACCAGCAGATGTTGGAGGACGCGGTGGCCGAGCTGCGCGAGCTGGGCGGCGTGGAGATCAACACCTCGCGCGGCTGGTCGCCCCAGATCAACACCGGCGCGGCCGTGCTGATCCCCGAGGAATATGTGCCGGACCTGAACGTGCGCCTGGCCCTCTACCGCCGCCTGTCCGACGCCGAACGGCCGGAGGACCGCGAGGCCCTGGCCGCCGAGCTGATCGACCGCTTCGGCCCCCTGCCGCAGGAGGCCGACCAGCTGCTCAAGGTGGTGGCGATCAAGGGCCTGTGCCGCCAGGCCAATGTGTCGAAGATCGATGTCGGGCCCAAGGGCGCGGTGGTGACCTTCCGCGACGACCAGTTCCCCAATCCCATGGGGCTGGTGTCGATCGTGCAGAAGCAGGCCGCGTTCTGGCGCCTGCGGCCCGACAGCAAGGTGGTGGTCAAGGGCGAGTGGGACACCCCCGACCAGCGCCTGGCGTCAGCCGAACGTATCCTACGCCAGCTGGCCCAGGCGGCGCTGCAAGCGGCGGCGTAATCCTCCACCGCAAAGCGGGGGAGGGGGACCACGAAGTGGTGGAGGGGGCGGAAGTGGGCGTTGCGCTTGAACACGCCCCCTCCGGCGCTCCGCGCCACCTCCCCCG
>DASYBX010000007.1:0-2122 GCA_036500495.1 Caulobacteraceae bacterium
CCGACCGTGAGCGGGCGGCGGTGGCGGTGCGCACGGGCCTGAACCTGGTGGCGCTGTTCGCCAAGGTCTCCGAGCCCTTCATCCCGTTCGCGGCCGAGACCATCGCGCTGTCGGTGGGCGAGAGCTTCCCCGGCCGCTGGCCGAGCCTGGACGGGCAGGGCGTGCTGACGATCCTGGAGCCCGGCCGCAAGGTCGCCGCGCCGGACGTGCTGTTCCGCAAGGTCGAGGACGCCCAGACTGCCGAATGGCGCGAGCGCTTCGGTGGTCCGGAGGCGGTGGTCGAGCCGGCCTGAGGCCCGCCTCAGCGGGCGACAGGATCAACCACGGAAGGCACGGAAAACACGGAAGGGCGACCTGGTCCGGACGATCGGCGAGGATTTCGATTTCCGTGTATTCCGTGCCTTCCGTGGTCGTCTTTCTGGCCTTCGGCCTATCGGTTCAGGCGCTGGGCGACTTCGCCGGGGCGGATGTCCAGTTTCTGGGGCATGGCGGCGTTGAAGGCTTCGGTCCTGTGCAGGTCGATGGCCACGGTGCGGGCGCCTTCCCAGATCATGTGCAGGGCGACGTAGACGACGATCAGCAGGCCGACGTAGCCGATCCAGCGGAAGCGGTGGAGCAGCTTGGCGATGTAGCTGGCCGCCACGCCCATCAGGGTGATCGATAGCAACAGGCCAACCACCAGCACCGTCGGGTGCTCGCGCGCGGCGCCGGCCACCGCCAGCACATTGTCGAGCGACATGGTCAGGTCGGCGAGCAGGATCTGGGTGAGCGCCTGCATCATGGTCTTGGCCTTAGGGGCGCCTGTCGAGGTGGCGCCGATGGCCACGCCGGTGGCGTCCTGCAGGGCGACCTCGCCCTCGATGCTGTCCTCGCGGCCGTGCTCGCGCAGCTCGCGCCACATCTTCCAACAGACCCACAGCAGCAGGAGGCCGCCGGCCAGCAGCAGGCCCACCAGCTTCAGGAGCTGGGTGGTGATCAGGGCGAAGGTGATCAGCATCACCACCGCCCCGGCGAGGCCCAGGACGATGGCGCGGCGGCGCTGATGGGCGGGCAGGCCGGAGGCGGCGAGGCCCACGGCGACGGCGTTGTCGCCGGCCAGGGCCAGGTCGATCATCACCACCTGTACAAACGCCGAGACCGCCCCGGCGGCGGGGGCGAGCGTCAAGGAAAGCACCATGTCCTTTCAATGGGGCAGCGGGCCGGCGGCTGCAAGCCGGCCAGGACGCTCAGCGGGGCTCAGTGCGGGCGCGCGGCCTCGTAGAGCGCCACGGCCGCGGCGGCGGAGACGTTGAGGCTCTCGAAGCCGCCGGGCATGGGGATCTTGGCCAACTCGTCGCAATGCTCGGCCACCAGACGGCGGAGGCCTTCGCCTTCCGAGCCCAGCACCAGGACGGTCGGGGCGCCGTCCAGCACCTCGCCCAGCGCCTTGTCGGCCGCGCCGGTCAGGCCCACGGCCCGCCAGCCGGCGTCGGTGAGCGAATCGAGGGCGCGGGACAGGTTGACCACCCGCGCCACCGGCGTCCGGTCCACCGCGCCGGCCGCGGCCTTGGCCAGGGCGCCGGTGAAGCGCGGCGCATTGCGGTCCTGCAGCACCAGGCCCACGGCGCCGAACGCCGCCGCCGAGCGGAGAATCGCCCCGACGTTCTGCGGGTCGGTGACCTGGTCGAGCATCAGCAGGATCGCGCCGGGCGCGGCGACGAAGTCCTCCAGGTCGGCCGATTCGAGAATCGCCCCGCGCATAGCCACGCCCTGGTGCACGGAACTCTGCGGCAGGCGCTGGGCGATCTGCTGATTGTCGGCCTGCTGCAGGGCGGCCTGTCGGCCGAATTGCGCCTCGATCTGCTTGGCGCGCTCCGGGGTGGCAAGGATCAATTCCGGGGCTCCGCGTCTCGGATTCCCCAGGGCGGCCTCCACCGCATGCCACCCCCAGAGCCAGTCGTCGGCGACCGGTTCCGGGCGTCGTGAAAACGGTGCTTGGGAGCGCTGTTTACGACCTTTTCGGGCGTCGTTGCGTTCGGGATGCGAGGCCACTATAAGACGCGCTCCAAATTGGGGCCCCGGACGGGTTACCGCCTTTGGGACCATGCGTGGGGCGCTCTCTATGCCCCGGGCATCCCTTGGC
>DASYBX010000008.1:0-39419 GCA_036500495.1 Caulobacteraceae bacterium
GCCGCGGCGCGCCTGGAAGGCTTCACCTACTCGCAGTTCATCCACGGCCTGGACGTGGCTGGCATCGACATGGACCGCAAGGTCCTGGCCGATGTCGCGGGCGCCGACCCGGCTGCGTTCAAGGCGATCGCCGACAAGGTTCGCGCCGCCCTCGCGTAACTAGGCTGGCTTGATAGGCCTTGGGTTCTAGGACCCGCCTGCTTACAAGAGCCCTCCGGCCCGAGCCGGAGGGCTTTTTGCTGACCGCTGGACACCCCAGACCAAAACCATGACCGACCTTTCCACTCTCGAAGCTGAACTGAGCGCCCAGGTGGGCGCCGCAGCGGATTTGGCCGCGCTCGACGCCGTGCGCGTGGCGGCTCTCGGCAAGACCGGCTCGATCTCCAACCTGCTGAAGTCGCTGGGCTCAATGTCCCCCGACGAGCGCAAGACCGCCGGCCCGGCCATCAACGGCCTGCGCGACCGCGTGGCGGCCCTGATCAACGAGCGCAAGACGGGGCTGGAGGCCAAGGCCCTGGAAGCCCAGCTCCAGGCCGAGCGGGTCGACCTCACCCTGCCCGCCCCCGCCCGCCGCAAGGGATCGGTGCATCCGACCATGCAGGTGTTCGACGAACTGGTGGCCATCTTCGCCGAGATGGGCTTCGCGGTGGCGGAAGGCCCGGACATCGAGGACGATTTCCACAACTTTACCGCCCTGAACTTCCCGCCCAAGCACCCGGCGCGGGAGATGCACGACACCTTCTTCTTCAATCCGCGCAAGACGGAGACGGGGGAGGACGGCGAGCGGATGCTGCTGCGCACCCACACCAGCCCCGTGCAGGTGCGCACCATGGTCAGCCAGAAGCCGCCGATCCGGATCATCGCGCCCGGCCGCACCTACCGGAAGGACAGCGACCAGACCCACACCCCGATGTTCCACCAGATCGAGGGGCTGGTGATCGACCGCGACATCCACATGGGCCACCTGAAGTGGACGCTGCAGACCCTGGTCGCGCGCTTCTTCGAGACCGGCAGCGTCACCGCCCGCTTCCGCCCGCACCACTTCCCCTTCACCGAGCCCTCGGCGGAGATGGACATCCAGTGCGACCGCTCCGGAGGCGAGCTGAAGATCGGCCAGGGCTCGGACTGGCTGGAGATCCTCGGCTGCGGCATGGTGCACCCCAATGTGCTACGCCACTGCGGCATCGACCCGGACGAGTACCAGGGCTTCGCCTTCGGCCTCGGCGTCGACCGCCTGGCCATGCTGAAATACGGCGTGCCGGACCTGCGCGACATGTTCGCCGGCGACGTGCGCTGGCTGGCGCACTACGGCTTCTCCGCCTTCACCGCCCCCAATCCCGCCTCCGGCCTGAGCTGATCAGATGAAGTTCACCCTGTCCTGGCTGAAGGACCACCTGGAAACCCACGCCTCGGTCCCCGGGATCGTCGACGCCATGACCATGGCCGGTCTCGAGGTCGAAGCGGTCATCGACCCGGCGACCAAGCTCAAGGCCTTCACCGTGGCCAAGATCGTGGAGGCCGTGCAGCACCCCAACGCCGACCGCCTGCGGGTCTGCCAGGTCGACACCATCGACGGCCGCAAGGAGATCGTCTGCGGCGCGCCCAACGCCCGCGCGGGCCTGACCACCGTCTACGCCCCGATCGGCGCCTATGTGCCGGGCCTGGGCGTGACCCTGGTGGAGAAACCCGTCCGCGGCGTGGTCTCCAACGGCATGATGTGCTCGGCCAAGGAGCTGGAGGTGGCCGAGGAGTCCGAGGGCATCCTCGAGCTCGACGACAGCCTCGCGGTGGGCACGCCCGCCGCCGAGGCGCTGGCCCAAGAGGCGGTGATCGACTTCGAGGTCACGCCCAACCGGCCCGACTGGCTGGGCGTGGCCGGCATCGCCCGCGACCTCGCCGCCGCCGGCGTGGGGCGGCTGAAGGACCTGTCGGTGAAGCCCGTGGCGGGAAGCTTCCCCTGCCCCATCCGGATCGAGATCAAGGCGGCCGACGCCTGCCCGATGTTCGCCGGCCGGGTGATCCGCGGCGTGAAGAACGGCCCCTCGCCCGAGTGGCTGCAGCAGCGGCTGAAGGCCATCGGCCTGCGCCCCATCAACGCCCTGGTCGATGTGACCAACCTGATCTCCTACGACCGTTGCCGGCCACTGCACGTCTATGACGTGGACCTGCTGGTCGGGAAGACGATCCAGGCGCGCCTCGGTCACGCCAATGCGGCCCACGCCGCCGACGGCCACGCCTCCGAGCACCTGCTGGCCCTGGATGGCAAGACCTACGCCATCGCCAAGGACATGTGCGTGATCGCCGACGCGGGCGGCGAGCGCCCGGTGGGCCTCGGCGGCGTCATGGGCGGCGAAAGCACCGGCTGCTCGGAGAGCACCACCACGGTGTTCGTCGAGAGCGCCTGGTTCGACCCGATCCGCACCGCCCAGACCAGCCGCACGACCGGCATCACCTCCGACGCCGCCTACCGCTTCGCCCGCGGCGTCGATCCCGGCTTCGTCGTGGACGGCCTGGAGCTGGCCACCCAGCTGATCCTGCAGCTCTGCGGCGGCGAGGCCTCGCAGGTCGGGGTCGCCGGCGCCCCGCCCGCGCCGCTGGAACCCCTGGCCTTCGACCCGGCCTATGTGCACCGCCTGTCGGGCCTTTCGATCGCCCGCGAGGGCGTGCTGGAGATCCTGACTAAGCTCGGCTTCAAAGCGGAGGGCCACGGAGCGACCCTGACCATCACTCCGCCGACCTGGCGGCGCGACATCGACGGCAAGGCCGACCTGGTCGAGGAGGTGGCGCGCATCGCCGGCTTCGACAACCTGCCCTCCACGCCCCTGCCCGAGGTCCCCTATCCGACCGGCGGTGTCCTGACCCCGCGCCAGGCCCGCGCCCGAGCCGCCCGTCGGGCCCTGGCGGCCTTCGGTTTCCAGGAGGCGGTCAGCTGGTCGTTCACCGCCCGCAAGACGGCCGAGCTGTTCGGCGGCGGGACTGACGCCCTGGTGCTGTCCAATCCGATCGCGGCCGAGCTCGACTGCATGCGGCCCTCGATCCTGCCAAATCTGATCGAAGCAGCCGGACGCAACGCCAACCGCGGCTTCGACGACGCTGCCCTGTTCGAGATCGGCCCGGTGTTCGCCGGCGACCGCCCGAACGACCAGCGCACGGCCGTCACGGCGATCATCGCCTCCCACCCGGCCCGCACCTGGGACAAGTCCGGCGCCGAAGACGTGTTCGCCATCAAAGGGCAGTTGATGACCCTGCTGGAAGAGCTCGGCGCCCCCACCGCCTCGCTGCAGGTGGCGCAGGGCTCGGCCTCGTCCTGGTGGCATCCCGGCCGCTCGGCCCGGCTGCAACTCGGGCCCAAGGCGGTGCTGGCCGAATTCGGCCAGATGCATCCGGCGATGCTGAAGGCGCTCGACGTCGAAGGCCCGGTCTATGCCTTCGAGCTGTGGCTGGAGGCTGTGCCCGAGCCCAAGAAAAAGGCGACCAAGAGCCGGCCCGCCTGGCGCGGCTCGGCGCTGATGCCCCTGTCGCGCGACTTCGCCTTCGTGGTCCCGCAAGACCTGGCGGCCGGCGACCTGGTGCGCGCGGTCCAGGGCGCCGACAAGGCCCTGATCGCCGCAGTGCGCGTGTTCGACCTCTACCAAGGGCCGGGCGTGCCGGAGGGCAGCAAATCCCTGGCCCTGGAGGCGGCCATCCAGCCGTCGGACCAGACCCTGACCGACAAGGACATCGAGGCCCTGTCGGCGAAGATCGTCGCTGCGGCGGAGAAGATCGGCGCTAAGCTGCGGGGCTAGCTCGCCCCCCCCTGGAGACGGCCATGCCCGCGCCTCCCCGAAAGCCGCTCGTCGAACGCGCCCTGGAGAAGGGCTTGTTCATGTCGCGCTGGGTGATGGCGCCGTTCTACGTGGGCCTGGTCGTGGCCATCTTCGCCCTGCTGGCGGTGTTCGTGGGCGAACTCGTGCACGAACTGCCCCATGTGCTGTCGATGAAGGCCGAGGACGCGATCCTGCTGGCCCTGTCCCTGATCGACCTGTCGCTGGCGGCCAATCTGCTGCTGATCGTGACCTTCTCCGGCTACGAGAACTTCGTCTCCAAGTTCGACCTCGAGCACGAGGACCGCCCCGACTGGATGGGCACGGTCGACTTCTCGGGCCTGAAGATGAAGCTGATCGCCTCGATCGTGGCGATCTCCGCCATCGCCTTGCTGCGCGCCTTCATGAAACTGGAGGAAGGCGAGGCCATCGACCAGACCAGGCTGTTCTGGATGGCGGCCATCCACGTCACCTTCGTGGTCTCGGGCGTGCTCCTGGCGCTGATGGACTGGCTGGCGTCCAAGGCCGACAAGCACTGATACCGCCCAACGCGGCCCGCTACAGCCACGTCAAGAAAGATGAACGGCGGTTAAACATACGAGTCACAGTTCGCAAACCACTTGGGGCGCATAAACCCTGATCACGGCTTAGTGAGTCAGAGGGTTGCAGTGATGAGCGCCTTGAAGTGGGTCCTGTCGAGCCAGGAAAACGTGCACGTCGGCGACGTGGTGTCCGCCGATGCGGGCGGCATGCCGATCTACAAAGTGACGGCGATTCTCGGCCAGGAGGCGCTTCTGGAAGACGAACAGCACGCGCCCGTCCGCGCCCCGCTCGACCGTTTCCCCTGGAAGGCTGCGTCGGCCGCCTGATGCTGATTCTCCTTCCCCATTGACGGGGAAGGGAGTCTCAGAACGGCAGGATGTGGCGCTTGCGGGTGTAGGCTAGGTAGCCGACGTTGGCGCCGAGCCTGAGGCCCACGCCCGCACGGATCGGGGCCAGGGTGATCTCGTCGGCCCGCTGGTAGTTCAGGCCGATGCCGCCGATGAAATAGGCCGATCCCTCGACCCCTGGGAAGCGCTGGAAGATTTCGCGCGGGCCCTGCAGGTTGTAGCACAGGGTGAAGGTGCGCGCGGCATTGCCGCCGATGTCCCAACCGACCGACGGGCCCTGCCAGTAGACCGTCTCCGGCTCGCGGTTCTTCATGTACAGCAGGCCCTTGCCGTAGCGCAGCCCCACGGTGAGGGCGGCGGAGCCCTCCTCGCCGGCGATGTAGCCGGTGGGCTGGCCATTGTCCTTGAAGGCCTTGCTGATCACCGCGCCGGCGGCCTCGGCGGTGACGCCGAAGAAGTCCGACACCTTGTTGACCAGCTCGTCGCGCGAATAGGTCTCGGCGGGGGGATAGTTGGGGCCGCCGCCGCCGGGCTCGCGGTCGCGGTCGGGGGGGCCTTCCTGGGCGAACGCCTGGCTGGCGATCAGGCTCAGGCCGGAAGCGATGAGGACACGACGGTCCATAGAACGAATCTCCCTCACTAGAGGCCAGAGCCTCCCTTCCCCGTATGGCGTGTTTGCGGCGGTTCGCATTAACGGGACGTTAACCACGGCCCCGCTGCTAGAGGACCTCGAACACCTTCAGCCGCACGCAGTCCGGCCAGCGCTCGCCCACGCCCACGAACAGCGTCTCGGTGAGCCAGCGGTGGGCCGGCGAACCCGTCTCGAAGGCGGGAGCACAGCGGAAATAGTATTCGGCGGGGTCCACCCGCTCTCCGCCCGCCAGCCGCGCCGAAACCTCGGCGGAAGCGCGCCGGACGCCCGTGTTCGTCACCACCACGGCCGCCCCGTCGGCGGTGCGCAAGGCATAGCGGGCCCAGAGGTCGGTGACGCCGGTCGGACGGATCACCTGCCAGTCCGCGCCGCCGGGGATCACCTCGGCCTCGAGCCTCCCCGAGACGCGCCCGCCGAGGATCGGCACCATGCGCTTCAGCCCGCCGCCGACCTCGCCGAACTCCACCGCCGGGCCGATCCGCGCCTCCAGTTCGAAGGCGAGGCTGAGGCGGGGCGCGGCGTCGTCCATGGTGGTCCTCCGATGGTCCTGCGGCGCTAGGCCTGCCCGCCTGAACGGGGCAAGGGTTGGCCTTCCTTGGGGATGTGCTAGAGGCAGCCCCATGGCTACCCCTCTCTCGCGCATCCGCAACTTCTCCATCATCGCCCACATCGACCACGGCAAGTCGACCCTCTCGGATCGCCTGATCCAGGAGACCGGCGGCCTGACCGCCCGCGAGATGAAGGAGCAGGTGCTCGACAACATGGACATCGAGCGCGAGCGGGGCATCACCATCAAGGCCCAGACCGTCCGCCTCGACTACAAGGCCGACGACGGTGAGACCTATGTCCTGAACCTGATGGACACTCCCGGCCACGTGGACTTCGCCTACGAGGTCTCGCGCTCCCTGGCCGCCTGCGAGGGCTCGATCCTGGTGGTGGACGCCTCCCAGGGCGTGGAGGCCCAGACTCTGGCCAACGTCTACCAGGCGATCGACGCCAACAACGAGATCGTGCCGGTGCTGAACAAGGTCGACCTGCCGGCGGCGGAGCCCGCCCGTGTCAGGGCCCAGATCGAGGACGTGATCGGCATCGACGCCTCCGACGCCGTGGAGGCCTCGGCCAAGACCGGGCTCGGCATCCACGACGTGCTGCAGGCCATCGTCACCCGCCTGCCCCCGCCCAAGGGCGACGCCGCCGCGCCGCTCAAGGCGCTGCTGGTCGACGCCTGGTACGACGCCTACCTCGGCGTGGTGGTGCTGGTGCGGGTGTTCGACGGGGTGCTCAAGACCGGCCAGCAGGTGAAGATGATGCAGGCCGGCGCCAGCTACCGCATCGACAAGCTGGGCGTGTTCAAGCCCAAGGCCACCGACGTCGACGAGCTCGGCCCCGGCGAGGTCGGCTTCTTCACCGCCTCGATCAAGGAAGTGGCCGACGCGGCCGTGGGCGACACCATCACCGACGAGCGCAAGCCGACCGCCCAGGCGTTGCCGGGCTTCAAGGAAGTGCAGCCGGTGGTGTTCTGCGGCCTGTTCCCGGTGGACGCGGCCGACTTCGAGGACCTGCGCGCGGCGGTTGGCCGTCTGCGCCTGAACGACGCCTCGTTCACCTACGAGATGGAGACCTCCGCGGCCCTGGGCTTCGGCTTTCGCTGCGGTTTCCTGGGCCTGCTGCACCTGGAGATCATCCAGGAACGCCTCAGCCGCGAGTTCGACCTCGACCTGATCGCGACGGCCCCCTCGGTCGTCTACAAGATCACGATGAACGACGGCTCGGTGATCGACCTGCACAACCCGGCCGACATGCCCGATCCGGTGAAGATCGCCAGCATCGCCGAGCCCTGGATCAAGGCCACCATCTTCACGCCCGACGACTACCTCGGCGCCGTGATCAAGCTCTGCCAGGACCGTCGCGGCATGCAGAAGGAGCTGAGCTACGTCGGCTCGCGCGCCATGGTGATCTACGAACTGCCGCTGAACGAGGTGGTGTTCGACTTCTACGACCGCCTGAAGTCGATCTCCAAGGGCTACGCCTCCTTCGACTACCAGATCGACGACTATCGCGAGGGCGACCTGGTGAAGATGCAGATCCTGGTCAACGCCGAGCCTGTCGACGCCCTGTCCATGCTGGTGCACCGCACCCGCGCCGAAAGCCGCGGCCGCTCGATGTGCGAGAAGATGAAGGACCTGATCCCGCAGCACCTGTTCGTGATCCCGATCCAGGCGGCCATCGGCGGACGCATCATCGCCCGCGAGACGGTGCGCGCCCTGCGCAAGGACGTGACGGCCAAGTGCTACGGCGGCGACGCGAGCCGCAAGCGCAAGCTCCTCGACAAGCAGAAGGAGGGCAAGAAGCGCATGCGCCAGTTCGGCAAGGTCGAGATCCCGCAGGAAGCCTTCATCGCCGCCCTGAAGATGGACGACGACTGAGGCGGGACGCGGGGCGGCTCCGCTTTGGCGAGGGCCTAGGCTTTACGACGCCTACGAAAATAGCGGACGAGGAGGGCCGCAGCCGCGATCGGCCCTAGGATAAGGGCGCCAATTGGAACTGGCGGCCTTCCCGGCGAGACGATCCCGATCACGGCCGCGCTCGCAAAGATCAAGATCACCAGCGCTCGAAAGGTCGGCGGCTTCATCATGGGCAGATGATATGCGCTCGCCGCCTTTGCCGCCATGCCTGTCAACGGTGGAACTTGGCAAGCCCGCGTGGGCAGTACCTTTCGCGCCGACTCTGCGGCCAGGGCGACACAACCTTGGTTTGTGTTCGCGCGCGAGCTTCGCCCTAGGAACGCTGCTCGCCGGGTGGAGTTTAAGCGCCGCACTACGCCACAAATAAGCCTCGAACAAAGCTCGGGCGCGTGGTGCGTGGGAGGAACCGCCATGCCAGCAGCCCTCGTCCGGCCGGCCATTTCGCCGGCTTCGCGCGCATCGGGGCCGGGCTGTCGAGTTCGGTTCGACTGATCGTTCTGCCTGCGCCTGGCCGCGGCGGCAGGCGCGGGGTTTCGACAGCTCCTCAGCGGGCCGACCGCCGCCGGGCCGCACATGATCGAGGCCACAGATGCCAACGCTGACGCTGACGAACGGCGATTACGTGATCGCGACGGCCCCCGACACGTCCCCCGAGCTCGATGTCCAGCTCTATGCGCCCGACGGCTCGGCGCTCGGGCCGCAGTTCCAGCAGGTGTTCTCAACCGTCGGCGGGTTCCAGCAGCCCATCATCGCCGAGATGAGCGGCGGCAACTATGTCGTCGAGGACGTGGCGAACGGGAATTTCTCTACGACCCTCAACGCCTATGAATTCACGGGCGGGACGGGCGTCCTGGCGACGACGGTCCCGATCGTCGAATACGCCGGCGGCCCAACCCCGCCGCACATCGACCAGTTCGCGATCGCCAGCCTGCCGGACGGCGGCTTCGTGTCCGCGTGGACCGCCAATACCCCGGCTCAGACCTCGCCCACCACGGTGTTCGTGCAGGAATACCTGCCCGGCAACGTCCCCGCGGGCGATCCGCAACAGCTGGGCATGGCGTCCACGACCACGGAGGCTCCGGTCCTCTCGGTCTCGGGAAGTTCCTATTCGGTGTCGTGGACCTCGCCGGACGGGCCCCAGAGCGCAACCTTCGCCGAGCACGCGGCGGCGGCCCTGGCTCTCTCCGGGCCGGCCACGGTCGACAACGGGGCCTCGGGCCTGACGCCGGCGGACTTCACGGTCGAGCGCACCGGCGACACCAGCGGCGCGGCTGAGGTGGACTGGTTCCTGTGGACCGACGGCTCGGCCGGCAGCGCGGACAGCGGCGACTTCTCGGGCGCGACGGCGGGCACGGTCTACTTCCAGCCAGGACAGGCGAGCGGAACCTTCGAGATCTCGGTGAACGGCGACGCCGTCCCTGAGAGCAACGAGACCTTCCACGTGGCCCTCTCCAACGCCCGCGGCGCGACCATCGACCCCAGCGCCGGCGCCGTGACGAGCACCATCGTCGATACCGACGGCTCCATGGGCCAGCCCGCCACCCTGGCCCTCTCCGGACCGGACACCATCCACAACGGCGCTTCGGGCCTGACGCCCGCGGACTTCACGGTCGAGCGCACCGGCGACACCAGCGCGGCCGCCCAGGTGGACTGGTTCCTGTGGACCGACGGCTCGGCCGGCAGCGCGGACAGCAGCGATTTCTCGGGCGCGACGGCGGGCACGGTCTATTTCCAGGCGGGCCAGGCCAGCGGGACCTTCGAGATCTCGATGAACGGCGACGCCACGCCCGAAAGCAATGAGACCTTCCACGTGACCCTGTCCAACGCGCGCGGCGCGACCATCGACGCCGCCGCCGGCGCCGTCACCAGCACCATCGTCGACACCGGCGGCGGTGGCGGAACCACTGGCCAGACCTTCACCTCCGACAACAATGGCGACACCTGGGTCGGCACGGCGGGGAATGACACCTTCAACCTCGGCCGCGGCGGCGACATCGTGACCGGCAATGGCGGAAACGACACCTTCAAGTTCGCCGAAATCCCTTGGGCGGGCGGCCATATCACCGACTTCAACGCCGGCGACGTGCTCGACCTCACCGGACTGATGCACACCACCTCCGACACCGGATCGGACGGCTTCGCCGACGGCTACCTGAAGATCGCCGACAACGCCCAGGGCGCCGCCCAGGTGTGGGCCAACTACAATCTGCCAGGCAATGACGGCTGGTGGCTGGTCGAGACCCTGGACGGCGTCACCTCGGCGGCCCTGCACCATGCGGGAGCCATGATCATGGTCGGGTAGCGGCCGAGCCGGCGGCCCTGGCCCGCGCTACTGCGGCTCCTCGCAGGCCTCGAGCTGGGTCAGCGCCTTGCCGACGCGTGGATCGAGCGACGGCAGGTCCGCGCACAGGGCGGCGGCGTCCGCGCGCGCGGCGTCGAACTCGCGCTGCTTCAATTGCTCGCCCAGGAGCATGACCCGCGCCCGCTGCTCGAACCGGGACTCGATCTCCGGCGCGTGCAGCAGGGGGCTGGCGAGGGCCTTCTGCAGCTCCTGCTCGGCTTCGCTCGGCTGGCCATTGCGGTCCCACCACTCGGCGGCGATGGCGTGCGACCGCGGATCCTGGGGATAGGCGGCCAGCAGTTCGCCCGATCGCTTCATGCCGTCTTCTTCCGAGGCCGGCGCCTGGTCCGGTGGGATCAGGCCGGCGGTGAACCGGAGCGTCGGCGCCTTCGCCTGGGGCAGGGCCGCCGCCGCGCCCAGGGCGCCGAGCCCCGCCAGGCCGACCAGTGCGGCCGCCGCCATCGCCGCGCCCTGCAACGGCGGACGCGGGCGTTGCCCGTTCCACAGGATCAGCAGCAGGTAGCCCGCGGCGAAGCCCAGCAGGGCGCCGCCTGCGTGGGCGCTATAGTCGACATGGCTGTGCGCGGACGGCAGCAGGGCCGGCGCGCCGGACAGCAGACAGCGGCGCCAGATGCGATTGCGCCGGCCGACCGCGGCGGGATGCAGGCTGACGGCCGCGGCGCAGGCCATCACCGCCATGATGGCGCCCGAAGCGCCCATCGACGTCACGTTCTGCGGATTGAGGGTGATCGAGGCGGCCCCGCCGGCGACCCCGCCGAGCGCATAGACGGCGGTGAGCCAGCGCCAGCCGATGATCGGCTCCAGCAGCGACCCGATCAGGATCAGGGCCAGACTGTTGCCGACGATGTGGTTCGCGTTCCAGTGCAGCCACTGGGCGGTCAGCAAGCGCCAGGCCTGCCCGTCTTGGGACACCAGCTCACGGCTCACCGCGCCCAGGCGCAGGGCGACGGCGGGGCTGATGCTGGCCGTGTTGGCCGGGGTCAGGTTGAGCTCCAGCACGAAGATCAGCGCCAGCAGCAGGATGATGCCGAAGGTGGCCCAGGGGATGCGGCCGAAGGCCCGCTCCTGCTGCTCTCCCTCGGCCGCCGCCGCCGCCTTCATAGGAAGGTCGCGCAGCGCGACCTTGGCGGCCGGAGCCGGCCGGGCGACCGCTTCGCGCGCCGGAGCCATGCCTCGCCGTCCGAAACTGACCTGCCCCTGCATCGCCGCCTCGCGCGCCTTGCGCACCTCGGCACAACCTTGCGTTGAGTGGTTGAATCAAGGATGAAGCGACATGGCTAAACGCCGTTCAGCCTGATGCTGCGGCAGGATGCGGTCCTGGAAAGGCGCGCTATAACCCTCCGATGCGACTCCGTCTGGCCGCCCTCATCGCCCTGTCCCTGCCCCTCCTGGCGCTCGGGGCCTGCTCCAAGCCCAAACAGCCGTCCGGCCTGCCGGCGGACATCGGCCAGTCGCTCAACCCGGCCTTCATCACCGCCTTCGGCGGCGACGCCCCGGCCGAGCACCCGATCACCCGCGCCGGCAAGGCCATCGACCTGTCCTTCTCCCCGGCCGTCATCGCGCGGCTGTCGGGTGACGAGGCGGCGCTGGCCTCCATCGCCGCGCCCGCGGACAACGGCTGCAACGCCTGCACCTGGTCGGTGGCCGTCCACTACCTCAAGGCCAAGGACAACCGCTTCACCGTCGACAAGAGCTTCTTCGACATCGCGCCCCAGGGCCGGCTCGACGACCCGCCGCACCTGCGCGTGCGCTACGACCTGTTCGACCATCCGGTGCTCGAATCGGAGTCCCCGCGCCGCGATCGGGGCTGCGAGATGACCGTCGTCTCGCTGTTCGAGCTGGCGCCGGACGGCCCCAAGCTGCGCGCCAGCGAGGTGCTGACCGCGCGCAACAACATTCCCATGGGCGCCCTTCGCACCGGCCTCCAGGTCGACCTCTACGGCAACGTCATCGCCGACAAGAAGGGCAAGAGCTTCAAGGTCCACTACCACGGCTCGACCGAGGGCGACGTGACCTGGACCGCGGGCAAGGACGGGGTGTTCAAGCCGACCGGCGGCGTGCCGCTGCCGGGGTGCTGAGGAGGCAAGGATAGCGAGCACGGTCACGGTGTCGCCGCAGCGGGAGCGCCGCCTGTATACACCGAGCTTGACCACGGCCCCGCCCGCGCAGACGCTTCTCCCATAACGACAGTCTTCGGGAGGACGTCTCATGAAATTCGCCAATCCGGCGCCGCTGGGCCTTTACGGCTTCGCCACCACCACCTGGCTGCTGAGCATGCTCAACGCCGGCTGGTTCCCCATCGTCAAGGACCTGCCGCTGATGATGGCCACGGCCTTCGCCTTCGGCGGGGTGGCGCAGTTCGTCGCCGGGCTGCTGGAATACCCGCGGGGCAACACCTTCGGCTTCGTGGCCTTCACCTCCTACGGCTCGTTCTGGTTCGCCTTCGCCCTCTACATCGAGGCCCTGCCGCACGGGGAACTGGCGTTCCAGGGCGCCTTCCTGATCGTGTGGGGCGTGCTGACGGCGCTGCTCGGCATTGCCACCCTGAAGCTGAACCGCGTGCTGCAGGGGGTGTTCGCCACCCTGACGGTGGCGTTCATCGTGCTGGGACTCAGCCACCTCATGCCCGAACCGACCGGCACGATGCTGCACACCCTCGGCGGCTACATCGGCATGGTCACCGCCCTGCTCGCCGCCTACCAGGCGACCGCCGAGGTGGTGAACGAGGTGCACGGCAAGACGGTGATGCCGATCTGAGCGCGCTCCTCTCCCCCTCGATGGGGGAGAGGGAGTCTGCCTAAGCCAGCGGCACGGCGTTGACGATGTGGGCCTGGGTGTATTCGTTCAGGCCCACCTGGCCGAGTTCGGCGCCCAGGCCGGACTCCTTGGAGCCGCGGAACGGGATGTTGGCGTCGATGGCCAGGTGCTGGTTGACCCACACCGTGCCCGAGTCGATGCGCATCGCCACCTCGGTGGCCCTGTCCAGGTCCTGGCCCCAGACGGTGCCGGCGAGGCCGTAGATGGAGTCGTTGGCGCGGGCGATGACGTCCTCGATGTCGTTGTACTTGAGCACCGGCAACACTGGGCCGAACTGCTCCTCCTGCACCAAACGGGCGCTCTCGGGCAGGTCCCTCACGATGGTCGGGGCGATGAAGTAGCCCGGGCGGTCCAAGGCGTCGCCGCCGGCCAGGATGGCGCCCTGCTCTCGGGCTTCGGCGAGCATCTCCTTGAGCTTGTCGTACTGCATCTTGTTCTGCACCGGACCGATCTCGGCGCCCTGCTGGAAGGCGTCGTCGACCACTGCCGCCTTGGCCAGGGCGGCCAACTCGTCGCAGAACTCGTCGTACATGCCCTCGGGCACATAGGCGCGCTTGATGGCCACGCAGATCTGGCCGGCGTTGGCCATGGCCCCGTCGTAGACCTTCCTGGCGACGAGCTTGGGATCGACGTCGTCCATGACGATGGCCGCGTCGTTGCCGCCGAGCTCCAGGGTCACGCGCTTGATGCCGCCGGCGACCGAGGCCATCACCTTCTTGCCGGTGGCCGTGGAGCCGGTGAAGGCCACCTTGGCGATGTCCGGATGGCTGGTCAGCTCCGCGCCCAGGTCGTTCTGGTCGCAGATCACGTTGAGCACGCCGGGCGGCAGGATCGCGTTGGCAACCTCGCCGAACAAGCAGGTGGTGAGTGGGGTGGTCGGAGCCGGCTTGGCGACCATGGTGTTGCCGGTGACCAGCGCGGGGCCGAGCTTGTTGCAGAGCAGGATCACCGGGAAGTTCCAGGGCGTGATCGACGCCACCACGCCCAGCGGCGTGCGGTGCTCGACGACCCGGTTGCCGCCCTCGTCCTTCAGCACCTTGGTCTCCGGGCGCATGGCGGCGAAGGCGCGCAGGGTGAAGATGGCGCCGAACATCTCGTAGCGGGCCTGGTCTAGGGGCTTGCCCTGCTCGGTCGACAGCAGGCGGGCGAATTCCTCCCGGCGTGCTTCCAGCGCCTCCGAGATCTTCTGGACCATGCCGGCGCGCTCTTCGATCGGGCGCCTGGACCAGGCGGGGAAGGCCGCCTTGGCCGCGGCCACCGCCTGGTTGAGCAGGGCGCTGTCGGCCTTGGGGCACTGGGCGAAGGCCTGGCCCGTCGCCGGGTTGATCACGTCGAAGGTGGCGGGCCCGTCCACGGCCTGGCCGTTGATCAGCAGGTGGAATTGGTTCATCGCCTGGCTCCCTATGCGGCTCGGATCGCGGGTTGGGGCCGCGTCTGCGTAAACCGGGAGGCGACCCGACTATTTGTATACAGTAACGCAAGCAAAACATGAAAGATCGCCGCGATCTCCTCTGGAGTGGAAGCATCCACGGATGCCTAGCTGGCCAAGATCGAAGGCGTGCACATTTGTTGGTCGAGGCCCAGGCCAGGACGGCGGCAATCGCAACGCGGGCGGCCGACTATCGGAGACCCCAGTCTGTTGTATGCCGAGCCTTCGCCACGCAAGACGACGCGCTGAAGCTGAAGCCCGCCTACTTGGAGCCGGCGCCCGGATAGGGGTTGGCCTTAAAGACGCCTGCCAGGTGCGCCGCGTTCTGCGCCACCATTTCCGCAGCCTCGGCCACCAATTTCGGTGTCCGTGCGAGGTCCTTGAAATCGACGTCGCCCATGGCCTCGCCGACCCAATAGCAGCAACCAGCCGCAGGGATGGTCCAGCCTACGTCGTTCAACGCCTGGAACAGTTCGGCCGCCACATGGTGCGCGCCGTCCTCGTTCCCCACCACCGCGACCACAGCCAGTTTGGAATAGGACGGCATGCGACCCTGATCGTCGGTTTCGTCGAGGAAGGCGTCCATGCGTTCGAGCACGCGTTTGCCGACGCTGCTCGGCTGCCCCATCCAGATCGGCGTACCGAAGATCAGGATGTCGGCCGCTAGAATCTGCTGACGCAGCCTTGGCCAGTCGTCGCCCTGCCCTTCGTCCGAGCTCACGCCAGGAAGGATATTGTGCGCGGCGACGCGGATCGTCTCGGCCACTTCGACGCTCTGCTCACGGAAGGCCTTCGCCAGGAGATCGATCATCGCGTCGGTGGAGCTGGCCCCCTCGGACTTGAGCGTGCAGTTGATGGGTTGGGCAAGGATCGGCATGGGTTTCGCGCTCCAGGGAATGACAAAAGACGCGCGAGGCGCGCCCTCGTTCCGGAACCCGTCGTGGCCCTGACGCCCCGGCTGGACCTGCGCGGCGGACGCGATTGCTGGCAGGACGATCCAAAGAGCTTGCCCCAAGCGGACGGGCGTCCGGAAACACGGGTCGACCTCGCCATCGTCGGCGCCGGCATTTCGGGCGCGATGATCGCCGAACGGTTCACGGAGATCGGGGCAAGTGTCGTCGTGATCGACCGACGGCTCCCGGTCACAGGCAGCACGGCCGCGTCGACCGCCTTGGTGCTCTGGGCGCCGGATGTCCCGTTCGTGGAGCACGTCGAGCGCTACGGACAAGACGGCGCCCGCGCGCGCTGGCATGCGGTATTCGACGCCGTGGAGCGCCTCGGCCGCCGGGTCGACCGGCTCCGGCTCGACTGCGGCTGGACCGCGCGTCCCGACCTCTACCTTGCCGGGAAGCGCCTGGATGCCCGCGCGCTAGAGCACGAAGGCGAAGCACGCTGGGCCGCTGGCCTTCCCACCCGGCGCCTCGGCGCCGGCGAGGTCGAAGACGAGTTTGGCGTTCGCGCCGAGGGCGCTTTGGTCTCGGAGGGCGCCTATCAGGCTGATCCAGTGGCGCTCGCCAGATCCCTGCTCCGGCAAGCGCAGCGCCAAGGAGCCACGCTCCTCTATCCCGTGGATGTCGTTGCCTTGGTCGAAGTCGACCACCAGGTGACTCTCGAGCTGGATGACGGCTCCAAGATTCGGGCGTCGCGTGTGGTGATCGCGACGGGCTACGAGGTGGAAGGCGAGATCCCGCCGGGGTTCTTGCTGGGATCGAGCTACGCCTTCGCCACGCCGCCTGGCGAACTGGCGGCCTGGAGACAGGGCGCGATTATCTGGGAGGCGTCGGACCCTTATCTCTACCTTCGGTCCACGGCCGATGGGCGCATCATCGTCGGCGGCGAGGATGAAGACTTCGCCGATCCCAAGCGCAGGGATGCGCTCATTCCCGCCAAGGTCCGACGGCTGGTCGACAAGGCGCGATCAAGGCTGCCGGCCGTCGACTTCCACATCGACTGCGCGTGGGCGGCCACCTTCGGCTCCTCCGAGGATGGCCTGCCGGCGGTGGGCCTTCGCCGCGGCAAGACGCGCATATTCTCGGCCCATGCCTTCGGTGGAAACGGGATCGCCTTCGCCGCCCTGGCGGCCGACATCCTGGTGAGGGCGGTGGACGGCGCGCCAGCCGCCACGGACGGCTTCTTCGATCCCGACCGTTTCCGGTAGCCGTCCGCCCGGCTACTTGTCCTCCAGCATCGGCTTGCCTTCGTGCGCCACCAGGAGGTCGTGCATCTCGTCGGCATGATCCTCTTCCACCTTGAGGATGCCTTCGAGCATTGTCCGGGTGGTCGGGTCGTCGCTGCCGAAGTAGCGGATCAGCTCGCGGTAATGCTCCACCGCGATGCGCTCGGCGATCAGGTTCTCGCGGATCATGTCCACCAGGTCCTTGCCCTCGGCGAACTGCGAGGCCGATCGGCTGGCGAGACCCTCGGGATTGAAGTTGGGCGTGCCCCCCAGCTGGGTGATGCGCTCGGCGACGGCCAGCGCATGCTCATGTTCTTCCTTGGCGTGCTCAGCGAACTCGGCCTTCACCGACTGGCTGTTGATGCCGGCGCCGGCGATCGAATGCTGGGTGTAGCGCAGGACGCAGACGAGTTCGGTGGCGAGCACGCTCTGCAAGATGTCGATGGTCCTGTTGGGGTCGCCGCCATAGTTGGGCGTGACGGCGCCGTCGGAGATCGATTTGCGCGCCCGGGCGCGCAGCGTCTTGACGTCGCTGATAAAGGGGGCGGCAAGCTTGTCCTTGGCCATGGCTATCTCCTCCGGTCAGGCATTGAACGGGCTGCGCAGCTTGCGGGTTGCCGGTCGCATCGACGGACCGCGCCGACGGCGGCCGGTCAGGCGTACACGCCTGAAGGCAAATGGAGAATCCGCGTCAGTCGTGTGCGTTGGCAGCTGGGTTTTGACCCTTTGGCGGGGCACCGACGACGGTCGAGGATCCTTCGACCCCGGATGCTTCCGTCCCTGTTCGTGCGGGCAGATAGGTGGTGACACCCCCGCCGTGATGGTCAGTGTCCAGGCCAGCCTCGGGAGAAACGGTGTTCGCCGCGGTCTTGGGATGTTGCTCGCAAGCGCTCAATCCGATGCTCAGCACCAGGAACGGGACGGCAAGGAAACGCACCATGTTGGCCTCGGCTCTCACGCCCCCCGGAGAAGCAAACGACCAGACGGTGGCGCAGTTCACTGGCGGGTGCGGAAATGACTTCAGATCCCGGACAGACGCCGAGCCGGCGCAGCTGATCGACAGCGACAAGAAATCGGGATTGCCGATGCCGGAGACGTCCTCCATGGACGGCGCCAGGTTGGCTTAGAGGTCGGTCGCCTCCGTTTCCGCGGGCTAACTGACCGCTTCTGTCTCTTTCGCGTCGACCTGGCGCGCCGCGTCGCGCAGGCGCCGCCTTCTCTTCCAGGGACGCCAGGAGTCTTGAGGCCCTATGGGATCGCCGATGTGATAGGCGGCGATGAAGCTTGCCAGCGGACCAAGCCGTTCGAGACAGATCGGCCTCAGCCGGCAATGGCCGATGGAGCGAAGTTCCTCCAGAGCTGTTCCCACGCCCCCGTGGGTTTCGATTGCCTTTTCCATGGGCGTCTCAGGACAGCCCAGCCAATGCGACAACAGCTTGTTTCGCAACCGAATGATCTCTGCGCGATGGGCGGCGGTCGAGGCTTCCAGCGACAGGTCGCATTCGGTGTCGAAACCCATCGAGCGGTTGTTGATGTTGGCAGATCCTATCCGTAGCAACCGGTCGTCGATGATCGTCAGCTTGGCGTGGACGATGATCGGCAGGCCCATGCTGGTGACTGGACAGTAAACCTTCAACCGCCCCCCGCGATCGGCGTGCTTCAGCCGGCCGATGAATTCCAGACGGGTCCGATCCATTGTGACTTGGTCGAAGTAACTCGGCGAATGCTCGGTGGAGATGAGGACGACCTCCGGCCCATCGGGCTCGCGCAACCGCTCGGCCAGTTCTTCGGCGATCAGCGGCGAGGTGAAGTACTGGCTCTCCATGTAGATGCAGGCCTGCGCGGCGCGGATCGCTTCCACGTGCAAGGCTTCGCATTCGCGGACTTCCGCGTGGTCTTTCCACGTCGCTGAGGTCCGGGAAATCCCGGTTGAAATGGCTTCGAAGGCCGGAGGAATTTCGCCAGGCCATGCCGGTTTTGCCCGCGGGGGGCAGGCTTCGACGCGCTCGCCGGTGGCGCGCCGCCAACGGTCCCGGAAGAGCTGCGCCAGCGCTCGAGCCGCATCACCGTCGACCAGCCCCATGACCTCGTGCCGGCTGTCGAAGCACTTGTTGTCGCGGCGGGTCTTCTGCCGGCGCGGATCGTCGTCCAGATGTTTTGGCGTATCCCAGCGGTCCGGACCGATGTCGCCGCCGCCGCAGAAGGCCAGGGAGTCGTCGACAATGATCATTTTCTGATGGTGGCAGGCGCCGAGCGGCAGTTTGCCATCGAGTACGAATTTCACCCGGGATCCGGCGAAGACCCGTCGATCGACCACGGGAAAGAAATGCTGGGTCGCCGCCACCGGCATGGCCGACTTCCAGCAGAGGACGCGGACGTCAAGATCGTGGTTGCTCTCGGCCAGGTTCTTCAGGAAAGGACCGATCTGGTCCTCGACCTTGCCGCCGCCTCCAGGCTCGGGGTGAAACTGTGTATTCGCCTCGAAGGCCCAGTTGAGAAGGTGCACGCAGTGCTTGGCGCCCCGCATGGCGTCCATGGCCGCGTCGAAATAAGCTGCCATGTCGATGAGGAGGGCAGCCCGGTTGGCCGAGGCTCGGCGCCAACACGTCTCGCCTTCACGCAGAAGGTTCTCTTCCCCCCGCGCCTTTGACGGCGGCCCTGGCGGGGCGCCGGTCAAATCACGCCTAGCAAAAGAAGAAGGACGACAACGACCAGCAGCAGCCCCAGGCCACCGCTCGGGAAGTAGCCCCAGGATCGGCTGTGACCCCACCGAGGCAGGGCGCCGATGATGAGCAGGATCAGGACGATGATGAGGATTGTGCCAACCACGTGCGGCCTCCTGAGGTGTCAGCTCAGGCTTAACGGACGGGCCCGATCCCTGTTGCAGGACGACCGCGCTAAGCCCGGCTGGGCACGGGCCGCAGGTGGAGAGTTCCTCGCGTGCCCGAGGGTCGACCGCGCGCTTGGGGAAGGACATTGGCGGCAGGAATGCGCCTGACGTGCTTGCGCACGACCATTACCGAAGTCGTCATGGATTGGTGTCCGGGATCGATGCGCAGCCCTTTGGCTGACTGTCGGCTAAGCGTTCCGGCGCCGCCGAGGTTCCACCGGACCCGGTCGGCCAGGATCAGTGAGTCGCGTCCTTCACCGCACCTTTGAGGTCGCTCGCGGCGGACTTCACTCCGCCCACGACCTCGTCCTTTTTGCCCTCGCGCTCCAGGTGGCCATCGCCGGTCAGGGACCCCAGTCCGGCCTCGACCTTCCCCGTCGTCTTTTGCCCCTCCCCCGAACTTTTGTCGCAACCAGCCGAAACGGCCATCAGGAGCGCCGCCACGCCGAGGATGGGAAGGGTCGATTTCATGGTCATGTTGAACAGCTCCGCTTCATGGATCCAACGCGCGGCCCATCGGCCGGGTTCGCTGTGCTGTCAGGTTGTTTGGTTCGAGGTCTGAACCGCCTCCTCCTCATCCCGACGCCGGGCGCCGGGCCGTCGACATATCTTTCCTGGCCAAGCAGAACCGGTCGATCCTCGGGGGGTTCATCTCCGACAGGTCTGGTCGAGGTGATCCATGAAAGCCGTCCGCATCCACCGCTTCGGCGGCCCGGAAGTCCTTCAGGTCGATGACATCGCCTTGCCTGTGGCGGCCCACGGCAAGCTCCTGATCCGGGTGATGGCCGCGAGCGTCAACCCCGTCGACTACAAGATCCGCAAGGGCGGCTATCCCGAGGTCGCCGAGGCGGACCTGCCGATCACCCTGGGCCGCGACGTGGCGGGCTTGGTGGAAACGGCTGGCGGCGGCTTCGAGGCCGGAGACGCGGTCTACGCCCATCTGGACTGGGCCGACGGCGGCTATGCCGAATATGCCCTCTGCGCTCCCGCCGGCATCGCGGCCAAGCCGTCGAGCCTGGACATGATCCAGGCCGCCGCCGTGCCGCTGGCAGCCACCACCGCCTGGCAGGGGCTGTTCGACCAGGGCCAGCTGAAGGCCGGCGAACGGGTGCTGATCCACGGCGCATCGGGCGGGGTCGGAGCCTTCGCCGTCCAGTTCGCGCGGATCGCCGGGGCCGAGGTGATCGCCACCGCCTCGGCGGAAGAGGCGGACCGGGTCGTGGCCTATGGCGCGGCGCAGGTGATCGACCACAGGGCGCAGAAATTCGAGGAGGTCGTCCACGACGTCGATCTGGTGTTCGACCTGATCGGCAAGGACACCCAGGACCGCTCGTTCCAGACCCTGAAGCGCGGGGGGCGGCTGATCTCCACCGTGCAGGAGCCCGATCCGGCCAGGGCCGAGGCTGCAGGCGTCACCGCCAAGCGCTACATGGCCACGCCCAACGCCGGCCAACTGGCCGAAATCGCCAAACTGATCGACAGCACGCAGGTGCAGGTGACGGTGGCCAAGACGTTCACCCTGGGCCAGGCCACCGAGGCGCACCGCATGATCGAGGAGGGCCATCCGCACGGGAAGATCGTGCTGGAGGTCGCCCAATGAAGCTGATCGGCCTCGAGGAGCATTTCCTGACGCCCGACGTCCTGGCGGCGTGGCAGGCGCTCGACCCCCGCTTCCAGGACGTGGCGCTTCAGCATTCTGACCGCGGCGAGATCGGCGAGAAGCTGTGCGACCTGGCCGACCGGCGGATCGCCGACATGGACGAGACGGGGCTCGACGTGCAGGTCCTGTCGCTGACCGCGCCCGGCGTGCAGAGCCTGGACCCCGGCGATGCGGTCAAGCTGCAGTCGGCGACCAACGACCTGATCGCCGAGACGGTGCGCCTGCGCCCCGATCGCTTCCAGGGCTTCGCCACCCTGGCCACGCCGGATCCCTCAGCCGCGGCCCATGAACTCGAACGGGCGGTGACCGAGCTCGGACTGTGCGGCGCCATGCTGTTTGGCCGCACCCGCGAGCGTAACCTCGACCATCCCGACAACTGGCCGATCTTCGAGGCGGCGGCGGCCCTGCGTGCGCCGCTCTACATCCATCCCCAGTCGCCGGCTCCGGCGGTGCGCGAAGCGATCTACAGCGGCTTCGGCGAGGACGTCGATAGCGCCCTGGCCACCTTCGGGCTCGGCTGGCACTACGAGACCGGAGTTCAGATCCTGCGCCTGGTGCTGGCGGGGGTGTTCGATCGCTTCCCCGACCTGCAGCTGATCACCGGGCACTGGGGCGAGGTGGTGCTGTTCTACCTGGACCGGATCGACAATCTGGCGGGCCCGGCCAAGCTGAAGCAGCCGGTGTCGGCCTATTTCCGCCAGCACCTGTTCGTCACGCCCGCAGGCATGTGGAGCGAGCGCTACCTCCGCTGGACCCTGGAGGTCCTCGGCGCCGAGCGCATCCTGTTCTCCAGCGACTATCCCTATCGCTTCACGCCCGGCGGCGGCGCGCGGCGCTTCCTGGAGTCCGCCGACCTGTCCGACTCGGATCGAAACGCCATCGCCCACGGCAATTGGGAGGCCCTTTCGTCGGCGATCCGTCGCGGATGATCGGTCAGGGCAAAGCCGACGATCAGACGGCGGGCGTTTTTCGGCTTCGGCCGACTGCCGGTCGCAGGTCTTGAAATGCTGCCGTCTGGCTCAGCGACCGCCCTGAGCCGTCGCCTCCGTCGCGCGCTTGCGCATCAGGCCGTAGTAGCCCCACAGCAGCAGGGCGGCGACGCCCCGGTAGGGGCGCCAGACCTCGGCCAGACCGTAGAGCGCCTTCTCACTCGGCCGCGCGGCCGCCCCCTCGAGCAGGCGATAGCCCTCCTGCAGCGCCACATCACCGGCCGGGAAGAAATCGAGGCGTCCCTCCGAGAAGAGCAGATAGGTCTCGGCTGTCCATCGCCCCACGCCGGTGATCGATGTCAGCCGCGCCACTGCTTCGTCGTCGGGCAGCCCAGGCAATTCCTCGAACAGCGGGGCAGCTTCGGCGATGGCGCGGGCATAACGAATCTTTTGCCTGGAGAGCCCGAAGGCGCGCATCTGCGCATCGTCGGCGGCGAGGATGCCTGCTGGCGTCAGCGACCCGCCAAGACCCGTCTTGAACCGGGCCCAGATCGCGGCCGCCGAGGCGATCGACACCTGCTGGGCCACGATCTGGTGGACCAGGCCCTCCACTCCGCCCTCGCGGACGCGCCATGAGAATTCCGCGACTACGGCGTCCGCCTTGGCCAGCAGCGGATCGACCTTGGCCAACGCGCGACGGGCCGTCTGGATTTCAGCATCTGTCGGTCCCATCGCCGCCTCCTAAGCCGACGCCGGCGCATCGGAAATGGGCGCCCATCCAGCACACTGCCCCCTCGAACGCCACCACCAGGACCGTCCGACCCGCTCTTCTTGGGGACGTGAATGGAAATGCCCGGAATAGCGGGCTTCTGCCTCGAGCGATCAGCTCTTATGGATGACGGAATCCGCCTTCTTGTCGATCTTGGCCTCTTCCGATTTCGACATGCGGCCCGCCTTGACCGCTTGGCTGGCCCGCGCCTTGGCGTTGCGGGCATGCGCCTTGTCCTCGACTGGATAAGCGCGTTTGTCAGGTTCCGCGAAATCCTTCGCCGGCAATTTGTTGCGAGTTTTCGACTTCAGCTCAACCATGATCGCCTCCAGGTCACGCAGTGAACGCGATCAGAGGTCCGACGTTGCTTTTGGCCAACGATCCTAAATGCTTTGAGGGCTGCACAGCACCCTAGCCAATGGCGGTGATGATTGGGATCGCTCGGCAACCTTCGGTTCCAATGCGGCATTCCCTTCCACCTGCCCTACGGCCGTCTACTGAGGATCGTCCCATGCCTGAAGAGCCGCCTGTCGCCCCCGAGCCAGTGGTCATTCCCGGCCAGGACCCGCCCGGCGATCTGCCCGGAACCGATGCGCCGGATCCGCCCGCCCCGCCGGAATTTGCACCGGACAGCCCTGTCGAGATTCCGGATACCGACCGGTGAGCCGCGCGTTGCCCGGGTCGTTGGCCGCGCCTGGATCGTCGGATGAGTCTCCCGGTGTTCCCCGGGCGCTGTGCGCAGATGATATACAGTAACCAGATACCGCATTTGGCCGGTCCGCCAGCGTCCAGGCGAGCGCCCGCGACTCGCAAGCCGATATCGGACGGCTGCGGGGCGCGCTAAGCTCGCTGCGAAGCGAAGGAGTTTCGATGCGTCCGCTGATGATCGCCGCCGTCCTGGCCCTGGCGGCCGCCCTCCCCGCGCAGGCTCAGGAGGGTGACGGCCACAAGCCCGTGGCGGCCAAGGCGGTCTGCCACGTGGGCGCCGGCAAGGCTGCGCCCTGTGCCAAGAAGCCTGCGAAAGGCGCGGCGAAGACCCCGACATCGATGCCGATGATCACTCGCTGCCGCGACATCACCAGCCATCGGCTGGCCAAGTGCGGCGGCCCCAACGCCGAGCCCGTGCCAGCGAACTAGCGGCTCGAGGCAGTCGTCGGCGCGCGCGGGTCGAGCGGCAGGCCCATGGCCTGGCGATGCTTGAGCAGCCGCAGCCAGCCGTGCAGAGCCTCGCAATCCAGGCCGTGCATCATCAGCCGGAAGCCCGCCTGCAGGGTCGACAGCGGCACGAGCGGGTGGCCGTTCTTGATGAAGGCCAGGTGGTAGGGTGTGCCGAGGATCTTGGCGACATAGACCCCGATCACCTCGTCCAGCTGCAGCGAGCCGGCAGCCCGCACGAAATCGCGGTGCGGCAGCAGCAGGGCGTAGAGCGGGGTGTAGGTCTCCACCGCCGTCTGCACGTCCACCCGGTTGAGCGGCCCCTGCGGCAGGGGCTCCAGGTCGAAGCGGTCGGAGATCATCGAGAAGTCCGGTCGATCGAGCGGCTGCAGGTCCCTGCCCTGCGCCTGCAGCTCCAGGTTCAGGCGGATGATGAAGTTGAAGACGTTGAGGTCGTGCTGCAGGAACAGGTTGTCCTCCAGGTCGCCCAAGGCGCGCGGACGCAGGGGCACGGTCTCGGCAACGATGCCCGGCCCGGCGTTGGCGCGGATGAAGGCCAGTATCTCCGTGCCGATGTGGAAGTGGCGCAGGATCAGGGTGTTGGCCTCGGGACTGGCGAAGGTCCGAAGGCCCCAGTGGATCAGCCGTGCAAGGTCCGGTTCAGGTTGGGCCAGCGCGGCGAGATCATCCTCAGCCCCGTGACCGTCACGAAGAAGGCGAAGATCAGCGGCCGCCACAGGGGGAACAGCCAGCGCCGGCAGAACGAGCGGTCACCCAGGAGCAGCGCCCGCTTGGCCCCCTCGTCGATCGGCAGGCTGCGGTCGAGCGCCAGGGCCAGCCACGGGTCCGGATCGGTGGGATCGAAGCGCCCGATGTCAAACGGATCGGCCGCGGCGCTCATGCGGTAATCTCCTCGATCTGCAGGGCATACAGACGCCCGACCACCTCGGCCACGCGCACGATCCGCTCGGCTGCCTGGGGATCGCCGGCCACCTCGGCCAGCATGGCGGCGAAGACCTGCATGTGATCCTCGTCGTTTTGGCCATGGTAGCTGAGGAAGCGCACCGCCTCGGGCGGAAGGTCCAGGCGCCGGCGAACCCGCGCCCCCCACTCCCCCGCCTTGATGGAGCCGAGGCCCTCGATGATGAACATGGCGCCCAGCAGGCCGAACGGATTGGGCCTGGACGCTTCGTGGAACATGAACGCCGACAGGGCTTCGGAGCCCAGGTTCTTGCGGCCGCCCCGGATCGCCTCCAGCGCCCCGCCGCAGGCCACGTAGTCGGCCTCCAGCAAGCGGAAGTCGCGGTGCTCGGCCACCGCGTGGCGCATGAGGGCTGAACGCAGCTCCAGGTGCGCCTCGTCGACATTGGAGGTCGCGCGCGACATCCACAGCGCCCCGTCCTTCACCTGCTGGCGCAACTGGACCAGGAAGGCGTGGTAGTCGGCAAGCTCGAAACGCCCGCGGGTGAGCTTGCGAATCAGGGGCGTGGCCTCGAGCCGCGCCTCGAACCCGGCCCACGCCACCGCCAGGCGGCGCAGGGTCTCGGCCGCCGCGTCCTCGGCGGCGATGGTCACGGCGCCGGTCATTGCAGGCCGCCTTCAGGAACGCTCGCGCAAACGGTCAGCATCATGAAGCCGACCAGGGCGCGGCCGCTCTCGGGCACGATGCACAGCACCTTCTGGCCGGGCTGCAGGCGGCCCGAGCGGATCAGGCCGTCGAGCATGATCCAGATGGAAGCGGCGCCGACATTGCCGCTGTCATGCAGGGTGGTGAACCAGCGGTCCTGCGGGATCATGGCGCCGGTGGCTTGCAGCAGGCCGACGATCTCCTCGCGCAGCGAGCGCGCCGAATAGTGGCAGAGCAGGTGGTCCACCGCCGCGGGGGCGATACGGCCCTTGTCGACCTTGTCGAGGTAGACCCCGATCCAGGCGCGAATCACGGTCTTGAGCAGTTGGAAGTCCTGCTGCAGGGCGATGGCGCCGGCGGCGTGGGCGGCAACCGGGCCGCGCCGGCTCCAGGCGCCGTCGGGAACAGTACGCTCGGCCTCGGCGGCGCCGGCCCACATGCAGGGGTCGAAACGCCCCGCCAGGGATGCGAGGTCGATCCACTCGACCTTGAGGCTCAGGCCCTCGGGCCGGGGCCGCGGCTCCATCACCACCGCGCCCGCTCCGTCCGACAGGGTGAATCTCAGGAAATCGGCGGCCATGCCGAGGCGGCCCTTGCCGTCGACCAGGGCCGTGCCCTCGTAGAAGGACGGCTGGAACCAGCGCGAGGAGAACTCGCCCGAGCACGCAGCCGCGCAGTCCGCCTCACCCGCCCCCACCGCCATCCAGGCGTATTTGGCCGCCATCAGGGCCGAGGCGCACACCGACTGGAAGCTGACTGCCTCCAGTTCGCCGCCGCCGAGTTCGCCGTGCACCTGGCTGGCGTGGCCGGGAACCATCAGGTCGCCCTGGGTGGTGGCCGCCGCCAGAAGGTCGAGGTCGCCCAGACCGAGGCCCGCCGCTTGCAGCGCCGCCCGCAACGCCTTGGCGCACATGCCGGCGTTGGTGTCGGTCCAGGCGCCGCAGGGCGTCAGGGCGTAGTGGCGGTTCTCGATACCGTTCCAGCGCAGCACCCGCTGGCCCACCGCCGACGGCCGCCCGCCGATGCGGCCGAGGTAGTCCTCCATGGCGTCGTTGGCCACCCGCGGTCCCGGCAGGAAGGCCCCCGCGCCGGTAATGTAGACGGGGCGAAGCGCACGCATCGGAAAGCTCCTGTCGCTGACCGCGACCAGGAGAACCACAGAATTGAACAGTGATCAATATATATTTTGAACGATGTTCAATTATAGCAAGAAGGGCGGTCGGCGTCGCCTTGAGCCGGACCGCCCTCCTTGTCCCCGCCCCAGCGAGGGAGAAGGGTCGCTCATCCCTACCGTTCGGCGCGATCGTATCGCTCGCGCGCGTCGTCCATCTGCGGGATATGGGCGGCCGCCCATTCGCCCAGCGCCCTCACGGGAGCCAGCATCGACCGGCCGAGGTCGGTGAGGGCGTAGTCCACACGCGGCGGCACCGACGGGGTGACCGTGCGGCTGACCAGGCCGTCACGCTCCAGGTTCTTCAGGCTCAGGGTGAGCATGCGCTGGGAGATGCCGGGGATCTCGCGCCGCAGTTCGTTGAAGCGCTTGGAGCCGTCGCCCAGTTCGTTGATCAGCATCACGGTCCACTTGTCGCCGACCCGCGACAGGACCTCGCCCACGCGGCGGCACTCCGACGGCGCCAGATGATCCGGACGGGGGGCAGTTACAGACATGTGCCTATCCACCAAAAATGTGCCTTCTTGAAGGACTTAGCTCAGTAACAGACATAGTGGCGGTTACCAACTCTCATCGCCCTTTCGGGCAGGGGATACCGCCATGAAACTCCTCCACCTCGACTCCAGCATCCTAGGCGAAAACTCGGTCAGCCGCTCGGTTTCCGCGGCCGTCGCCGCCCAGCTGAAGGCTGCTCATCCCGGCCTCGAAGAGACCTACCGCGACCTGGTCGCCGCGCCCCTGCCCCACCTGACCCTCGAAGCCCTGGCCGACCCGACCCATGTGGACGAGTTCCTGGCCGCCGACGTCGTGGTGATCGGGGCGGCGATGTACAATTTCGCTCTGCCGACCCAGCTCAAGGCGTGGATCGACCGCATCCTCATCGCCGGCAAGACCTTCCGCTACACCGAGGCCGGTCCCGAAGGCCTGGCGGGTGGCAAGCGGGTGATCGTGGCCCTCGCCCGCGGCGGAAACTACGGCTCGGGCTCCCCCGCCGCGGCCATGGAGCATGCCGAGACCTACCTGCGCGGGGTGTTCGGCTTCATCGGCGTGACCGACCTGGAATTCATCATCGCCGAGGGCATCGCGCTCGGCCCCGACCAGCGCCAAGCGGCGCTCGCGGGGGCACTGGCGGCGGCCAATACCGTGGCGCCGCTCAGGAAGGCGGCCTGAGTCAGATCGACATTACTCGCCCCCGGCGACGACCATCATCCCGAGCAGCACGGCAATCGCCCTCCCCTTCGATGGGGGAGGGTTGAGTGGGGGGCAATCGGGGTCCGAAGGGGCGTACGAGGCTGTACCTTCTCTATTGTTTTTCCTGATACGGCCTGCCGCCACCCCCATCCCGGCCTTTCCATCGAGGGGGAAGGAGGCGTCGCATTTCCGGCCCAGCGTCACAGCAGTTGAATGTCGATCCCGCCTGACGCCGCCTGCTTGAAAGCGGCGCCGGGCCATCTCATATCTTTTTGGCGGGCCGGGCCCCTCTGGCGATCGTGAGCGTGCGCATGAGGCGCACCGCGGTCGTGATGTCGGACCGCATCGGGCGTGCTCGATGCCGGCTGCACCAGGGTTTCGTGACAGCTTGCGGATGGCGCGCCCTCACCGAGAGGCGCAAGCGCAACCCATGAATAGGACCAAGACCTTCGTATTGCTGGCGGCCCTGACCGCCCTGTTCGTCGGCGCCGGCTATCTGATCGGCGGCCCGGCCGGCATGGCCATCGCCTTCGCGATCGCCGCCGCCATGAACCTGTTCTCCTACTGGAACGCCGACAAGATCGTGCTGTCGATGTACGGCGCCCAGGCGGTGGACGAGACTGATCCCGACCCGCTGATCGCCAATTTCGTGCGCGACGTCCACGCCCTGGCCGACGGGGCCAGCCTGCCGCGCCCGCGGGCGTACATCTGCGGCTCCGAGCAGCCCAACGCCTTCGCCACCGGCCGCGACCCTGCCCACGCCGCGGTGTGCGCCAACCTCGGCCTGCTGCGCCTGCTGTCGCGGGCGGAGGTGCGCGCGGTGATGGCCCACGAGCTGGCCCATGTGAAGAACCGCGACACCCTGACCATGACCATCACGGCCACCATCGCCGGCGCGGTGTCGTCCCTGGCCAACATGGCCATGTTCGCCTCGATGTTCGGCGGACGGCGGGGCGAGGACGACCGCGGCGGGCCGATCGCCATGATCCTGATGGCCGTGCTGGCCCCGATTGCGGCCGCCCTGGTGCAGTTTGCCATCAGCCGCTCGCGCGAGTACGAGGCCGACCGCGTCGGCGCCGAACTGTCAGGCGACCCGCAGTCGCTGGCCAGCGCCCTGCAGAAGATCGAGGCCTACGTGAAGGGCGGCTACGAGAACCCGGTGGTCGAGGCGCACCCCGCCACCGCCCACCTGTTCATCTCCAACCCGTTCAGCGGGCAGCGCCTGACCGACGGCCTGTTCTCCACCCACCCCTCCACCGAGAACCGGGTGCAGGCCCTGATGCAAATGAAGGGCCGGATAGGCGGTCAGGGCATTCAGGGCGGCGGCTTCCTGGCGCGCGATCCCCTGCCCAGCGCCGCGCCGGCGACGGAGAGCCGGCGGCCGGGACCGTGGGGGTAGGGCCCTCTCCCTCGAGGGCAGTAGGGGTCAATCGTCGGCGGCCATCCTGAGCAGCCGCACCAGCCGCGCACGGGTCTCGCCGTCGGCGACGCCGTCCGCGCGCTCGGGCCGCCAATGCCGCTGGAAGGCGGTGACGATGGTCTCGGTGTGGGCGTCGTACTGGCCCGAGGGGGCGCTGTCGTAGCCCAACCGCGTGAGGCCGGCCTGCAGGGCGAACACCCCCGTGCCCTCGTCGCCCAGCGCCAGGGGCGCGCCGGGCGCCGCGTCCGGCTCGATCCACAGGCCGTGGCCGTCGAGCGCCAGGCGCTTCCAGGGGAACTTCTCGCCGGGATCGACCTTGCGCTCGGGCGCCACGTCGGAGTGGCCGAGGATGCGGCCGTTGGGGATGGTCCAGCGCCCGCGGATGGCGTCGAGCAGGCCGATCAGGGCCTCGATCTGCGTCTCGGGGAAGTCCGGGTAGCCGAAATCGTGGCCCGGATTGACGAGCTCGATGCCGATGGAGACGGCGTTGACGTCCTGCTCGCCCTTCCAAAACGACACGCCGGCGTGCCAGGCGCGCCGCTCCTCGGGCACCAGCTCATAGATGCGCCCGTCCTCCTCGATCATGTAGTGGGCCGAGACCTTGGCCTGCGGATCGCGCAGCCGTTCCAGCGCCTCGGCGCTCGTGCTCATGCCGGTGTAGTGCACCACCACCATGTCGGGCGGCCCGCGCCGCTGGTCGAAATTCGGGGAAGGGGCCGGGATCAGGCTCATGGGGCGCAGCTACTCCTTGGGGGCGTGGCTTAGCGATCACGCTCCCCGCACACAACACGCCTTTGTGCATCCAGGCCGAATGAACCGTTGTCGTTTACCGGGAATTATGTCACGTCGTGATGTAGCTGTGTCTAGAGGTACAGCCTCTGCCCCTCGTCCGCTTACCAACAGCCGGCTAGTCCGGTCCCCTTGGCCCTGGCCTCGGGGGCCGGATGCCGGGCTCGGAGCCAAAGCGGGGGCCGCCCCAAACACGGGCCTCGTCGCCGTCGCCTACAACCGAAGCGCGCGACTGTGCTATGGAACCCCGCTCACCATGGAAACACCGTGCCCATCGATCGACAACGCTACCTGGGACTCGCCAACTTCCGCTACGCCGTGCGCAGGTTCCTGGCCGCCAGCGAACGCCTGAGCGCCGACAGCGGGATCACCACCCAGCAATACCAGGCCATGCTGGCCATCGCCGCCGCCGAAGAGCCCCTGGCCATGAAGGATCTGGCCGAGGAGCTGATGCTGCAGCCCCACGCCGCGGTGCAGATGGTCGACCGGCTACAGAAGCTGGAGTTGGCCGAGCGCCGCGCCTCGCCGAACGATGGGCGCGTGGTGCTGGTCGCCCTCACCGACAAGGGCGAGGACCTGCTCGACGCCCTGGCCGCGCGGCATCTGGAGGAGATCCTGAAGCAGGAGCCCCGGCTGACCGAGGCGTTGCGCCGCCTTAAGCGGGCGAAGGGCGTCTAACGTCGGCGCTCCCAGCCGTAGGCCACCCAGGAGTGACCGCCCACGTGACGGGCTTCGAGGAGTTGCGGGCCGGGATCGGAAGCCTTGGCGCGGACGGCCGTGCGGCGCGCGCGCACCGCCAGGCTGGCGAGGAACAAGAGGGCGCCGCCCATCAGGCCGATCACCACGACGCTGGCCGCCAGGGCCACGGCCAGGACGGTCGCCACCGCCGCCGCGATCACCGTGCAGATCGCGCCGACCAGTGCGGCGAGGCCACGGCCCCCGGGGAAGCCCGTGTGCGGGCGGGACTGCAGCCTCTCGGCGGGCCTGTCCATGACGTCCTTTCGGCGGGCCTTCGTCGGCCCATCTCTACAGTATGTCGGCAGCCCTCACGCCGACGTCAACTCACAGATACGATAATGGTTCTGAGGGACCCTCAAACCTCGGCGGGCGCCCAGGCCTTGCGCGAGGTCATGATAGCATCATAGGCCGCGTTAATGGCGGCTGATTTGATGTTGGCCACCTCGACGAATTCGGCAGGCAGGCCGCGCGCCAGCACCCGGTCGGGATGGGCCTCCGACAAGGCCCGGCGCCAGGCGCGGCGCACCTCCTCGTCGGTCGAGCCGGGGTCGGCGCCGACGATCGTATAGGGGTCGTCCACGTGCGACCCGAGATGGGTCGCCTTCAGGCGGTGGTAGCGGCCGGCGGCCACGCCGAACAGCTTGGCGACCCGTTCGAGGTACTCCAACTCGTGGTCGGTGATGACCCCGTCGGCCGCGGCGATGTGGAACAACCCCTCCAGCACATCCTCCAGGATCTGCGGACAGCGCCGATAGCGCTTGGCCAGGCGCTTGGCGTAGCTCTCGAAACCAAGGGTGGTCTGGCCAGCCAGTTCGTACAGTTGACGGACGTTGCTTTCGGCTTCGGGCGTGGCCGTGAACACCTCGGAAAAAGCCGCGAATTCATGGACATCGGAATGGCCGTCGGCCTTGGCCAGCTTGGCGCCCAGCGCCGTCACCGCGGTCGAGAACGCCGGATCCGCGCCCGGCAGGCCGGGCGGGCATTCCGCACAGGCCGCGTCGTCCACGCGACGGGCGGCAAGTCCAGCGATGTTGCGCCAAAAGGTCATGGGTCCAGTTGCGACTCCGATGCTTGAACATGACATGACAATTCTGCGAATTTTGCAACCCAACCAGGCGCAGTTGAGCCATCAAGCCGGCGTGAAACGGCGTTCGGGCTTGCCAGTCGGTCCCCTGCGAACGATTGTGCGGCCGCTATTGGAAAGTCGCCCATGCCCCTGGTTTCCCTGTTCGCCCTGGCCCTGATCACCGCCGAGCCTCCGGCCGCCGCTCCGGCCGCCCAAGCGTCCAAGGCGGCGCCCGAGGAGCCCGTGCCGCCCGGGGCGCCGTCGGACGACTACGGCTTCGTCAGCTGGTGCAGCGGCGCCCTCACCGGGCACATGGCGCTCTACCAGCAGGTCAAGCCCGAGCTCGACGCCCTGCCCGATCCTCGGCCCAAGGAGACGGCGGCGCTGGACGCCGACCAGATGAAGGCGGGCAACGAGTACCTGGGTCTCTACAAGAAGGCCACCGACGCGGCCGAGAAGGCCAGCCCCCGCCCGATCGGCGAGCGCGGCGCGTCCGAGCGGCAGCGCGGCGCCGCGATCTGGGACACCGCCCGCAACGCCACCGACAAGAAGGCGGCCATGTGGACCTATCTCAGCTGGGAGCTGCCCGGCCGCTGCGAGACCGCCGCCGAACGGCTCTACGAGAAGTCCCTGCTGAGCGCCCAGGCCCTGGGCATCGACCTGGTCGGCGGCTCGAGCGCGGCCAGCAACAAGGCGGTCACGCCTAGCGTGGAAGCCCCGGCGCCGGCCAAGCCCACCAAGACCTCGAAGAAATAGCCCCTGTCGTCATCCCGGACGGGGCGCTCGCAAGAGCACACCGAGCCGGGACCCAGCAGTTCCACCCTGGACGCGCGGATCGTCATCGGCTGCGCAATGGGCGGCGGCTTGAAGCGCGGAACGTCTGGGTCCCGGATCTGCGCGCCCTCTGGGCGCTCCGTCCGGGATGACGATTAGTTTGAAGGCCTCGTCGCCGCCCAAACATGCACCGTCAGGCCTTCGCCGTTGGCGGACGGCAGGGCCTTCAGCGGCTCGGCCTTCAGCCCGGCGTGGCTGAGCCAGCGGCGCATCTCGTCGTCGGCGAAGCCGAGGCGGCGGTGCTGGTGCTGCTCGCGCAGGAACTCCAGACGATGCGGGGCGAAGTCGACGATCAGCAGCCGCCCGCCCGGCGCCACCAGCCGCGCCGCTTCAGCCACCGCGGCGGCGGGGTCGGACAGATAGTGCAGCACCTGGTGCACCACCACGAGGTCGGCCTGACCGGTCGGCAGGCGAGTGTCGAAGATGTCCCCGTGGCGCAGTTCGACGTTGGACAGGCCCGCCTCGGCCGCCTGGACGCGGGCGATGTTGAGCATCTGCTGCGAGAGGTCGAGGCCGATGGCCGCCTCCGCCTGAGGCGCCAGCAGGCGCAGCATGTAGCCGGCCCCGGCGCCGAGGTCGATCAGCCGCCTGAACGGGCCAGGTCCGGCCGCGGCCCGGATCGCCGCCTCCACGTCGTTCTCGGCCACATAGAGCGAGCGGATTTCGTCCCAGCGCGCCGCATTGCGTGAGAAGTAGGCGTTGGCCTCGGCGGAACGGCCGGCCTGCACGCCGAGAAGACGGTCGGAATCGCGCGCGAGGAGCGCGTCGTTGGGGTCGATCAGGGCCAGAAGCCCGTCCAGGGCCCTGCGCCCGTCGCCAGCCTCGGTCAGGCGGTAGAACACCCAGGCGCCGTCGGGGAAGCGCTCGATCAGCCCGGCCTCGGCCAGCAGCTTCAGGTGGCGCGAGACGCGCGGCTGACTCTGGTCGAGGATGTGCGACAGCTCCATCACCGCCAGCTCGCCTCTGGCCAGCAGGGCGAGGATGCGCAGACGGGACGCCTCGCCCGCCGCGCGCAAGATCTCGATGGCTTGGTCGGCGCTGATCGACATGGATCACATAAGGAAAACTTTATGTGGCCAGGTCAATCCGGCGCCTTTCGCACTGCCACCCCCGGGGCTTGTCCCGAGGGCCCATAGACGCCGGCCGAGTCCAGATAGGTCGTTTCGCTCGACGCGCCCCGCCTTGACCTCGCTGGAGTCAATGGGTCCTCGGGACAAGCCCGAGGACGACGGTGGGGAATTTCCTCAGAACTCTTCCCAGTTCTGGGTGGCGCGGCCGGACGGCGAACCGTCAGCGTAGCGCTTTACCTTGGCCTGGGCCTCGGCCACCGGATTGCGGCCGGGACGCGAGGCAGTGGTGGCGGGTTGAGGTGCGAAGGCCTGAGGTTTCACGACCGGCTTCTTGCCCATCTTGAAGCGGGCGATGGAGGCGCCGAGCGCCTCGGCCTCGTGCAGCAGATTGGCGGCCGCGGCGTTGGTCTGCTCGACCATGGCGGCGTTGCGCTGTGTCACCTGGTCCATCTGGTTGACCGCGGCGTTGACCTGGTTGAGACCGGTGGCCTGCTCGCTGGACGAGCGGGCGATCTCGTTGATCAGACCGTCGATCTGGGCGACCTTGCCGACGATGTCGCCGAGCGCCGAGCCGGTCTCGCCGACCAGCCTCACGCCCTGCCCCACATGGCCGTTGGAGTTGGAGATCAGGCTCTTGATCTCGCGCGCGGCGTCGGCCGAGCGCTGGGCCAGGGCCCGCACTTCCTGGGCCACCACGGCGAAGCCTCGGCCGGCGTCGCCCGCGCGGGCGGCCTCGACCCCGGCGTTCAGGGCCAGGAGATTGGTCTGGAAGGCGATTTCGTCGATCACCCCGATGATCTGGGCGATCTGCTTGGACGAGGACTCGATCTGGCTCATGGCCTCGACCGCCTGGCGCACCACCTCTCCCGAACGCTCTGCGTCCACCCGGGCCGCGGAGGCGACCTTGGAGGCCTGGCCGGCGCCCTCGGCGCTGCGCTTCACCGTGGCGGTGATCTGGTCGAGGGCAGCGGCGGTCTGTTCCAGGCTGGCGGCCTGCTGTTCGGTACGCTGCGACAGGTCGTCGGCCGCGTGGGCGATCTCGCCCGAGCCGCTGCGCAGCTGGTCGCCGGCCGCGGCGATGGCGCGCATGGCGTCGCGTATGGCCACGATGGCGGCGTTGAAGTCGTCCTTGATCGCCCGGTAAGCGCCCTTGAATTCGCTGTCGATCACCGCCGTCAGGTCGCCCTCGGCCATTCTGTGCAGGTGGGCGGCGAGGGCCTGGATCAGGGCCCCTTGCTCGGTCTGGAGCTGCGCCCGGTCGGCCTCCATGGCCTCACGCTCGGCGATCGACCGAGTCACGTCCGAGCCGAAGCAGATCACCTTGAACGGCCGGCCGGCTTGGTCGGCGACCGGGGCGTAGGCGGCGCGCAGCCAGCGGTCTTCACCGGACTTGGAGCGGAAGCGGAACTTGCCCTGCACGACCTCGCCACGGCCGAGCCTCTGCCAGAACTGGTCATGCTGGGCGCCGGAGACCTGGTCGGCGCCGGCCAGGGCCGCATGCGATCGGCCGGTCAGCTCGGCCGGGCCGTAGCCCATCACCTTCAGGAAGTTGTCATTGGCGCGGAGGATCAGGCCGTCCATGGAGAACTCGCAGATCGCCTGGGCGCGATCCATGGCGGCCGCCTGGGCTTCCAGTTCCCGCATGCGGCGCGCATCGCCGCTCTCGCCGCGGCGGTTGAAGATCGGCATTCGTCGTTTCCCCCGGAGCGCGAACCCGCGCGCCCCATCCGGATGACGGTAATTTTGCAAGACTTAAGGAAGGCTTGCCGCCGGGCATGGCCGGCCCGCGCGAGACGAAGCGCCGCGCTTTTCTGGCGAGGCCCAGACGAACGCGGCCGGCGCAGGCGGTGAATACTGTCTACAGCCCCTGGTTGTCCCAGTTTCCGGGCTGGGGCGGCACGACCGCCGCGGCGGCCAGCCAGGCGGCGAGGCAGGCCAGCTTCTGTTCCTTGCGCCAGGGCTTGCCCCCGGCGCCCAGGGCCTTCAGCCGCCCCTCCAGTTCGGCCGGCGACAGGCCCAGCGCGATCGCCCCCGCCTCGGGCAGGGATTTCTCGTCCATCTCGACCAGGTCCAGGCCGCATCGACGGGCGGCCAGGCGCAGGGCCTCGCGCACGGCCAGGCCCTCGGCCACCGGCGGATGGGCGGGATCGAACAGGCTGTAGCGCAGGAGGTCGGTCATCCAGCCGGCGCGGTTGACCAGCAGGGCGGCGGCGGGCGGCGGCCCGGCCTCGCGCAGGCGGTCCGTCATTGCCTTCACGCCCTCGACCGCCAGGGCGAGCTGCCGTCGCCGGCCCTCAGCGACCGCCGCCTCGGCTTCGGCCGGCACCACGCCACGGGCGCCCGCCGTCATCTCGAAAGCGACGTGATAGGGCTCGAAGGCCAGCCGGTCGCCCTCGGCGGCCGTGGCCAGGACCGTGGACAGGATCATCCGCGGCGCGCCGTCCTCGACGGACACGCCCACCACCACCGCGCCGCCCCGCTGCGCGCGAAAGCCCAATGCGATCCGAGCGTCAGCCATGCCCGGCCCTCCGCCCCCATGGACGAACCATTACAGCGGGCCGCCGGCGCCTTTGCAACTTTGGGTCGGGCCTGTGAAGCCGTCGGCCGGACTCGTTGCAACGGTCTGAGCGCAATTTCCTCGTTTCGGAATGGTTAGCATTTGCTAACGGTAAGTGATAAATGACCAATCATGGATGGTTGGAGCGCCCTCGCAGATCCCACGCGTCGCAAGATCCTCGAACTCGTCGCGGCGCGTCCCCGCCCCGTGCGCGAGCTTGCGGACGAACTGCCGATCACCCGGCCTGCGGTCTCGCAGCACCTGAAGCTGCTGAAGGCCGCGGGTCTGGTCGTCGACCGTGCGCAGGGCGCCCGTCGCATCTATCGGGCCAACCCGGCGGGTCTGGCTGCGCTTCGGGCCCAACTCGACCGGTTCTGGAATCAGGCTTTGGCGAACTTCAAAGCGCTCGCCGAAGAAGAAGAGGAGCAGTCATGACGATCGACACATCGGACACCACCGTCCGCAGCGAGATCACGCTCAACGTACCGATCGAGCGGGCCTTCAAGATTTTCACGGAGCGCTTCGACGAGATCAAACCTCGTGAGCACAACTTGCTGGGCGTGGAGATCGCCGCATCGATCTTCGAACCGAGGGTCGGCGGCCGAGTTTACGATCGGGGCGTCGATGGCAGCGAATGCCAATGGGGCCGCGTGCTCGCGTATGAGCCGCCGAACAGGATCGTCTTCACCTGGGACATCAGCCCTCGATGGCAGATCGAAAGCGATCACGCCAAGGCCAGCGAAGTGGAGATACGCTTCTTCGCCGACGACCAAAGGCGCACTCGCGTGGAGCTGGAACATCGGCATCTCGACCGGCACGGCGAGGGTTGGCCGAGCCTGGCGGATGGCGTGCGGGGCGATCAGGGCTGGCCGTTGTACCTTGCCCGTTTTGCGGCGGCGGCCGGCTGACAAAAGCAAAATCCTCCGTGAGCCGAGGCGCGATGCGCCTCGGCTCGAGGCCGCAAGGGTCGCAACTCGAGATTGGGATCGTCAGGCCGCGGCTCTCCTGATGGCCGTCGTCCCTTTTGGCCAATCTTTAAGCCCCTCTTCAACCTTACTCGCCTAGGTAGTTTCAGGCTTTTCTTCGGGGACTGGTCGCGCGAGATGCGCGACTTGGAAGGGGCGGAAATGAAGGGTGCAACGAAGACGGCGCTTGCCTTGGCCGCAGCCATGACCCTGTCCGGCTGCAACATGGTCATGACGGACAAGCCCATGTTCACCGCGGCCGACGGCAGCGGCGCACCGCCGTTGCATCCGGGCGTCTGGCGGAACGAGAAACTGGGCTGCGATTTCGATGAAACCCAAGCCCAAGACAAGTGGCCGTTGTGCTCCGACGCACAGGCGGGCGTAGGCAATTCGCCTTTCTGGCAGGAGGTCTCCGGCGATCCTGTCCTACTACAGACGCCATTGGCCCTTCCGGGCGCCAAGGCGTCGGAAACCAAGTATTTCTACGTCGCCGTTCGCCCGCTCAAGCTCGATCCCAGTGGACGGGTCGTGGCGATGAAATCGTGGCCCGTTCGTTGCGGCCCGCCGCCGCCTCTACCGGCGCTTCCAGCGCCTGCGCCCACAGGGGCGCAGCGAAAGCCTGATGGCATGACGGAAGCCGAGTGGGCGGACCTGCAGGCCAAGCTCACCAAGCTGCGGGCCGACTCCGAGAAGCTCCAAGCCCAGCTCAATCGCGTTGCGCCAACCAAGAACCCGTTGCCGGGACTGAAGATGGAAAAGGATACCGGAGCGTGCACGCCCGACTCGGTGGCCAGCCTGCGCAACGCCGCCAAGGCCAGTGAGGCGTGGGCGGACGAAGGCGCGGTTTCGCACTGGGTGCGGGAAACGGGCCCTGGCGACAAGCCTCCAGCGACGCCCGCGTCCTTGCTGAACATAGCCGGAGGCGGATTCCAGCCCACGCCGGCCGATACCGCCGCTCCAGGAACCGCGCCGGCCCCAGCTTCAGCAGGTTGCGGAGGGATCACCGTACCGACCGATCCGAGCGCGTTGAGTTGCTCTGATCGGTAGGGCTAGCCGCGATTGAAAATGGGCCGGGGACGTCGAGTGGTCGTATCTGGAATCCGCAGCGTGCCGGTCGCAGCTGCTGGGTCCCGGATCGGTGCGCTCTGGGAGCGCTCCGTCCGGGATGACGATATCTGCTTTTTGGCCCCTGCGCCGCCGCGTCAGCGCGTGAACTTCTGGAACTTCAGGCGGTGGGGGATGAGGCTGTCGGCGCCCAGGCGGCGCTTCTTGTCGTTCTCGTAGGCTTCGAAGTTGCCCTCGAACCATTCCACGTGGCTGTCGCCCTCGAAGGCGAGGATGTGGGTGCACAGGCGGTCGAGGAACCAGCGATCGTGGCTATGACCACGGCGCAGCCGGCGAACTCCTCCAGCGCCTCCTCGAGGTTCTGCAGGGTCTCGATGTCGAGGTCGTTGGTCGGCTCGTCGAGCAGGATCAGGTTGCCGCCTTCGGCCAGGGTCTTGGCCAGGTGCACGCGGTTGCGCTCACCGCCCGACAGCAGGCCCACCTTCTTCTGCTGGTCCCCGCCCTTGAAGTTGAAGGCGCCGACGTAGGCGCGGCTGGGCACCTCGGTCTTGCCGACCTTCATGACGTCCAGGCCGCCGGAGATTTCCTGCCAGACCGTCTTGTTTCCGTCCAATGCGTCGCGGCTCTGGTCGACGTAGGATAGCTGCACCGTCTCGCCGAGCTTGATGGAGCCCTGGTCGGGCTTCTCCTTGCCGGTGATCAGCTTGAACAGGGTCGACTTGCCCGCGCCGTTGGGCCCGATCACGCCGACGATGCCGCCCGGCGGCAGGCGGAAGGTCAGGTCCTTGAACAACAGTTTGTCGCCGAACGCCTTCTCCAGGCCGTCGACCTCGATCACCGCATTGCCCAGGCGCGGGCCCGGAGGGATCTGGATCTGGGCGAAGGTCTGCTTGGCGTTCTCCGCCTCGTTCTGCAGGTCGTGGAAGGCG
>DASYBX010000009.1:0-35228 GCA_036500495.1 Caulobacteraceae bacterium
CGACGCACGGCTTCCGCCTTTTGGCGGGCGCGCTTTTCGGACGGCTTTTCGTAATGCACGTGCCGCTTCATCTCGCGGAACGAGCCTTCGCGCTGCATCTTCTTCTTCAGCGCCTTCAAAGCTTGGTCGACGTTATTGTCGCGCACAAAAATCTGGACGATGGCTAGGCCCTCCTGTGGTCGCCGCCGCGAAATCCAACTCGCGCGGCGAACGGAAATACAAGCCCGGAAGTTCCCCTCCGTGCAGAGGGGCGGCTGATACCAGAGGGCGCGGGGAATGTCCACGCCCGCCCTCATGCAGCGAAGCGATAGGTGAACAAAAATGACAGGCGAAATTCCCAAGGGAAAGCGGCCAGCTGAGCCCGAGGGTGCGCCGGCGCGGCGTTGGGGTTATCCTGAGGCCATGGACACGCTCGCCCCGCCCGCCGCCGATTCCGCGACCGCCAATGCCGATTCCGCCGATTCCTCGGACTGGGCCAGCGCCGCCGAGGCGCGCCTGCTGGATGCCGCCCTCGGCCTTGCTCCAGACATCGGCTGGACGGGGCGCACCATCCGTCTGGCCGCCCGCCGCGCGGGCCTTTCGGAGCCGGAAGCCTCGCTGGTGTTGCCCAATGGCGCCAGCGATCTGGTCGCCCTGCTGTGGCGCCGCCACGACGCCCAGGGCATGGCCGCCTTGGCCGAGGTCGACCCACGCAGCCTGAAGGTGCGCGAGCGTATCGGCCGCGCGGTGCAGGCGCGGGTCGAGGCCGCCGCCGACGACGCGCCGGCCACGCGCCGGCTGCAGGGCTGGCTGGCCCTGCCCCACCACATGCCGCTCGGCGCGCGCCTGCTGTGGGATAGCGCCGACATCATCTGGCGCTGGGCCGGCGACACCGCCACCGACGAGAATCACTATTCCAAGCGCGCCATCCTGTCGGGCGTGCTGGGCCCCGCCATCGCCATCCGCCTGGCCTCCGGGCGCGGGGCCGCCGACGACTATGTGTTCCATCGCATCGCCGACGTGATGGCCTTCGAGAAGTGGAAGGCCGGCCTGCCCAAGACCGACATCGGCCTCCAGATCGCCGGGGCTCTGGGCAAGGTGCGCTACGGGGTCAGGCCGGCGCCGCGACCTGAAGGTCCCCCGCCAAGCGTCTAGACCTCAGCCGCCGAAGGGGTTCAACTGGTTGACGTGGCCCATCTTGCGGCCCTCGCGCGAGGAGCGCTTGCCATAGAGCCAGATGCGGACAGAGGGGTCGGCGGCCATGGCCTTCCACTCCTTGGCCTCCGCGCCGATCAGGTTGGTCATGGTGACCTCGGCCAGGGCGTCGGTCTTGCCCAGCGGCCAGCCGGCCACGGCGCGCACATGCTGCTCGAACTGGTCGACCTCGCAGCCGTCGAGCGTCCAGTGGCCGGAATTGTGCACGCGCGGCGCGAACTCGTTGACACGCAGGGCGCCGCCTTCAAGCTCGAACAGCTCCACGCCGATCACGCCCACATAGTCGAGGGCTTCGAGCGTCTTTCGGGCGATCGCCTCGGCCTCGGCCTTGGTTGCGGCGGACAGGCGCGCGGGAGCGACCGTGGTGCGCAGGATGCCGTTCTCGTGCCGGTTCTCGCCCACCGGATAGCAGGCGATCTGGCCGTTGCGGCTTCGCGCCGCGATCACCGACAGCTCGCGCACGAAGGGCACGCGGGCCTCCAGGATTGCCGGCTTCTTGCCGATGCGGGCAAAGGCGGCCACGGCATCGGCCTCGCTCTCGACCCAGGTCTGGCCCTTGCCGTCGTAGCCCTCGCGCCGGGTCTTCAGCAGGGCGCGGCCGCCGAGGCGAGCCAGGGCGGCGCGGATGTCGCCGGGTCCGGCGACGGCGGCGAAGTCGGCCGTGGGTATGCCGAGGCTGCGGAAGAATTCCTTCTCGTCGACCCGGTCCTGGGCGACGGCGAGGGCGCGCTTGCCCGGCGCGGCGAGGGCCCCGAGCATCTCCAACTGCTCGACCACGGCGGCGGGTACGTTTTCGAACTCGAAGGTGACCACGTCGCAGGTGGCGGCCAGGGTCTTCAGCGCCTCGCGATCGTCGTAGGGCGCTTCCAGGCTGCGCGCGGCGACGCGCGAGGCGGGCGAATCGGGCTCAGGCTCCAGGATGGTCACGTCGAAGCCCAGCCGCGCGGCCGCGAGCGCCAACATGCGCCCGAGCTGGCCTCCGCCCAGCACCCCGATCATCGAGCCCGGCGGCAAGGGGAAACGAGTCGGCATCAGGCGGGCTGGTCTTCCACGGTCTCGGCGACCGATTGGGTGAGGGTCTCGCGCCACTTGGCCAGGCGCTCGGCCAGGGCCGGGTCGGACAAGGCCAGGATCTGAGCCGCGAGCAGGCCCGCGTTCTTGGCGCCCGGCAGGCCCACCGCCAGGGTCCCGACCGGAATGCCGGCGGGCATCTGCACGATCGACAGCAGGGAATCCATGCCCTTCATGGCCTCGCTCATCACCGGCACGCCGAGCACCGGCAACTCCGTGAGCGATGCGGTCATGCCCGGCAGGTGAGCGGCGCCGCCAGCGCCGGCGATGATCACCTTGTAGCCGGCGGCCTTGGCCCCCTTGGCGAAGGCGTACATGCGGTCGGGCGTGCGGTGGGCAGAAACCACCTTGGCCTCCCACCTGACCCCGAGGGCGTCGAGGTTGTCTGCGGCGCCCTTCAGCGTCGGCCAGTCCGAACGGCTGCCCATGATGATGGCGACCGGCGCTTTGGCGCCCATGTATCGACCCCCTGGCCCCAACGAGGGCCTTCCCGGAAGGGCGGGGAGTATAGGCGCCAAAGCCAGCGCCGCAACCTAGTGCGGCGATTTGGAAATTCCCCGCGCCAGCGGCTTGCACAGAACGAATTTCCAAATCTCCAGCCGCACGAGAAAATTCATGGCTTCAGCGTGCTTTTGGATCTGAAGTTCGCCCAACACCAAACCCGGCCTGGGCGAACTTCAGATCCAGCACACTGGCGCTCTCCTGCGACGCAAGGGCAGTTCCAAGACCGGCGATTCCCTATAAGTTCCCGCGCCATGGCGAAAGACCAGCACATCGCCGCCGATCCCGAAGTCCTGCGGCTGACGCAGGAACTCGACGCCCTGCGCCAGGAACTGAGGGCGATGGGCGAGCGGCTGGCCGAGTCCGAGCGCTTGGCCGACCACGACGTGCTGACGCCCCTGCTCAACCGCCGCGCCTTCGTGCGTGAGGTGCAGCGGGCCATCGCCCTGACGCGCCGCCACGACACCCCGGCCAGCGTGATCTACTTCGACCTCGACGACTTCAAGGGCGTGAACGACTGCTTCGGCCACGCCGCGGGCGACGCTGTGCTGATCGCCGTGGCCGGGAGCCTGCTGGCCAATGTGCGCGAGGCCGACGCGGTGGGGCGCATCGGCGGCGACGAGTTCGCCGTCCTTTTGCTGCACGCCGACCTCAAGGCAGCCCAGGCCAAGGCCGCGGCCTTGGCGGCGGCGGTGTCGGAGCTCCCGGTGGAGGACGCCGGCGGGATGCGCGTGTCCCTGACCTGGGGCGCGCGCCAGATCGGCGCGGTCGACTCGGCCGAGCAGGCCCTGTCGGAAGCCGACGCCGCCATGTACCTGAGAAAGCCGCTCAAGGGCGGTTAGGCGGCGCCTGACTCTGTCATGGGCTGGGGCGCCTTGCGGTAGTGGTAGCGATAGAGTTCGCGCCCGATGCCGAGCCGCCGGTAGAGGGCCTGAGCAGAGGCATTGTCGACCTGGGTCTGCAACCCCACGGCCCGCGCGCCCTGGCTCGCGCCCCACATCATCAGTGAACGAACCATCTCCTCGGCCAGCCCGCGGCCGCGCCAGTCCGGATCGGTGGCGATGGCCTCCAGGCACAGCCAGCCGTCACTGGCCGCGGCGTAGCCGGCGGACACGATGCGCCCCTCGCGGCGTACGCCGGCGAAGGCGGCCGGAGCGTCGAGTTCGGCCAGCACCGCATCGAACACCCACGCCGTCTCACCCTCGCGGCCATTGATGCGGTTCAGCGCGGCCAGCCACTCGGGCGAGGGGATGGCCGAGAGCTCCACCTCGCCCGCCGGCGGCTCGACCTGAAGCGGGCCGATCAGGGTCGCGGCATGGCCCTCGGCCGTATAGCCGCGCTCTTCCAGCCTACGATCGGGCGCCTCGCCCATCAGGGATGGCAGGCGCACATAGGTGGGCTGGCCGAACTTGGCGTAGACCGCCTCGATGCGCTCGATGCCGTCCTCCGTCAGCTGTGCATGGGCGCCGGCAGGATTGGCCGAGTTGGACCGCCGCGAGACACCGGGCGCGCTCTTGCACAGCCAGTCGCCGGCGGCGACCACCTTGAGCGCGGGCCACGCGGCGTCGAACGCGGCCTCCAGGCTCCAGGCGAGGACCGAGGCGGCGCCAAGGGCGGGATCGGAACTCAGGCGATGATGTCCGGCGTGAGCTGGTCTTCGAGCACCTTGATCTCGTCGCGCAGGTTAAGCTTCTTCTTCTTCAACCGGGCAATCTGGATCTGGTCCGGGGACTGGCCCTGCTCCAGGGCATGGACCGCGGCGTCCAGATCCTGGTGTTCCTGACGTAGTTTGGCGATGCGCACCCTCAGCACAACATCCTGGTCGGCCGAAGGATCGTCGTCATTCATGCGAAAGACGCTCCCAGTTCAACGGCTCCGATTCCGGTGATCGAGAGTCCCCCGAAACGTTTGCCCCGCCAATACAAAATACTCCCGGACGGGTCTAGCATAGCCCCATTAGGAAAGGGTTTGCGCCAAGTGGTCGAGCGCCGTTTGCGGGGCCTCGGCGGGCCACGCCGCCGCTGCCTGCACCAGGGCCGAGACGAGCGGCAGGGGGGCTTCGCCGGGCGCCGGCGCCAAGGTTTGCAGGGTGTCGATCAGAAGCTGCTCGGCCTGGAGCTCCAGGGCCTTGACCTCGGCCCGCAGGGCTTCGCGCGCCGCATCCGCCATTCCCGGAACGTGGGCCTTCATCGCCCTTCGCGCGGCCCTCAGAGGCCCCACCGTGACCGCTTCCCAGCGCGCCGCAAGCGCAGCGCCGGCTTCGAACTTCAGCCGGTCGAGCGCCCGCCCTTCCCGCGCCGCCCAGGCGGCCCAGAGTAGATAAGGGATGCACTGGCCCCACTGGTCCTGCAGGACGAGACACGCTTCAGCCGCACCCGGCCGGGCGTAGGCTTCCAATGCCCAGGTCCAGAACCGCATCGTGCGCCCTTTCCGTTTCGTGCTACCGCCTCACCGCTACTCGAGCGCGCTGCCATGAATCGGTCCCACGTTCAGTCCCCACCGCTTCACCGGCTTCCAGTCGAGGCCGAACAGGTCGAGCGCACGGCCCACCGACTGATCGACCATTTCCTCCAGGCTGTTCGGCTGGGCGTAGAAGGCCGGCAGGGGCGGGGCGACGATGGCGCCCATCTCGGTCACCCGCACCATGGTGCGCAGATGGCCCAGGTGGAACGGAGTCTCGCGCACCATCAGCACCAGGGGCCGGCGCTCCTTGAGCGTGACGTCGGCGGCGCGGGTGAGCAGGGACGACGTCACGCCGGTGGCGATCTCCGACAGGGTGCGCACCGAGCAGGGTGCCACGATCATGCCCAGCGCGCGGAACGAACCGGAGGCGATCGAGGCTCCCACATCGCTCAGGCGATGGGCGATGTCGGCCTTGGCGGCGACGTCGGCGGGCGAAAGGCCCAGTTCCTGGCTGAGAGTCAGGGCCGCGGCCTTGGTGATCACCAGATGGGTCTCGACCCCCAGTTCGCGCGCGGCCTCCAGCGCCCTGACGCCATAGACGGCGCCCGAGGCTCCGGAGATTCCGACCACCAGCCTAGGCCTGTCCTGCCCCGTCAACAGCCGCTCCCTGCCCAGGAACCGGGCGCCGTCCCCGCGCTCCCGAGGGACGCCGGACACGCACCGGTTTGTGATCTGACACTCGCCGTCGACGGGTGTTCACTTCAAGGGCCAATCAGACATGGAGGTTCGATCATGGCAATCGAAGCCCGTATTCGTGAACTTGGCATGCGCCACCAGCATCTGGAACGCGCCATCGAGGACGAGCTGCGCCGACCCTTGTCTGACACCTTCCGGCTGACCGAACTGAAGCGACAAAAACTCCGCCTCAAGGAAGAGATCGAAGTCATGCGCCGCGAACGCGGACCGATCCCCATCGGCACTCACTGAGCGCCACGCGAAGGGCGAACGAGACGGCGCGGGCTGACCCGCGCCGACTCCGGTCCCTTTAGCCCTCTTCGTCCTCATCCTCGTCCGCGCCGCCTTGCAGGTTGGCGAACACGTGGGCTTCGTCGAGGTTCGCGCGGTGGCGCGGGCTTTCCTCGTCCTCACGGGAGGCCGGGGCGACCTCCGCGATCACGCCGGTCTCCGAGGCCGGGCGCAGGCTGGGGCCGTCGCTGACGATGCCGCGCTTGGCATCGTCCTTGGCCTTCTTCTCGGCGGCCTTGCGCACCACTGCGTCCAGCTCCAGCTGGCTGACGAGACCCAGGGTCACCGGGTCCACCGGCTTGATGTTGCTGGAGTTCCAGTGGGTGCGGTTGCGCACCTGGTCGATGGTGGCCTTGGTGGTGCCCAGGAGCTTGGCGATCTGGCTGTCGGCCACCTCGGGGTGGCTGCGCAGGAACCAGGCGATGGCGTCCGGCCGGTCCTGGCGACGCGACACCGGGGTGTAGCGCGGGGCCTTCTTGTTCGGCTTCAGCAGTTCGGCGTGACGGCTCTTCTGCGCCTTCATGCGGTAGGCGGGGTTCTCCTGGGCCGCATCCAGCTCTTCGCGCGAAAGCTGGCCGTTGGCGATCGGGTCGGCGCCGCGGATGTCGCGAGCCACTTCGCCGTCGGCGATGCCCTTCACCTCGAGCGGATGCAGGCCGCAGAAGTCGGCGATCTGCTCGAAAGTCAGGGAGGTGTTGTCCACCAGCCAGACGGCGGTGGCCTTGGGCATGAGGATCGTGTCGACCATGGCGACGGGCTCCAGAAACGACGGCGCCCGGCCTTGCGGCCGGGCGGGATGAGCCAACAGCGTATACGGCGCTTTCGAGGCGAAGAAAACGGCTTTCCGATTATCGGCCACGACATAGGGCGATCAGTCGCTCCGCGTCTTGTGGGGCGGCGCTACTGATGTCGTTGTCGAAGTAGCAGAACACTGCGTTGCCGGCCTTGCGCCAGCCTTCGACGGCGCCCGCCAGAGACTCGAGTTGCGCTTCGGAATAGCGGCCGTGGTAGCGTCCGCCCGGCCCATGGGCGCGTACATAGGCGAAGCTGGCGGTGGCCTCCCAGGGTGAGGGCGCGTCGTGGTGATCGGAGACGCACAGGGCCACATCGTGCTCGGCCAGCAGGGCGAAGATGTCCGGTGCGTACCAGCTGGGATGGCGGAATTCGACTGTGCAGCGGCGCTCCTTCGGCAGCCGGTCCAGGAAATAGGCCAGGCGATCGCGGTCTAGCTTCAGGGACGGCGGCAATTGGAACAGGATCGGGCCGTAGCGGTCGCCGAGCGCCTCCATGCGCCCAAGGAGTACCCCAACTGGTCCTTGACCTTCACCTCAGGCGGATAGAACGGGCCCCGCCAGTCCTTGTAGCTCCATCCCGAGCAGCCGATGCGCAGGTCCGTCATCCTCCCGCAAATCGCGGCGGCCAGTCGTTGTTCCCTACCCTAATGTCAGCACCACCTTGCCCAGGTGGTCGCCAGCCTCGAGGAAGGCGTGGGCCTCGGCCGCCTGCTCCAAGGGAAAGGTCTTGTCGACGATCGGACGGAAGGCCCCGGTTTCGATCAGGGGCCATACCTCGCGTTCGACCGCAGCCGCCAGTTCGGCCTTCTCGTCGGCCGTGCGCGGGCGCAGACGCGAGCCGGTCAGGGTCAGGCGCTTGATCTGCACCGGCATCAGATCGACCGACACCTTCGAACCGGCCAGGAAGGCGATGAACACCAGCCTGCCAAACGGCTTCAGCACGGCGAGGTCCTTGGCCACGTAGTCGCCGCCAACCATCTCCAGCACCACGTCGGCGCCCCCGGCCTCTTTCACCGGATCGACGAAATCGAGCTGGCTGACATCGAGCGAGAGATCGGCGCCGAGCGCCTCCGCCTGGCTGCGTTTCCTGGCGCCGCGCGATGTGGCGATGACCTTGGCCCCGCGGGCCTTGGCGAGTTGGATGGCCGTGACCCCGATGCCCGAAGTGGCCCCGTGCACCAGCAGGGTCTCGCCGGCCTTCAGCGTCCCGATCTGGAACAGGTTGGAGAAGACCGTGAACACCGTCTCGGGCAGGGACGCCGCCTCGGTGAAGCTGAGCCCGGCCGGGATCGGCAGGGCGTGGCGGGCATCGACCACGGCATACTCGGCATAGCCGCCGCCGCCGAGCAGGGCGGTCACCTCGTCGCCGACCTTCCAGCGCGGCGCGCCCGGCCCCACCGCGGCGACCTCTCCAGCCACCTCCAGCCCCAGCCCCGCCGGCGCGCCAGGCGGCGGAGGATAAATGCCGTTCCTCTGGGCGATGTCCGGGCGGTTGACGCCGGCGGCCCTCACCGCGATGAGAATCTCGCCGGGGCCGGGCTCGGGGCGCGGCGCGGCGCCGGCCTTCAGGGCCGAAGCGGGCCCCTTGCCGCCGTCGATATGGATCGCGGTCATGGTCGTTGCGGTCATGGAGCCTCTCGAAGTTTGGCGGGCGGACCTTCTCGGGTCATAATCCCCACCCAGGATCGGAGCAAAGGGAGACGCGCCCATGCTGGACGAACCGGCTGAACCGCGGCGTAGCCGCGGGCTCGCCATGGTCGACCTGACCAGGGAGGACCTCGATCTCTACGGCACGGAAGAGCTGGAAGAGCGTATCGAGCAGCTGCAGGCGGAGCTATTCCGCACGCGGAGCCAGCTCGACCGCAAGAAGGCCGGCCGTGCGGCCGCCGACGCCCTGTTCAAATTCGGCAAGGATTAACGTCTCTGGCATTAACTGGCACGCGGGTTGCATTAACTTGCTGGTAACCATGTGCGCGGGAGGGCAAGGGGTATGAGTGAAGCCAATAGCGGGGCTGCGAGCCGCTCGCGCACCAGCGGGGTGCAGGACTTCGCCTCGTCCGAACTGTTCGACCGCACCTTCCAGGAAGGGATGGAGCTGGTCGAGGAGACCGCCGCCTATCTGGACGGCGCCGGACGGCAGGACTCGAAACTCCTCTCGCGGGCGTCCGCCCTGGCCTACGCGGGCGAGAGCATGCGCCTGACCACGCGCCTCATGCAGGTGGCCTCGTGGCTCCTGGTGCAGCGGGCCGTGCGCGAAGGCGACATGAACCCGTCGGAAGCCTGCCAGGAGCGCTATCGCCTGGCCGAACCTGTCGAAGAGGTCCGCCCGCAGGCCACGCCTGGCGACGAACTCCCGTCCGGCCTGCTGCAGCTGCTGGACCGCTCCGCCCGCCTCTACGAGCGGGTGCTGCACCTGGATCGGCGCATGTACAAGGAAGAGCCGGTCGGCGAGGCCGAGCACCCGGTCCTGTCCCAGATCGAGAAGCTGAACGCCGCTTTCGCCAGGAGATGATCCAAAACGGCGCAGCCTTGGTGCCGAAATGAACCAGAATGCAAAAGGCCGGCCCCAAGGGACCGGCCTTTTTTGATGCACTGCCGGCCGAGCGGCCTGATCGAGCGCGTTTTCTTCGACCATCGGGGCGCGGCAGGACGCCGCAGGCCCCGCGCTCGAGCAGCGCGAAGCGCGATAGCGCCAAGAAAATTACTTCTTCAGGAAGCCGCCGTACTTGGCCGCGAAGCGCGACACGCGGCCACCGCGGTCCAGCAGCTGCTGGTTGCCGCCGGTCCAGGCCGGGTGGGTCTTCGGGTCGATGTCGAGATTCAAGGTCGCGCCTTCCTTCCCGTAGGTCGAACGGGTCTGGTAGGACGTGCCATCGGTCATCACCACGGTGATGAAGTGGTAGTTGGGGTGAGTGTTCTGCTTCATCGTCTGACCGAACGGATGGCCGCCGTCGAAGGCGGGCGAAATGAGGAATGGGGCCTATACAGAAGCGCCCCCGGAAAGGCAAGCGCGACGGACTTTCTGAGCGCTATCGCGCTTCGCGCTACTCGAGCGCCCTGTCAACCGCTTCGCCGCCCGACAGCCATAGACGGCGTCGGAAATCCAGTGCTGACATGCCGCCCTGATCCGGCCGGGAGCTCGCCTTGAAGCGCTACTTCGCCTACCTGGTCCTGGCCGCCATGGCGCTCGGGGTCCTCGCCGGCTTCATCCTCAACCATGTCCTGACGCCCGCGGGCGCCAAGGACGCGGCCGCCAACCTGTCGATCGTCACCGACGTGTTCCTGCGGTTGATCCGCATGGTGATCGCGCCCCTGGTGTTCTCGACCCTGGTGGTCGGCATCGCCCACATGGAGGACACCGCCGCCGTCGGCCGGGTAGGGATCAAGAGCCTGGGCTGGTTCCTCTTTGCGGCCCTGGTGTCGCTGATCATCGGCCTGGTGATGGTGCAGCTGATCCAGCCGGGCGTGGGGGTGAACCTGCCGCGCGAGGCCGCAAGCGAGGGCGCGGCGGGGGTGTCGACAGCCACCTTCACCCTGCGCGACTTCATCGCCCACTTGGTGCCGACCTCGATCGCCGACGCCATGGCCAGGAACGAGATCCTGCAGATCGTGGTGTTCTCGCTGTTCATCGGCACGGCCATCGCCCAGCTGGAGAACAAGGCCCCGACGCTGATCGCCCTGGCCGAGCAGGTGGCCCAGGTGATGCTGAAGGTGACCAGCTACATCATGATGCTGGCGCCGCTGGTGATCTTCGCCGCCCTGGCCTCGACCATCGCCACCCAGGGCATCGGCATCATCGCCGTCTACGCCAAGTTCGTCGGGGGCTTCTACCTATCGCTGGCGATCCTGTGGGCGCTGCTGCTGGCCGCCTCCACCTTCGCCGTCGGCAAGCGCCTGCCGGAGCTCATACGGACGGTGCGCGAGCCGGCCCTGATCGCCTTCTCCACCGCCACCTCCGAAGCCGCCTACCCAGGCCTGCTGGAAGGCCTGCAGCGGTTCGGCGCGCCCAGGAAGATCGTCAGCTTCGTCCTGCCGCTGGGCTATTCGTTCAACCTCGACGGCTCGACGATGTACACGACCTTCGCCGCCCTGTTCATCGCCCAAGCCTACGGCATCCGCCTGACGCTCGGCCAGCAGATGCTGATGATGGCGATCCTGATGATCACCTCCAAGGGCATTGCCGGAGTGCCGCGCGCCTCGCTGGTGGTGATCCTGGCGGTGTTGCCCTACTTCCACATCCCGCAGGAGGGCATCGCCCTGGTGCTCGGCGTCGACCACCTGCTCGACATGGGCCGCAGCGCCACCAATGTGGTGGGCAATTCGGTGGCCACCGTGCTGGTGTCGAAATGGGAGGGTCAGCTGGCCGGGCCGCTGACCACCGAGGAGAAGGTGGCGGCCGCCTGAGGCTCCTGCCGGCGGGCGCGATAGGCGCTGGAGACGATCCCGGCCAGGAAAACGATCTCGAGCGCGCGGAGCGCGGCGGTCAGGATGTCCCGCAGAAGGGCCGAAGCCTTGAACGCGTCCTGCAGCTTCGGGCTGACGATGAAGAGATGGCCGCGCGGATCGATGGCGGGGGGAAAGAGGTGGCCGACGGTGGTCGCTAGCTGAGCTATGCCGATCGCGGCGAGCGATCGCAGCAGGAGCACGCCCAGCACCAGGCCCGCCAGCAGCCAGAACCGATCGCGGGCGATGGTCCAGCAGCGGAGCGGCGCGATCTGGGCCTTCTCGAACGCCCAGACCCCGGCGACGGCGCTCCAGAAGACGCCGAGGAAGTCCAAGGCCATCATGATCGGCCGGTCGACCTCTCTCAGGCCCGCAAGGCCGTGCGGGGCGAAGAGCGCGCCCTGGAAAGCGAAGGCTGGCACGGCCGCGGCGATCTGGGTGATCACCCGGGCGCCCAGCACCAGCAGTTCTTCCCCGCCCAAGCGCAGGGACGGCGGCGTCCCCGGCCGCAGGATGGCGCGGAACGCCGACGTCCACAGGATCGCCGCCAGGATCATCTGCAGCACCGCCCTGGCCACGGCGTAGGCGCCGGACAGCAGATTGAGGCTGGCGATGCCGGCTCCGGCGGCGTAGCGGCTCGAAACCCATCCCATGTAGGCGTCGAAGGTGACCGCGAAGACCATCGTCAGGGCCAGAAACAAGGCCGCCCACAGCAGGACCAGCAACGGTCGCCGTCGGATCAGCAGGGCCCCGGTGAGCAGGGCGTTCCTGGCGGTGAATGCGTCCATGGCCGCCTCCTTGTCGCCCGCGACGGTAACATCGCGGAGGGCAGGCGCAAGGGAACGCCGTTATGCCTGCGCGACGCGCAGCCGTTCCAGGATCTGCGGCATCAGCTCCAGGTTGGAGGCGACAATGTTGCCGGTCTCGAGCACGTCTTCGTCAGGGTCGATACCCGAGATCTTGCCGCCGGACTCGGTGACCAGCAGCATGCCCGGGGCGATGTCCCAGGGGTTCAATGAGCGCTCCCAGAAGCCATCGTAGCGGCCCGCCGCCACCCAGGCGAGGTCCAGCGCGGCCGAGCCGAAGCGGCGGATGCCGGACACGCGCTGGGTCAGCTGGTGCAGCTCCTTCAGGAACTGGGCGTGGCCGGGGCGGCCGGCGAAGGGGATGCCGGTGGCCAGGATGGTCTCGACCAGGTCACGCCGCGCCGCCACGCGCAGACGCTTGTCGTTCATGAAGGCGCCCTTGCCCTTCTCGGCCCAGTAGAGGTCGCCGGTGGCGGGGTTGTAGGTCACCCCCGCCACGATCACCCCTTCGCGCATCAGGGCGACGTTGACCGCGAAGTGCGGGATGGCGTGCAGGAAGTTGGTGGTGCCGTCGAGCGGGTCGATGATCCAGGTGTGGGTCTTGTCGGAGCCCTCGGCCTTGCCGCTCTCCTCGGCCAGGAAGCCGTAGCCGGGCCGGGCCTTGGCCAGCTCCTCCATCAGCACCTGCTCGGCCTTGATGTCGGCGGCCGAGACGTAGTCACCGAGGCCCTTCTTGGACACCTGGAGCTCGCCGAGCTCGCCGAAGTCGCGCGCCAGGCCGCGGCCGGCCTTGCGGGCGGCGTCGATCATCACCTTGAGCAGGGCGGAGGGCGTGGACACTGGCAAAGACCTCTGAGGAACGGGCGCGGACCCTAATGTCGGGACCCCTCGGACGCAAGCAAGGGTGAATCTAGGCGGTCTGCGCCGCTGAAATGGCGGCGAGGAACGCCTTCACCGCCGCGCCCGGCCCCTGCGGATGGCTCCAGACCGCGTTCGACACCGCCAGGAAGTCGGCGCCGGCCTGCACCACTGGCCCGCAATTCTCGGGCGTGAGGCCGCCGATGGCGACGCAGGGGGTCTGCAGGGTCTCCTGCCAGATCGACAGGATCTCCAGCTCGCAGCTGGTGGGCGCGTCCTTGGTGGTGGTCGGGAAGAAGGCCCCGAAGGCCACGTAGTCGGCCCCCGCCTCGGCCGCTTCCATGGCCAGATGACGGCTGTCGTGGCAAGTGACGCCGATCATGGCGCCCGGGCCCATGATGCGCCGGGCCTCGGCGTAGGGCGCGTCCTCCTGGCCGACGTGCACGCCGTCGCACCCGAGCCGAGCGGCCAGGTCCGGCCGGTCGTTGAGGATCACCGCGGCGTCGTGGGCCTGGGCGACCGGCGCGACGGCGCGGGTCACCCGTTCGATGTCCGCGTCGGTCACATCCTTCAGCCGCACCTGCAAGGCCGCCACGTCGCCGGCCGCGAGGGCCGCCTCCAGCGCCTGCAGGAACGCCGGCAGGTCAGCGATCCTGGGAGGAGTGATCAGGTAGAGGCGGCAGTCGGATGCGGGCATGCCCTGCCGCTAGGCCCGGCCGGCGCCGGCGTCAATCCAGCTTCCGCTTCAAACCCCAGACCGGCTCAATGCAGGAGCAGCCAGCGCAACAATTCGGCGACCACGGCGCAGGCCAGGCCGCTGCCCGCCGCTATGCCGAAGAACCATGCCAGGCGCCGTGGGAGCGGCGGCGGCGCGTCAGTGGTATGGCGCACCGCTCACCACCTTGCCGCGGAAGATCCAGTAGACCCACGCGCTGTAGCCCAGGATGAAGGGCAGGAGGATGGCCACCCCGATCAGCATCAGGGTCAGGGCCTGGGGGCTGGAGGCCGCCTGCTCATAGGTGACGGCATAGGGCACGATGAACGGCATGAAGCCCACCGCCAGGCCAAAATAGCCCGAGATGAACGCCAGGAAGCCGCCGATCAGGGAGGCATGGGCGTGGGCCTCGCGGCTGCGGGCGCCGAAGAAGGCCATCATCAGGCCGACGAGACCCATCAGCGGGATCGGCAGGAGCGGCAGCAGACGCAGCTGGTCCACGCCCAGGGCTCCCCCGCTTTGAGGCCCCACGCCCCAGCGCAGGGCGACCACCGGGTGAATGAACAGGGTCGCCATGCTGACGACCGCCAGGATCACTCCCACCGCCACGGCCGCCTTCTGGATCCAGCGCCGCGCACGCTCGTGCAGGGCGCCGTCGGTCTTGATCACCAGCCAGCCGCCGCCGAGCAGGACGTAGCCGGCGACCAGCCCGAGGGCCACCACCAGGGTGTAGGGCGTAGCCCAGTCGAACGGCTGGCCGATGAAGCTGTCGTCGGCCACCTTGACCCCCTGGATGAAGCCTCCCAGCACGAAGCCCTGGGCCAGGGCCGCCACCAGCGATCCGCCGAAGAAGGCGGCAGTCCAGAACGCCTTGCCGCGGCCGCGGCCGTGCAGACGGAACTCGAACGCCACCCCACGCAGGATCAGGCCCATCAGCATCAGGATCACCGGCAGGTAGAAGGCCGGCATCAGGATGGCGTAGGCGGTGGGGAAGGCGATCATCAGTCCGCCGCCGCCCATCACCAACCAGGTCTCGTTGCCGTCCCATACCGGAGCGATGGCGGCCATCATGGTGTCGCGCTCCCCGGCGTCGGCCGCGAAGGGAAACAGGATGCCGATGCCCAGGTCGAAGCCGTCGAGCATCACATAGAGCAGCACTGCCAGGGCCAGGACGCCGGCCCAGATCAGCGGCAGGTCAAGGGTCATGACGATCTCCCGCCAAGCGGTCGTTGGCCCGGGCGGCCTCCAGCGGGGCGGCGCCGAGCGGCGATCCGGGCGCGCGATCGGACGGCGTCGGCTCGGACGCCACGGGAACCGGCCCCTCGGCCATCAGGCGCAGGATGTAGAGGACGCCGACGCAGAACACGACGGCGTAGACGACCAGGAAGGCCAGCAGCGAGATCGACACCTGACCCGGCCCGACAGGGGCGACCGCATCGGCGGTGCGCAGCCAGCCGTAGACGACATAGGGCTGGCGGCCGACCTCGGCGGTGGTCCAGCCGGCGATCACGGCGATGAAGCCGGCCGGCCCCATCAGGGTGGCGAAGGCCAGATAGGGCCTGGACCGGTCGAGCCGCCGGATCAGCCACAGGAGCGCGCCGGCGACGCCGTGCAGGACCATCAGCACGCCGAGGCCCACCATCACCCGGAAGGCCCAGAACACCACGGCCACCGGCGGCTGGTTCTTCGGCCCGACGCCCTTCAGGCCCGGGACGACGGCGTCGGCGCGGCCGTGGGTGATCCAGCTGCCGAGCTCCGGCACGGACAGGGCGAAGCGATTGCCCTGGATCTGACGGTCCGGCCAGGCGATCACGTTGAAGGCCTGGTGGCCCTTGGTGTCCCAGAAGGCCTCGATGGCCGCCAGCTTGGCTGGCTGCACCTCGCCCACCTGCTTGCCCGCGGCGTCGCCGACCAGGAGCTGTAGCGGCGCGACCACCAGGGCCATGCCAATGGCCATGCGCAGGGCGATGCGCGACTCCGGCTGCCCGGGCCGCTTCAGCAGCATGAAAGCGGATGCGGCGCCGACCACCAGCGAGGTCGACAGATAGGCCGCCAGCACCATGTGAGCGAACCGCAGGGGCATGGTCTCGGAGAAAATCGCCTTCCACCAGTCGGTGACGATGAAGCGGCCGCGCCCGTCGATCACGAAGCCGGCCGGGTGCTGCATCCAGCTGTTGGCCGAGATGATCCAGAAGGCCGAGGACAGGGTGCCGAGCGCGACGATGCAGGTGGCCAGGAAGTGCAGTTCCTTGCCCACCTTCTGGCGCCCGAACAGCATCACGCCCAGGAAGCTGGCCTCGAGGAAGAAGGCGGTCAACACCTCGAAGCCCAGCATCGGCCCGATGGCCGGCGAGGCCTTGAAGGCAAACACGCTCCAGTTGGTGCCGAACTCGTAGCTCATCACCACCCCGGACACGACGCCCATGCCGAACGACAGGGCGAAGATCTTGATCCAGAAGCGGTAGAGGACGTCGAACGCCTGGCGCTTGGTCAGCAGCCACAGGCCTTCCAGCACCGCGAGGTAGCTGGCCAGACCGATGGTGAAGCTGGGAAAGATGATGTGCCACGCGATGGTGAAGGCGAACTGCAATCGCGCCAGCAGGATCGCGTCCAGGTGCATCACACCCCTCATCCGAAGCTTGGCGATGGTCTACACCGCCGCGCCGCCCGGCAAAAGATGCATCAAAAATATTTCTTTCAGTTGGCCGCAAGATTCTCACTGAGAATGAGTTGCAACGGCATTCGCAAGCCGTTACATAAGAATGGCTCGCAAAGGCGTCCGGCCGGCGCGGGAGGAAAACCGAACTTCCATGTACGTCTGCAACTGCAACGGCATTCGTGAACGGGACGTCCACCAGGCCATCCAGGCCGGGGCGCAAAAGCCGGTCGACGTCTTCCGCCATTGCCAGGGCGCCGCACAGTGCGCCAAATGCGTCTGCGACATGCGGTGCATGATTCAGGCGTCGAAAGAGGCCCTGAGCTACGCCGCCGAGTAGGAGGCGCATATGCAGGGCGACCGCGAGATCATCAAGCTGCTGAACGCTGTGCTCACCAACGAACTGACGTCGGTGAACCAGTACTTCCTGCACGCCCGCATGCTGGAGAACTGGGGCCTGAAAGCCCTCGGCAAGGTCGTCTACGACGAATCCATCGAGGAGATGAAGCACGCTGACAAGCTGATCAAGCGCGTGCTGTTCCTCGACGGCCTGCCCAACCTGCAGGATCTGCACAAGCTCGGCATCGGCGAGACCATCGGCGAGGTGCTGCGCGCGGACCTGGGGCTGGAGATGCGCGGCCGCGAGACCCTGATCGCCGGCGTGGCCCAGTGCGAGACGGCCCGCGACTTCGTCACCCGCGAGATCCTGGTCGACATCCTCGAAGACACCGAGGAGCACATCGACTACCTCGAAACTCAGATCAGCCTGCTGGGCAGCCTCGGCGAACAGAACTACCTGCAGTCGGCCATGGGCGAAATCCAGGAGTAGTTCGCGCGGGCTCTCCCGCTTGCGGGAGAGCTGTCAGCGCAGCTGACTGAGAGGGCATTCCGGCGCGGGGCCGGATTCAGCTCGCAGTTCAATCCGTATCGTCACCGAATGCCCTCTCCACCACTTCGTGGTCCCCCTCCCCCGCGAGGAGGGGAGGCCGCGCCGTGGACCTATTTTGCCTTCACAGCCTTGAATGCTTCCAGCGCCCGCGCGCGCGCCTCGGCGTGATCGACGATCGGCGGCGGATACCCCTTGGCTCCCCCGGCCTCCCACGGCTCGTGGATCGCCTTGGCGGGGACGTCCTTCAGCTCCGGCGCCCAGCGGCGGACGTAGTCGCCCTGCGGGTCGAACTTTTCACCCTGGGCAATCGGGTTGAAGATGCGGAAGAACGGCTGGGCGTCGGCGCCCGAGCCCGCGCTCCACTGCCAGTTGGCCGGGTTGTTGGCCTCGTTGGCGTCGACCAGGCAATCCCAGAACCAGGCCTCGCCCTCGCGCCAGTCGATCAGCAGATGCTTGATCAGGAACGAGGCGACCACCATTCGCACCCGGTTGTGCATGAAACCGGTGGTCCACAGCTGGCGCATGCCGGCGTCGACCAGGGGATAGCCGGTGCGGCCCTCCCGCCAGGCCTTCAGCCCCGCCTTGTCCTTGCGCCAGGGCAGCCTGTCGAACTCGCGGCGCATGTTGCGGCGGTAAAGGTCGCCCCATTGGTAGAGCAGGCTGTGGTTGAACTCGCGCCAGCCGAGTTCGGCCATGAACTTGGCGTTGTCGCCGAGCGCCGCCCTCACCTGCCGCGGCCCGATCTCGCCCCAATGCAGGTGCGGCGACAGGTGCGAAGTCCCATCGAGGGCCGGCCGGTCGCGGGCCGCTGCGTAATCGCCCGCCTGCTCGCGAAAAGCCGAGACGCGGGCGTGGGCGCCAGCCTCGCCTGGCGTCCAGACGTCAAAGCCGCCCGACCAGTCGGGGCGGGTCGGATGCAGCTTCCAGTCCTTCAGGTCGTCCGAGCCGGGCCAGTGCGAGGGCGCCGCGATGTGGGTGGGCGCGCGATGGACCGGCTCGTCGCCGATCAAGCCCTGCGCCGCCTTCCAGAAAGGCGTGTAGACCCGGTAGGGATGACCCGTGCCCGACTTGACCGTCCACGGCTCGATCAACAGGGAGGCATTGAAGTCGCTCGCGCCGAGGTCGGTCTTCAGGTCATTGTCGCGTTGGCAGGCCTCCGCGCCGTAGAGCCGGTTCCAGTGGACCTCGGCGCCCAGTTCCTCGGCCAGCGCAGGCACGATCATCGCAGGATCGCCTTTGCGCAGGATCAGGCGCGAGCCCTTCGACCGGAGATCGGCGCCGAGCGCGTTCAGCGACTTGTCGAGCCACCAGCGCGAAGCGGCGCCCCATTCGCGGCCGTCGGAAGCCCTGTGCAGGACGAACAGAGGAACGACCGGACGGCCGGTCTGCACGGCGGCGTGCAGCGCCGGATTGTCGGCCAGGCGCAGATCCTGGCGGAACCAGACGATGATGGGGCTCACGCGCGTACTCCCCCGCTGGCGGGGGAGCTGTCGCGGAGCGACTGAGGGGGCATTCGGCGGCGATGCGGCATGCACCCTCCGACCCTCTGGGCCACCTCCCCGGCGAGCGGGGGAGGCCGCATTGCGATTTTTACTCCGCCGCCTGGCGGTCGACCGTCACGGTCTGGGCCAGTTCTCCGCCCGCGTACTTCTTGGCCATGACGGCGGTGGACACGGGCTTGATCTTCGAGGCCCAGCCCTCGCAACCGAACTGCAGGAAGCGCTCCTTGCAGATGGCGCTCATGGCCGCCTTGGCGGGCTTGAGGTAGGCGCGCGGGTCGAACTCACCGGGCTTCTCGGCCAGCAGCTTGCGGATGGCGGCGGTCATGGCCATGCGGTTGTCGGTGTCGATGTTGACCTTGCGCACGCCGTGCTTGATGCCGCGCTGGATCTCTTCGACCGGCACGCCCCAGGTCTGGGGCATCTGGCCGCCGTACTGGTTGATCACGTCCTGCAGGTCCTGCGGCACCGACGAGGAGCCGTGCATCACCAGGTGGGTGTTGGGCAGGCGACGGTGGATCTCTTCGATCACGTGCATGGCCAGGACGTCGCCGTCGGGCTTGCGCGAGAACTTGTAGGCGCCGTGGCTGGTGCCCATAGCGATGGCCAGGGCGTCCACGCCGGTGGCCTTGACGAAGTCCACCGCCTGGTCGGGATCGGTCAGGAGCTGGCTGTGGTCGAGCTTGCCCTCGAAGCCGTGGCCGTCCTCCTTCTCGCCCATGCCGGTCTCCAGCGAGCCGAGCACGCCGAGTTCGCCCTCCACCGACACCCCGCAGGCGTGGGCCATGTCGACCACCTGCTTGGTCACCGCGACGTTGTAGTCGTAGTCGGCGGGGGTCTTGCCGTCGGCCTTCAGGCTGCCGTCCATCATCACGCTGGTGAAGCCGTACTGGATGGCGGTCGCACAGGTGGCGGGGCCGTTGCCGTGGTCCTGGTGCATGCACACCGGGATGTTCGGATAGAGCTCGACCAGGGCGTCGATCAGGTACTTGAGCACGATGTCGTTGGCGTAGGACCGCGCCCCGCGGCTCGCCTGGATGATGACCGGCGCGTCGACGGCCTCGGCCGCCTCCATGATCGCCAGGCCCTGTTCCATGTTGTTGATGTTGAACGCCGGCAGGCCGTAGTCGTGCTCGGCCGCGTGGTCCAGAAGCTGCCTCAGAGTAATGCGCGCCATGGTCTCGGTCCCCGAATCTCTTCGTCCGCCTGGATATTAGTCCGCTTCAAGTGCGTCGGCTTTAAGGGCCGCAACGCCCGGCAGCGCCTTGCCTTCCATCCACTCCAGGAAAGCGCCCCCGGCGGTCGAGACGAAGGTGAAATCCTGCGTCACGCCCGCGGCGTTCAAGGCCGCCACCGTGTCTCCACCGCCCGCCACGGCCACCAGCTTGCCTTCCTTGACGCGCTCGGCCGCATGCCGCGCCGCCTGGACGGTGCCCTTGTCGAAGGGCGGTATCTCGAAAACGCCCAAGGGGCCGTTCCAGATCAACGTCCTGGAGTTGGAAATCGCACGGCACAGGCGCTCGACCGTTTCCGGGCCGGCGTCGAGGATGCGTTCGTCCTCGTCCATCGCGCCGAGGCTGCGCACCCGTGCGGGGGCGCCGGCGGCCAGCTTCTCGGCCACCACGATGTCGAGCGGCAGGAACAGCTTGCAATTGTTCTGACCGGCCAGCCGGATGATGTCGCGGGCGGTCTCGGCCAGGTCCTTTTCGCAGTAGGAGGCGCCGACTTCGTGGCCCTGGGCGTAAAGGAAGGTGTTGGCCATGCCGCCGCCGATGGCCAGCTTGTCGAGCTTGGTCACCAGATGGCGCAACAGGTCGAGCTTGGTCGACACCTTGGAGCCGCCGACGATGCCGATCACCGGCCGCTCGGGGTTGCCGAGCGCCTTGTCCAGCGCCTCGAGCTCGGCGCGCATCGATTCGCCGGCATAGGACGGCAGCAGCCGGGCCACGCCTTCGGTGGAGGCATGGGCCCGGTGGGCGGCGGAGAAGGCGTCGTCGACATAGAGGTCGCCGAGCTCGGCCAGCTGCTTGGCGAAGGCCGGGTCGTTCTTCTCCTCGCCGGCGTGGTAGCGCAGGTTCTCCAGCAGCAGGACATCGCCGGGAGCCAGCGCCTCTACCGCCTTCTTGGCGACCGGGCCGACGCAGTCTCCGGCGAAGGCCACGTCCTTGCCCAGCAGGGCCGCCAGCGGGGCCACCACCGGCTTCAGGCTCATCTCCGGCACGCGCCTGCCCTTGGGCCGGTCGAAGTGGGCCAGGAGCACGGTCTTGGCGCCCTTGGCCATCAGCTTCCGGATGGTGGGCATGGCGGCGCGCAGGCGGGTGTCGTCCGACACCACCTTGCCATGGCCGTTCTCGGTCATGGGCACGTTGAAGTCCACGCGGACGAGGGCGATCTTCCCGGCGATGTCGCCGGCCTGATCGAGGGTCCGGAAATCCATCGCCGTCTCGCCTTTAGAGGAACTTGGCCATGGCCAGGGCGGTGTCGGCCATGCGGGTGGAGAAGCCCCACTCGTTGTCGTACCAGCTGAGCACCCGCACCAACTCGCCCTCGACCACCTGGGTCTGCGGCAGGGCCACGGTCGAGGAGGCGGCGATGTGGTTGAAGTCGACGGAGACCAGCGGGTCCGTGGTGCACACCAGCACGCCCTTCAGGGGGCCGGAGGCGGCGGCCGCCTGCAACGCGGCGTTGACCTCTTCCACCGAGGTCTTGCGGCCGGGCACCACCTTCAGGTCGATGACCGACACATTGGGGGTCGGCACCCGGATCGAGGATCCGTCGAGCTTGCCCTTCAGTTCGGGCAAAACGAGGCCCACCGCCTTGGCGGCGCCGGTGGAGGTGGGGATCATCGACACGGCTGCGGCGCGGCCCCGATAGAGGTCCTTGTGCAGTTGGTCCAGCGAGGGCTGGTCGTTGGTGTAGCTGTGCACCGTGGTCATGTAGCCGCGCTGGATGCCGAACAGGTCGTGCAGCACCTTGGCCACCGGGGCCAGGCAGTTGGTGGTGCAGGAGGCGTTGGACACCACCACGTCGTCGGCGGTGAGCTGGTCGTGGTTCACGCCGAAGACGACCGTCCGGTCGACGCCGTCGGCCGGGGCCGACACCAGCACCCGCTTGGCCCCGCCCGCAAGGTGCGCGGCGGCCTTCTCCTTGGAGGTGAAGATGCCGGTGCACTCGAGCGCGATGTCAACGCCGAGATCCTTGTGCGGCAGCTCGGCCGGATTGCGGATCGCCGTGACCTTGATCGGCCCGGCGCCGATGTCCATGATGTCGCCGTCGACCTTCACCGCGCCGGGGAAACGGCCGTGCACGCTGTCGTAGCGCAGCAGGTGGGCGTTGGTCTCGACCGGGCCGAGGTCGTTGATGGCCACCACCTCGATGTCGCGCCGGCCGTGCTCGTAGATCGAGCGCAGGACCAGCCGACCGATGCGGCCGAACCCGTTGATGGCGACGCGAAGGGCCATGGTGAACTCCTCTAGGTGCAGGGCGCCTGTTCTACATGGGCGGCGCTCTCTGAGATGTGATCGTTTGCGGGCGGTTTTGCGTCCGCGAGCCCCGAAGTCAACCCTTAGGCCCGCAAGCAGCGCCTAAAGCGCACCCGTCCGGCGCCGGTTCCTACCCTGCAGATCAATCTTCGCCGTCGGCGCTCCCGGCCGCTTTGCGGCGGTCCGCGGCAAATCGCCCCCGGCGCCTGTCCTTGCCAGCGGCCTTGGCGGCGATCTCCTTGAGCTTGACGCCCTGCATCACCGACAGCGAGGTCCCAGGCGCGCCCTTGTCCGGGTCGCCGAAGGCGCGGCCATAGGTCTCGACCCTCTGGCTCACCGATTCCAGGAACTCGCCCTCCCACTGGGAGAGCTCGACGCCGGCCTTGTCGGCGGCGCGCTTGGCGCGGCGCAGGGCGTTGAGGGCTGCGCGCTTGGCCGCCTCTCTGGGATCTGGCGGCCCTTTGCGCTTCAGGTGTTACAGCCCGCCGATGGCGGAGAGATAGAGGTCGAGCAGGGCCTCTTCCTCCTGGCGCTTGGCCTTGTCCTGCTTCCTCAGGCGGATGACCTTGCGCAGGATCTTGACGTCGAAGCCCTCGCCCTTGGCCTCGGCGAACACCTCCTTGATGTCGTTGGCGATGCCGGCTTTTTCCTCTTCGAGGCGCTCGACGCGCTCGATGATGGTCTTGAGGCGCGTCTGGGCGGTGCTGTTCAGCACGTCGATGCTGGAGGAGTCGTCGGCCATCGGTCTTCCGGTAGGACAAAAAGGGAAATTGGGGGCGGACCCTAGCGGTCAGGAGCCTTCAGGGCCAAGCGGCGGGCGGCCGCATCACGCAGACTCCTGTGGATGGTTTGGGGACGGCCGTCCTGTTCACCTCATCGCTTCGCCGCTTGGAGGCTAGGCCAGTCGGAACGCCACCAGCGCCCCAATGAAGGCCACGTAGAACGCCGCCATGGCCGACAGCCAGCCCCGCGACATGCGGCCCGTGCGGAAGCCGATGAACAGGGCGACGATGGCGACCAGGGTCACGCCGCCGGCCACCACCAGGGCCGGGTCGAGCAGCCAAGGGGTGAAGAAGATGCCCAAGGCGCTGGGCACGGTGGCCTGGATCATCATGGCGCCGGAGATATTCGCCAGGGCCAGACGGATCTTGCCCTGGCGCACCCAGATGATGGCGTTGAGCGTCTCGGGCAGTTCAGTGGCGATCGGGCTGAGCAGCAGGGCCAGGAGCTGGGGCTTGAGGCCGAAGCTGTGGCCCAGCACCTCGATCTGGCCCACGAACACCTTGGAGGCGAAGAAGATCACCACGATGGCCAGGGTCGTCTGCAGCACCGCCAGGACCGTGGGCGGATGCTCGGCCCGGGGCGCGAACTTGAGCGGCTCGAGCTCGCCCTCGGCCTCGCCCTGCTCGCCGCGGGCCTCCTGCCATACATAGACCGCGTAGGCGGCCAGGAAGGCGATGCCGAGCCACGGCTTCCAGGCGAAGGCGATCAGGCCCACGCCGAGCTTGAACATGAAAATCACCAGGAACCAGGCCTGATCGCGGCTCAGGCCGCGGAAGTCGGCCCTGGTGTTGGCGGTGCGCAGCGGCCGCCGGGCCGCGAACAGGGTCCAGCCGACCACCGCATAGGCCACGGTGGACAGCACCAGGGGCCCGCCGAGCGCGGCGCCGACGCCGATCTGCTTCTGCGCGGCCCCGACGCCGAAGGCCACGGCCACCAGGGTGACCACGCTCTCCGGCAGGGCGGTGCCGAAGGCCGCCAGGATGGTGCCGGTCGCCTTCTGGCCGACGTCGAACCGGTGGCCGATCCATTCGACCCCGTTCACGAACAGCTCGCAGGCAAGGTAGATCACCCCCGCGGAGGCGAGCAGGATGAGGAGGGGCAGGGCCATGGCCCCTCTTAGGGCGCACTGGGCTTCCCCGCGAGGGGAAAAAGCGCGAGAGTTGCCCCCAGAGGGCCCTCGAGAAACCCCGTCAGGGAGGACGATCCGATGAGACGTTCCCGCACTTCGATCTTCCGGCTCGCGCCGTGGGCCGGTCTCGCCCTGGCCGCCGCGGCCGCCGCTTCGGTCCCGTTCGCGGCTACCGGCGCGGGCGCGCAGACCCGCCAATGCTTCCGCGCCAACGACTGGCACGGCTCGTCCTCCGGCGGCCCGCGCGACCTCTATGTGCGGGTGAACATCAACGACATCTGGCACCTGGCCCTGGCCCAGGACTGCCCCGGCGCGCGCTATCCCGGCCCGGTGTCGATCGGCGACGTGGTCAGCGGGGGCACCAACGAGATCTGCTCGGGCGTCGATCTGCAGATCACCGTCAAGCCGCGCGGCGGCTCCAACTCCACCGCCTGCATCGTCAAGTCGATCGACAAGCTGACGCCGGACGCGGTCAAGGCCCTGCCGAAGAAGGCGATCCCGGACTAGACATCGGACAACGAAAAACGCCGCCCGAAGGGGCGGCGCTCTTGCGACACGCTAGGCGCGAGGGCTCAGCCCTGCTTGGCCTTGAAGCGCGGGTCGGTCTTGTTGATCACGTAGATACGGCCCTTGCGGCGCACCAGCTTGCAGTCGCGGTGACGGCTCTTGAGGGACTTGAGGGAGCTGCGGACCTTCATGACGTCTGAACTCGTGGCCGGGCCGCCTCTCGACGGGCCTGTTATGGGGAGCGCGAGCCTATAGGGGCAAGGAGCTTCCTAGTCAATCGGCGGGTTTGGCGCGGGCCGGGCAGCGGCGGCTATTTCCGCGGAACCCGAACGCCATAGACCTCGATCCAGTCCACCCGCGACGAGCCGGCCTGCACCCCATGCCCGCTGCCGGGCTGCAGATCCGTGAAGCCGATCTCCGCGACCTTGGACAGATCCGGCTGAGGCAGCCAAGCGGCGTTCCCCGGCGGGTTGATGTCGTTCATGTTTTTGGTGTCGACCTCGCGCCAGCGCAGGTCGGCGATGATCAGGTCCGACACATGCCAGTCGCTGGTCGCCTCCACCGACTGGTCGCTGACCAGCAACTTGCCGTCGGCCGTCTTGATCAGCAGGCGCAGATGGTGGAGCCCGGTCACCGCGGTGCGCCAGGTGACCTTGGCCAGCCCGCGCAAATCGAGGTCTTCGTTGGGCAGGTACAGGGTGAAGCCACAGACCTGGGTGCAGGCGCCCGTCCACATGAAGCCGCCCTGGGCCGGCGCCTTGGGGTGCCAGGTCTTGGACCACATGTCCTTGCCGGGCCCATAGGTGGCGAACCTCAGCCCCTTGGTCTCGATGCTCTTCTGGGTGATCGGATCCTCGCTGAACCCGTCGCTGAAGCCTTCATGGAAGACCAGGGGCGGCCGGTTGACCGGGCCGGGCTGCGACTGGGCCAGGGCGTGGCCGGCGGCGAGCAGCGCAAGGGCCAGGCCGAGTCCGACGACAGGCGTCTTCATGAAGGTTCCTCTCCCGTGGAGGCGCTCTTGGGCGCGTTGGGTTCGACCCTACGCCGCCTGGCTCGGTCCCGCCAATGGCCCCGAACGCCAAACATTCCGTCAGCCCGGCCGGAGCGCCCCTGGCGCGCCCGGAGCCGGAATGACGGACATTGGTCAGGTTTGCGCAGTCTGCGCGTCACCGAAAGGCCCCGGTCCGCAACCAAAATGCGCCTGCGATGGCTGCCGACCGCTTTCACTCTTGGCTATCGCGCCCGCGCCGTTAGCCTCTCCCCATGGACCGCCGCGCCTTCCTGATCCTGTCCGCCGCCAGCGTCTTGCAGCCCGAGGCCGCGCCGCCGGCCGGGTCGCCGGACACCCCGGGCGGCCCCGATCCGCAGACGGCCGCCTTCGAGGCCTGGCTGCGCGACTTCACGATCCGCGCCATCGCCGCTGGTTGGGACGCCGGCCTGGTGACCGAGCAGCTGGCTGGGCTGACGGTCAATCCCAAGGTGGTCGAGCTCGACACCAAACAGCCGGAGTTCGTCAAATCGACCGGCGACTATGTTCGCCAGTCGGTCACCGAGCAGCGCGTGGAGACCGGCCGGCGCAAGCGGGCCGGAGTGCCGCAGCTGCCCGACATCGAGACCCGCTACGGCGTGCCGAGCGAAATCCTGACGGCCATCTGGGCCCAGGAGTCGGCGTTCGGCCAGGTCCAGGGCGACCTCGACGTGATCCGCTCCCTGGCCTCGCTGGCCTTCGACGGTCGCCGGCGCGACTGGGCCGAGACCCAGATCCTGGCCGCCTTCCGTATGATCCAGCAGGGCGACGCCACCCGGGCGCAACTGCACGGCTCCTGGGCCGGGGCCATGGGCCAGACCCAGCTGATCCCCGAGGCCTTCCTGAGCACTGCCGTGGACGGCGACGGCGACGGAAAGCGCGACATCTGGAACTCGGCGGCAGACGCCCTGGCCTCGGCCGCCAACCTGATGGCCCGGGACGGCTGGCGGCGCGGCGAGACCTGGGCGCGCGAGGTGATCCTGCCCGCCGGCTTCGACTACGGCCTGGCCGAGGGCCCCATGCACACCCCTGGTGAATGGGCCGCCATGGGCGCCCTCCGGGCCGACGGGCTGCCGTTCGGCGCGCTCGACAGGGACACGCCCTGCCAGATGATCCTGCCGGCGGGGGCAGCCGGGCCGGCCTTCCTGATCTTCCCCAACCACCTGGTGATCCGGAAGTACAACAACTCCACCGCCTACGCCCTGTCGGTCGGCCTGCTGGCCGACCGCATCTCGGGCACGGGGCCGCTGGCCACGGCCTGGCCGATCGAGCCGCCGATGTCGATGGACGACCGGGCCGGGGCTCAGAGGGCCCTCCTGGCCCTGGGGTTCGATCCGGGCGCGCCGGACGGGGTGATCGGGGTCAACACCCGTGTGGCCCTGCGCGCATGGCAGAAGGCCAAGGGCCTGCCGGCCGACGGCCACCTGACACAAGGGCTGTCGCAGCAGCTGCAGGCGGAGGCCGGGCCGCTCCTGCTGGCCTCCCCGCCCCTGGCCTCCGCCGACGGGCCGCCGACCCGCTCCGGAACCCCGGCCGCGCCCACGCCGGCCACGCCCGGGGCTGCTGCAACGCCACATTAAACATTAACAGCGATGCTCAGGCCCTAATCGGGACCTCGGCTTCATGTTTCAGATCATCGGCATCGGCGTGTTGTTTGGCGCGGTGTTCGGCTCCTACTTGATGTCGGGCGGCAAGCTGCCCGTGATCCTGGAGGCCGCGCCGCACGAACTGATGGCGATCCTGGGCGCGGGCATCGCCGCTTTCCTGATCTCCAACAGCATGACCACGATCAAGGCCACCGGCGGCGGCTTCGCCAAGGTGTTCAAGGGCCCCAAGTGGAAGGCCTCGGACTATCGCGACCTGCTCTCGCTGCTGTTCCTACTGACCAAGACCATGAAGTCCAAGGGCGTGATCGCGCTCGAGAGCCATATCGAGAAGCCGGGCGAGAGCAACATCTTCAACCGCTTCCCCAAGATCACCCACGACCACTTCGCGGTCGACTTCATCTGCGACACCCTGCGGATGATGACCATGAACCTGGAAGACCCGCACCAGGTCGAGGACGCCATGGAGCGTCAGTTGGAGAAGCACCACCACGAGGCCCTGGCCCCGGCCCACGCCCTGCAGAACATGGCCGACGCCCTGCCGGCCCTCGGCATCGTCGCCGCCGTGCTGGGCGTGATCAAGACCATGGGCTCGATCACCGAGCCGCCCGAGATCCTCGGCGGCATGATCGGCGGCGCCCTGGTCGGCACCTTCCTCGGCGTGTTCCTGGCCTATGGCCTGGTCGGCCCCATGGCCACGCGCCTGTCCAGCATCGTCGAGGAGGACGGCGCGTTCTACAAGATCATCCAGTCGGTGCTGGTCGCGCACCTGCACGGCAACGCCGCCCAGATCTCGGTGGAAATCGGCCGCGGCAACGTGCCGAGCGAGGCTCAGCCGAGCTTCCTGGAGATGGAAGAGTCGCTGAACAACATCCCGAACGAGGCCTGACCGGTCGATTCAGGTCACGCCCGGGAACCCCCAGGGCAAGCTTGGGTTACCCCCAGGCAGGGCTTTGCCCTTTACGCAAAACAACTTGCGCCAGGGAAAGACGACGGCATATTGCGCAGCAGCGTCGCATTGGCAGGCTTGCCGGCTAGGCGCGAAACAGGCTAACTCGCAGACGCGCTGATGTAACTTTGGCGCACTAACCTCCAAAGGGGACCAGGACCATGACCTCCGAAGTTCTTCGTAAGATCCTCGTCGCCGGCGCCGCCGTCGCTGCCATGTCGGTTGTTGCTTGCAACAAGCCGAAGGAAGCCGCCGCCGCTTCGGACGCCGCTTCGTCGGCCGCCTCGGACGCCGCTGCCGCCGCCTCTGACGCTGCCGCCGCTGCTTCGTCGGCCGCCGCCGACGCGACCGCCGCCGCTTCGTCGGCTGCGGATGCTTCTTCTTCGGCCGCCGCCGCGAAGTAAGACATCTGCGCTTCAGCGCAGGGGGGAGGCCGCCTTCGGGCGGCCTTTCTCATTTCTGGGCCACAGCTTGTCGGCCCCCGGTCGCGGGATAGGCTGTCCGTTTCCGGACAGGACAATCAGGGCCAAGGCCTGGCCGACGCCATACACCCTTGAATTACAACCATTTCCTCTCGTAGACGACGGCAATTACACTGGCGCGGTAGGCCTTCGAGGACCCGCCCCTCATGCTGCGCAACATTCTTGCCGCAACGCTTCGCAACCTGGGGCGAAACCGGTTGTACGCCGCGATTTCCATCGGCGGGCTCGCGGTCGGCCTGGCGGCCGCCCTGGTCACCCTGCTCTACATCCAGGACGAACTGACCTTCGACCGCTTCATTCCCGGTCACGACAAGGTCTATGTGGCGACCACCGAATTGCGGCTGCCCGACCGTGCGCCGCTCGTCGCCGATGGCACGCCCTCGCAGATGGCCGGGTGGCTGAAGGCCGCGTTCCCCGATATTCCGCTCATCGTCCGCTGGTCGCCGTCGCCACCGACCACGATGCGCCACGGCGAGATCGAGGCGGGCGAGGAGGTCGCCTGGGTCGATCCCGGCTTCTTCAAGATGTTGCCCCTGCCGGCGACCGGCGATCCGGAGGCCGCGATCGGGCGCCCCGACACCGTGGTGCTGACCCGAACGCTGGCCCAAAAATATTTCGGGCGCCCGACCCCGATCGGCGACAGCCTGGAGATCGACGGCCACCCCATGCGGGTGGCCGCCGTGCTCGACGATCTGCCGCCCAACACCCACCTGACGAGCCAGGTCTTCGCCTCGGCCCGGGCGCCGTTCTCACGGTTGGCGCAATCGGACGCCACGCCCTATCGCAAGGGCAACCTGAGCACGTCGGGCCGCACCTACCTGCGGTTCTCCAGCACCGCCCAGGCGGCCCGGGTCGCCGCAAGGATCACCGACGAGATGCGCGCCCGCCTGGGCGCGGGCACGGCGGCCGCCACCTACGCGACATTCGAGCTGGTCCCGCTGGACGATTTCCACCTTCATCCCTTCACCACGGCGGAGATGCAGCCCGGCGCCCCGCCCGGCGATCCGAAGGTGCTAACGTCGCTGGCCGCCATCAGCCTGCTGATCGTGCTCCTGGCGGCGGTCAACTTCGTCAACCTGATGACCGCACGGGCCGGCCGGCGGTCGATCGAGGTGGGCGTGCGCAAGGCCGTCGGGGCCGGGCGGGGCCATCTGGTGCTGCAGTTCCTCGGGGAGGCCTTGCTCCACACCGTAGCCGCCATGGTCCTGGCCCTGGCGCTGGTCGAGCTCTGCCTGCCGCTGGTGAACGCGGCCCTCCTCAAGGGCCTGCGGCTCGACTACCTGCGCGACATCCCCCTGCTCGCCGCGACGATCGGGCTGCCGCTCGGGCTCGGCGTCCTCGCCGGCGCCTATCCCGCCTTCGTGCTGTCCGGCTTCCGGCCCGGCCCGGCCCTGAAAGGCGATGCCGGCTCCGGGGGCGCGGGCCTGGCCTACGTGCGCCAGGGTCTGGTGATCCTTCAATTCGCGGTCGTGGTCGGCCTGATCCTGGCGGTCATCGTCATCCAGCGGCAGACACGCTTCGCCTTGACCGAGGGAGCCCATCTCGACGCCGACCAAGTCGTCACCATCGGCCTGAACACGCCGGGCAAACGGACCAAGCCCCCGTGTTGGGGCGCGCCCTTCGTCGAGCAGATGCGCAAGCTGCCGGGCGTGATCGGCGTTTCCTGCGCCACTGACGAGGCGATCGGGCTGGGAGAAAACATCGGCGGCTTCAAGATGGCGGACGGCAGCCTGCGCATGGCGCAGGTCGGCGGCGTGGACTACGACACCTTCCGCCTGTTCGGCGTCCGGCTGCTGGCCGGGCGGAGCTTCGCCCCTCAGCACGGCGAGGACGTCGTGCCGGCGACGGCGCCCGGCGCTCTCCAGGTGGTGCACACCGTCGTGTTGAACGCCACGGCCGCCCGCTCGATCGGCTTCGCGGATCCGGCCAGGGCGGTGGGGGCCACCGTGAAGCTGATCGTCAGTCCCAAGCTGGAGACCGTGCCGGTCCAGATCGTGGGTGTGACGCCCGACTTCTCGGTCGACCTGCTGCACGGGCGGATCAAGGCGATGATCTACATGCTGGATCCGAACGACCTGGACATGGCCAGCGTGAAATTGCGCGGCGGCTCCATCCCCGAGACCCTTCAGGCTATCGACCGCCTCTGGAAGACCGCCGGCGGACCGGGGCCGATCCGGCGCCGTTTCCTCAGCGAACGCATGCAGACGCTCTACCTCGGCGCGATCCGCCAGGGCTGGTGGCTGAGCGTCCTGACCGGGCTGGCGGTCGTGATCGGCGCATCCGGCCTGTTCGCATTCTCGGCCTTCACCGCCGAGCGGCGCATCAAGGAGATCGGGGTCCGCAAGGCGATGGGCGCGTCGAGCCTGGACGTCGTGCGCCTCCTGCTCTGGTCGTTCACCAAGCCCGTGCTCTGGGCCAACCTGATCGCGTGGCCGGTGGCCGGTTGGACGATGAGCCGCTGGCTGGAGGGGTTCGCCAGCCACATTTCCCTCTCGCCGCTCTATTTCCTGGCCGCCGGCGGCGCAGCGCTCGGCGTCGCCAGCCTCACCGTAGCGGCGCAGGCGGTCAAAACCGCCCGCGCCAAGCCGGTGACGGCCCTGCGCTACGAATGACGTCCTGCGTTTGACGACGCTGAAACCGGGATCTCGGGTGAGGCGGGGGTTGCCAAGGTCCGCCAGGAATGAAATCCGAGCTCGCCATGACTGCCCGCCCGCCCTCCGCAGAGCTCGACTGGACGGCAGAGGGCGCGCCGCGTTCCCGGCGCTTCGATGACATCTACTTCTCCCGCGAGGGCGGCCTGGACGAGACCCGGGCCGTGTTCCTGCAGGGCTGCGGCCTGCCCGAGGCCTGGGCCGGGCGGCGGCGCTTCACCGTGGGGGAGACCGGCTTCGGCACGGGGCTCAACGTCCTGGCGCTGCTCGACCTGTGGCGGACGGCGCGACCGCCCGGCGGGCGCCTGTCGGTCTTCTCGGTCGAGGCCTATCCCATGGCGCGCGAGGAGGCCGAGCGCGCCCTGGCCGCCTGGCCGGAGCTGGCCGATCTGGCCGCCTTGCTGATCCGCCGCTGGCCGCGCCGGGCGCCGGGCTTCCATCGCGTCGACCTGCCGGAGCTGGACGCCGCCCTCGATCTCGCCGTCGGCGACGCCCAATGGGGGATCGAGACCTGGGGCGGTGCGGCCGACGCCTGGTTCCTCGACGGCTTCGCCCCGGCCCGTAACCCTGAGATGTGGCGCCCTGGGGTGCTGCAGGCGATCGCGGCCCGCTCGGCCCCAGGCGCCCGGCTCGCCACCTTCACCGTGGCCGGAAGCGTGCGGCGCGGACTGCAGGAAGCGGGCTTCGAGGTCGACAAGCGGCCCGGCCACGGGGCCAAGCGCGAGCGGTTGGAGGCGCGCCTGCCGGGCGCCGCGACCGCCGCCTCCGATCCACCGCAGGTCGCCGTGATCGGGGCCGGTATCGCCGGGGCAGCTCTGGCCCGCGCCTTCCGCGCCCTGGGCGTCCGGCCCCTGGTGGTCGACGCCGGCGTGGGCGACGCCGCCTCCGGCAATCCCGCGGCCCTGGTCAGCCCCGCGCTCGACGCCGGCGGCGGGGCGCGGGCTCAATTCTACGCTCAGGCGTTCGCCAGGGCCGTGGACCTCTACCGGGAGCTCGGCGAGGCGGCTGTGATCGACGGCCGCGTCGAACAGTTGGCCCGGACCGAGCGCGACCCGGCGCGGTTCCAGGCGGTGCTGGATGGCGGCCTGTTTGCCGAGGGCGCGCTGACGCGGACCGAAGGCGGCTTGATGTTCGAAGAGGGCCTGGTAGTCCGCCCGCAGGCGATCATCGACGCGTGGCTCGGCGGCTGCGGGCGCCTCACGGCCCGCGTCGAGCGGCTGGAGCGCACGGCGGGCCGCTGGCGGCTGCACGGCGCGGACGGGGTGATCGCCGAGGCTGATGTCGTGGTCATCGCCGCCGGAGCCGGGTCCGGCCCGCTGATGGGGCGCCCCGCCGCCTTCACCCCGGTGCGCGGCCAGGCGAGCTGGGTCCCGGGGCTCGAACTCGACCATGCCCTCGCCTGGGGCGGCTATGCCTGCCCGATGGATGGCGGCGTGTTGTTCGGCGCCACCCACGACCGCGGCCGCGCCGACATCGAGGTGGCGGCCGAAGACCATGCCCGCAACCTGAAGACCTTGGCCGAGGGCCTGCCCGGCCTCGCCGCCACAGCCGAGGGCCTGGCCCTGCAAGGCCGCGCGGCGGTGCGGGCGACCACCTTCGATCGCATGCCGGCCGTCGGCCCGCTCGGCGAACCCTGCCTCTACCTGCTCGGTGGCCTCGGCTCGCGCGGATTCTGCACCGCGCCGCTGCTGGCCGAGCATCTGGCGGCCGAGGTCCTCGGCGCCCCTTCGCCCCTGCCGAATTCCTTACTAAATCTCAACCTTACTTTACGTTTAGAAAAAATTTGGCGATCTCCCACCGGTTGTTAACCGCAGCGTTAGTACAAGACCATGCCCACGGAAGGTTCCACATGGTCGATGACGCCCACCGATATCTTGGATTTGCTTTTGCCAGCGCCGATCTGTTGTTCGAGCTGGACGGTGAAGGCATCGTTACATTTGCTTTGGGAGCGGCCCAGCAGGTAGCCGGGGTGAATCTGGACGCCCTGGCCGGCACGGCCCTGCGCGACATAGTGTCCGACGAGGACCAAGGGATCGTCGACGCCTTCCTGGGCGCCCTGGAGCCGGGCGACCGCCGCGGGCCGATCCGGATCGCCCTGAAGCCCAAGGCCGGCCGCCGGCTGAAGCGCTATGGCGCCCTGTGCGCCTGCCGCCTGCCCCAGCAGGGCTCGACCATCTCGTGTTCACTGACCCTGCGCGCGATGGGTTCGATCACCGCCGAGCCCAACGGGCCGAACGGCCTGCACAGCGCCGAAAGTTTCGCCGTGCTCACCGAGGCTGCCGTCAAGCAGGCGGCGCAGACGGGCGTCGAGCTGAACATGGAACTGGTGGAGCTGTCGGGCCTGCGCGACGCCGCCGGCGCCCTCGGCCAGGGCCAGGCGGCCGAGGCCATGCAGAAGGTCGCCGCCGCGCTGCGCGCCGAATCTTTCGACGGCAGCTCGGCCGCCGAGCTCGACCCCGAACGCTACGCCCTGCTGCGGCCCAAGGCCGAGCCGGCGCACCGCCTGACCGAACGGTTGGAGAAGCTGGTCAACGACATCGGCCTCGAGACGGTCAAACCAGCCCACGACTCGGTCGAGCTCGATCCCAACCATGCGCCCGACGAGGGCCTGCGCACTCTGCGCGTAGCCCTCGACCGCTTCATCACCGAGGGGGCGAGTGGTGTCTCGCTCAGCGGCGTGGTGCAGAAGACCGCCGCCGAGGTGGAGACCCTGAGGGCGCTGGTGGCGACCGGCGACTTCACCCTGGCCTACCAGCCGGTGGTGAACCTGACGACCAGCGAGGTCGACCACTACGAGACCTTCGTGCGCCTCGGCCAGGCGGACAGCCCGGCCCGGCAGATTCACATGGCCGAAGAAATGGACATGATCCAGGACATCGACATGGCGGTGGTGAAGGCGGTGGTCCAGCAACTGCTCAAGGCGTCCAACAGCAAGCTGCGCCTGGCGGCCAACATCTCCGCCCGTTCGCTGATGCGCCCGGCCTTCGCCGAGAAGCTGCTGACCGTGATGCGCTACGCTCAGCCGGCGCGCGGGCGGCTGATCTTCGAGATCACCGAAAGCGCGGCGATGGGCGACCTGCAACGCGCCGACGCCCTGGTGCGGGGCCTGCGCCGCGGCGGCGCGGGCATCTGCCTGGACGGCTTCGGCGCCAACGCCTCGTCCTTCGACTACCTGCGCCAGGTGGCGGTCGACGCGGTCAAGATCGACGGCCGCTACATCCCGGACATGGCGCAGCAGGGCAGCCGCAACGGGGTGCTGGTGCGCCACCTGGCGGGGCTGTGCCGCGAACTGAAGATCACGTCCATCGCCCAGAAGGTGGAGGACAGGGATACCGTCGCGGCCCTACACCAGATCGGGGTCGACTGCGGCCAGGGCTTCCTGTTCGGCCGTCCCGAATCCATGCCCATCCCGCCGGTGCGCGGCTGGCAGATGATGAAGGCGGCGAACGGCTGACATCAACGGCCGCTCGACGAGCGCGTAGCAGGCCCAGCCGACTCCGATCGCCAGGCCGAACGAAGCCGGCGCGCGCAAGGCCGCGGGCCAGGCCGGCGTGAGCCAGGCGAAGGCGGCGATGACCGGGGCCTGGACCAGATAGAGCGAGTAGGAGGCGTCGCCCTCCGCCGTCAGGGCCCGCGCCAGGCGGCCCGAGCCCATGCGGCCGTCGGCTTCCAGCTTCAGGGCGCCGGCGACGATCAGGGCGGCCGGCGGTCCCCAGACGAACGGGCGCAGGAAGTCGTCGCGCAGGCCCGACAGCTGGC
>DASYBX010000010.1:0-3218 GCA_036500495.1 Caulobacteraceae bacterium
TGTCGGAAAAGGCGTCGATGCGGATCTCGGCGGGCTGGCCGACGCGCATCTTGCCCAGCTGGTTTTCCTTGAAGTCGGCTTCGACGTAGGGCCGCCCGGAGACCAGCCAGAACAGCGGCTGGGCGCCGGTGATGTAGCTGCCGAGCTGGATCTGCTCGACCTTGGCGGTCACCCCGTCCTGGGGCGCGCGGATCACGGTGTAGGACATGGCCAGCTTGGCTCGGTCCAGCGCCGCCTGAGCCTGCATCACCGCGGGATGGGAGTCGATCGGGCCGGTGTCGCCGGCCTGGGTGCGGGCGGCGGCGGCCTGTTGCTGGGCGACCAGCAGGCGCGATTTGGCTTCGTCGTCGGCGTTCTTGGCCTGGTCCAGCTGCTGCTGCGAGGCGACCCCGCCGGCGGCCAGTTCCTTCTGGCGGGCCAGTTCGCGGTTGGCGTAGGCGACGGAGTCCTGGGCCACGCGGACGGCGGCGTCCTGCTGGCCCGAGGTGGCGCGCTCGGTCTTCACCTGAAGGCGGGCGGACGCCAGGGCCGCCTCGGCCTGGGCCTCGGCCACCTTGAAGTCGCGGTCGTCCAGGCGGAACAGCACGTCGCCCTTCTTGACCTGCTGGTTGTCCTTGACGTCGAGCTCGACCACCCGGGCCGAGACGTTGGCGCTGATCGGGGTGCGCGCGGCCTGGACATAGGCGTCGTCGGTGGACTGGTAGCGGCCGCCGGTCAGCACGAACCAGCCGACCACGGCGAGCACGATCACCGGGCCGCCGATCAGCAGCGGCCAGCGCAGGCGACTGCCCAGACTCCGCCTGCCGCCCGCCTCTTCAAGCCCCTGGCTCAAGTTCGCCGCTCCGGAAAAAAGCGCAACAGCCCCCGACGCGCGCCATACTACGGCGCGCGGGGGGCCGACTACGCTACTGAATGGTGGAGATCGCCGCCTGGACTCACGCGGTCGACGACCTCCACGCGCTGATGTAGGCGCCCCTCTGTCATGATCCAAATGATATGTTATCACGAGGACCATGAGTGAGTTTCATTTCAACCAGATCGACCTGAACCTGTTGCGGGTGTTCGACGCCCTGCTCGACGAGCGCAACGTCACGCGCGCCGGCGCCCGGCTCAATCTCAGCCAGTCGGCGGTGAGCCACGCGCTCGGCCGCCTGCGGCTGCTGCTCGGCGACGAGCTGTTCGTGCGGCGGTCCAGCGGCATGGACCCCACCCCGCGGGCGCTGGAGATCGGGCCGGCCCTGCACACCGCCCTGCTGCAGATGCAGACGGCCCTGGCCCCGGCCGGGTTCGATCCGGCGGTGAGCGAGCGGCGCTTCTCGATCTCGGCGGGCCCCTACGGCTGCGCCGTGCTGATCCCCCAGGTGGTGCAGCTGCTCGGCCGCCACGCGCCAGGCGCCACGCTGCAGGTCACGCCCTATGGCGCAGGCACGGTGGAGGCGCTCGACACCGGGCGGGTCGACGCGGCCCTGATGGGCATGGACACCCCCTCGCGCCGCTTCCGTTTCCAGAAGCTGTTCGACGAGATGATGGTGTGGGTGGTGCGCAAGGACCATCCCCTGACCGAGGGACAACTGACGCTGCAGCGTTTGCGCGACACGCCGCACATCCTGGTGTCGGGCTTCGAGGACCCCTTCGACGCCGAGGCCGCGCCCGGAGGGCCGGGGCTGAAGTACCGCCGCGGCTGGGACCGTCAGGAGAGCCAACCCTCCGAGCTTGCCCGCCGCACTCCGCCCCGCAAGGTGGCGGTGCTGACGCCGGACTCGGTCTCGGCCCTGGCCATCGCCACCCGCACCGACATGGCCGCCCTGGTCCCGCGCCGCCTGGCCGAGAGCAAGGGGGCGGAGGGCCGCGTCGCCATCCTGCCGCCGGTGCAGCCCGCGTTCACCCTGGAGATTGGCGCGGTGTTCCGCGAGGACCGTCTGGTGGATCCGGCCGTGGCCTGGCTGGCGGGCATCCTGGCGGAGGCCGCGCAAGGCTTGTAGGACTAGGCCAAGAAAACAGAGCGGGAGTGGCGGGATGTTGAGCGACCAGCAGCGCCGTGAGGCGGCCGAGACCCTGATGCAGGCCGCCGCCACCTGCAAGCCCATTCCCCAACTGTCGAAGACCTATCCGGACATGACCCTGGAAGACGCCTACGCCGTCCAGGGGCTGTGGCAGCAGGCGCTGATCGACAAGGGCGGCCGGCGGGTTGGGACCAAGATCGGCCTGACTTCGCGGGCCATGCAGATGGCGTCCAAGTTCAACGAGCCCGACTACGGCTTCCTGATGCACGAGATGCTGTTCAACGACGGGGCGGTGATCGAGGCCGCGCGCTTCTCCGCGCCCCGGCTGGAGGTGGAGCTTGCGTTCGTCATGGGCGAGGATCTGGAGGGGCCGACCGCGCGGGTCTACGACGTGATGCGCGCCGTCGAGTTCGTGACCCCGGCCATGGAGATCATCGACTACCGCACCGAGACCCCGCGCCAGATCGTCGACACCATCGCCGACAACGCCGCCGCCGCCGCCATGGTGGTGGGCGGGCGCACCATCCGCCCGTTCGACGTGGACATCCGCTGGGTGGGCGGCACGCTGAGCAAGAACGGGGTGATCGAGGAGTCCGGTGTCTCGGCGGCGGTGATGGGCCATCCGGCGGCCGGCATCGCCTGGCTGGTCAACAAGCTGCATCCGCTCGGCGGCAAGCTGAGGAAGGGCGAGATCGTGCTGGCCGGCTCCTTTACCCGCCCGGTGTCGGTGGCGGCGGGAGACGTGATCCAGGCCGACTTCGGGCCTCTGGGCGCCATCGGCGTCTCGTTCATCTAGTGGCGATGGACCTGCCCCATAACCGCTTCAAGCAGCGCCTGCTGGCCGGCGAGACCCAGATCGGCCTGTGGTGCACCCTGTCGAGCCCCTATGCGGCGGAGGTGGCGGCGGGCGCGGGCTTCGACTGGCTGCTGATCGACACCGAACATTCGCCGGGCGGGATCGAGACCACCCTGGCCCAGCTGCAGGCCATGGCCGCCTATCCGGTCTCGCCGATCGTGCGGCCGGCGGAAAACGACCCGGTGTTGATCAAGAAGCACCTCGACATCGGCGCACAGACCCTGCTGGTCCCCTTTGTGCAGACGCCGCAGGAGGCCGCCGCCGCCGTGGCGGCCATGCACTATGCGCCCGCCGGCATCCGAGGCGTGGCGGGGACCACCCGCGCCACCCGGTTCGGCCGGGTGAAGGACTATTTCGCC
>DASYBX010000011.1:0-54239 GCA_036500495.1 Caulobacteraceae bacterium
GGCTGATGGACCTGGTGGGCGGGCGCGAGGACGCCAAAGCCACCCTGCTCTCGGCCATCCGCGCCGCCGCCGCCCTCCCGGGCGACGGTTGGTCGGGCCGCATCGCCCCGCCCTCGGGCGAGGTGAATCCGATCGGGCCGATCGAGGGCTTCCTGGTGTCGGTGATGGAGCAGCTGCGCGCCCGGGCCGAGCCCTCGGACATGGGCCAGGAATGCTCTGCCAGGCCCGCCATCGACCTGGTGCGCGAGACGGCGCGGGAGGCCGCCCGCGCCCTGGCCGAGATCGAGGCGCCGCTGCTCGCGCTCGCCCGCCACCTGGAAGACATCCTCGACGAGGACGCCGACGAACTGCCGCCCAACGAACGCGGGCGCATCGAGGGGGCTTTGCGCGGCCTCGACCGGCGCGCGCGGATGACGCTGCCGGCCTGGCGCTCGATGCTGCAGGCGATCGACGAAAATGCCGAGGACGATCCGGATTTCGTCGACTGGTTCGAGAGCACCGTCGCCTTCGGCCGGGTGGTCGACGCCGCCTATCGCCGCCACTGGGTCGACCCCACCGAACCGCTCAACGCCGCCGTCCTGGCGCCGGCGCACGGGGTGCTGGTGACCAGCGCCACCCTGGCAGACCCGGCGCTGGACGACCCCTTCGCCCTGGCCGAGATGCGCACCGGCGCCGCCCGCCTGCCCGACCGGCCCAAGACCCTGAAGCTGGCCTCGCCGTTCGACTACGCCGCCCATTCGCGGGCCTTCGTGGTGACGGACGTGGGCAAGGAAGATCCGCGCCAGGTGGGCTCGGCCATGCGCGAGCTGTTCCTGGCGGCCGGCGGGGGCGGGCTCGGCCTGTTCACCGCCATCCGCAGGCTGCGGGCGGTCTACGAGCGCATCGCCGCTCCGCTGGCCGAAAAGGGCCTGCCACTCTACGCCCAGCATGTCGATCCGCTGGAGGTCGGCGCACTGGTCGACATCTTCCGCGCCGAGGAGGACGCCTGCCTGCTCGGCACCGATGCGGTGCGCGACGGAGTGGATGTGCCGGGCCGCTCCCTGCGGCTCCTGGTGTTCGACCGGGTGCCCTGGCCGCGCCCCGACCTGCTGCACAAGGCCCGCCGCCAGCGCTTCGGCGGCAAGGGCTATGACGACTCCATCGCCCGCGCCCGTATCGCCCAGGCCTTCGGCCGCCTGATCCGCCGGGCTGACGACAAGGGCGTGTTCGTCATGCTCGACGCCGCCGCGCCGACCCGGCTGTTCTCCAGCCTGCCGGAGGGGGTGCAGCTGCAGCGCGTGGGGCTGGTGGAGGCGATCGAGGCGACGGCGGCGTTTTTGAAGACGAGCTCAGAATAAAGCGTCCCTTCCCCCTCGACGGGGGAAGGGCAGGGATGGGGGTGGCGTCGCTGCTCTTGCCGGATAGATCGCATGAGGCGATACCGCCTCCGATGGACTCCCAGACACCGAGTGCCGCCACCCCCACCCAACCCTCCCCCATCGAGGGGGAGGGCGTGCGCCCCCGCCCTACCGAACTCGACCTCTTTCTCGGCTTCCTGTCCGCCAGCGTGCGCGGGTTCGGCGGGGTGTTCGTCATGGGGCGGCGGATGCTGGTGGAGGAGCGCCGGTGGCTCACCCCGGAGGAGTTCCTCGAACTGCTGGGCGTCTGCCAGTTCCTGCCGGGCGCCAACATCGTCAACCTGTCGGTGGCGGTGGGGCAGAGGTTCCGGGGGTGGAAGGGCTCGCTCGCCGCCCTCGCGGGCATCCTCGGCCTGCCCGCGGCCCTCAGCGTGGTGCTGGCCGCTCTGTTCCTGAGATACGCCTCGGTTCCCCAGGTGGCCCACGCCATGGGCGCGGTGGCCGCGGCCGCGGCGGGGCTGGTGATCGGAGCGGCGCTCAAGATGGCCGAGCCGGTGTTCCGCAAGGACTGGGTGCTGGGCGTCCCCGTCGCGCTCCTGACCCTGGGGCTCGCCGCCGTCCTGCGCTGGCCCCTGCCGGCCGTGCTGCTGTCGATGGCGGGCGCGGGCACGGCGATCGCCTGGGCGAGGCGGGCCAGATGAGCAATACACCTTCCCCCCTGGCCCAGGTCGCCCCACAGTTCCTGCTGCTGTCGGTCCTGGCCATCGGCGGGGTCAATGCCGTGACGCCGGAGATCCAGCGCCAGGTGGTGGACCTGCGCCACTGGATGAGCGCGCGCGAGTTCTCCGAACTGTTCGCCGTGGCCCAGGCCACGCCCGGCCCCAACATGCTGATCGCCACGGTGGTCGGCTGGCGGGTGGCCGGCGTGCTGGGCGCGGTGGTGGCGACGCTGTGCATGTGCGGGCCATCGAGCCTGATCGTGTTCTTCGTCACCCGCGCCTGGGACCGCTTCAAGGGCCGGCCGTGGCGCCAGATCGTGCAGAACGGCATGGCCCCGGTGGTGGTGGGCCTGATCGCCTCGTCCGGCTGGATCCTGGCCAAGGGCGCCGACGCGGATTGGAAGGGCATGGTCCTGACCGCCGGCGGGGCGGTGCTGGTGTGGCGCACAAGGCTCAGCCCGCTGTGGGCGCTGGGCGTGGCGGCGGCGCTGGGGGTGGCGGGGGTCGTATAAGCAAGCGGTCGCGCGCGAGACGCGCCTGACAACAAGGTCTTAATCGACCTGCGGCCTCTTCAGGCTTTTTCAAATATGATGGTTATGTGAATTTCAAGACGTAGGCATGTATTCGTGTCGTCACAGGCGCTCGAACACAGGCGAAGACGACTTCGAATGAAACGAAAGCCCGACCAGAACGGCGGCTGGATACCCGACGGCGAGGCGATTTCATTGGTTGCTGCAGCGATGGAGGCGCGCTCGGCTTGGTCGCTTGCGGCTTGTTTGCCTGTGACCAAGGTCACAGATTTCTATCCGAGGCGCCCGCATAACAACGAACAACGGCGCCGCGACGCGGACGACCGCCGCACTCGGGAGAAATGCCCATGACCCGCACCATCGCCGCCTTAGCCGCGGTCGCCCTCAGCGCCCTCGGCGCCGTCGCCGCCCAGGCCGAGACCCTGTCGCTGTCGACCGCCGGCTACGATCTCAATACCCAGGCCGGGGCCAAGGCCTTCTATCGCCACCTGAGCCAGTCGGTCAGCGCGGCGTGCGGCGGCGCGCCGACCAACTTCTTCACCAGCGAGGAAGAGCGTTTCCAGGCCTGCTACAAGGACACCATGAAGGCCGCCGTCGAGCAGACCCGCGCGCCGCTCGTGGCGGCCCTGGCCGGCCAGGTGCAGACCCGCGTGGCCTCGCGCTGAAGCTTGAGACGACGGGGCGTCAGAGATGGTCCGGGTGGCAGTTGAAGTGCTGCCGTTCGATCTGGAAGGTGGCGTGATCGACGCCGAACCTCTTGTCCATGTCGCGGCACAGCTTCTGCAGGAAGGCGTCGTCGTCGCCCACCTCCGGCATCACCAGGTGGGCGGTCATGGCCGATGAGGCGGCGCCCATGGCCCAGACGTGCAGGTCGTGCACGTCTTCCACCCCCGGCTGGGAACAGAGGTAGGTCCTGAGCTTCTGCACGTCGACCGTGCGCGGCGCGGCGTCCAGCGCCATGTCGGCGGCCTCGCGCAGAAGGTCGAAGGTGCCCCACAGGATCACCAGCACGATCGCGACGGAGGCCAGGGGGTCGATCCACTGCGCGCCCGTGAACATCACCAGCACGCCGGCCACGATCACCCCCACCGAGATCAGGGCGTCGGCGGCCATGTGCAGGAAGGCGGCGCGGACATTGGCGTCGCCCTCGCGTCCGCGCATGAACATCATGGCGGTGAGGCCGTTGACCACCACCCCGAGGCCGGCGGTGATCATAACCAGGGTGGAGTTGACCGGCTCGGGCTGGAAGAAGCGGTGGAACGCCTCCCAGACGATGGCGCCGGAGGCGAACACCAGCAGCACGCCGTTGATCAGGGCGGCGAACACCGTGGCCTTGCCGAAGCCGTAGGTGCGCTTCTGGCCCGGTGGCTTGGCCGCGAGCCACGCCGCGCCCCCGGCCAGGGCCAGGCCCAGCACGTCCGACAGGTTGTGGCTGGCGTCGGCGAACAGGGCGGTGGAGTTGCCGAACACCCCGGCCACCGCCTCGGCCACCACGATGGCCAGGTTCAGCGCGATGCCGATCAGGTAGCGCTTGTCGCCGAGGTCGCCCGGGCCGTGGTGATGATGGTGGTGACCGTGGCCATGGCTGTGGCCGTGATCATCGTGGTGGTCATGATCGTGGTCGTGCTCGTGACCATGATCATGGTGATGATCGTGCCCGTCGTGGCGGTGATCGTCGTGGGCCATGGCCCGACTCTAGCGGGAAGGCTCGCCCGGAGAAACCGGAGCGTGCCCATGGTGGCGGCCGAAATCGGGCTCGGCGGTCTCCTGACCGGCGTCGATGATACCCCGGCGGATGGCGCGGGTGCGGGTGAACAGGGCCTGCAGCGCGTCGCCGTCGCCCATGCGGATGTGCCGCGACAGGGCGTGCAGGTCCTCCTGGAAGCGGCCGAGGATCTCGAGCACGGCGTCTTTGTTGGTCAGGAACACGTCGCGCCACATCACCGGGTCGGACGCGGCGATGCGGGTGAAGTCGCGGAAGCCGCCGGCCGAGTACTTCATCACCTCGGTCTGGGTGACCTTCTCCAGGTCGTCCGCCGTGCCGACGATGTTGTAGGCGATCAGGTGCGGCAGGTGGCTGGTGACGGCCAGCACCAGGTCGTGGTGCTGCTCGTCCATGGTGTCGACCTTGGCCCCGAGCGCGGTCCAGAAGCGGGCCAGGCGGTCGATGGCCGCCTGGTAGTCGGGCGACGGGTCGTTGGCCGGAGTCAGGATGGTCCAGCGGTTGTCGAACAGCTCGGGAAAGCCGGAGTCGGGGCCGGAGTGCTCGGTGCCGGCGATCGGATGGCCGGGGACCACATGCACGGTCCTGGGGGCCGAGGCGCGCAGGGTCTGGCCGACCGCGCCCTTCACCGAGCCCACGTCGGTGATGGTGGCGCCGGGCTTGTAGCACTGCGCCGCGACCTGCGCGGCCGGGCCGATGGCGCGCACAGGCGTGGCGTAGACCACGAGGTCGGCGTCCCGGACCGCTTCGCAGAGGTCGTCGGTGACGCGGTCGCCCAGGCCCAGCGCCTCGACCCGCGCTCTGGCCTCGCCCTGTTCGGCGATGACGATGGTCCCGGCCGCGCCGGTCTGACGCGCCGCGCGCACCAGGGACCCGCCGATCAGGCCGCAGCCGATCACCGCGATGGTGTCGTAGATCGGTGCTGCGGGGGCCGCCACCGCCGTCAGCCCTTGAGGAAGTCGGCGAGGCCCTGGGCCACCGCGCGGTTGTGCTCTTCCAGCCCCACGGTGATGCGCAGGGAGTCCGGCAGGCCGTAGTTGGCCACGCCGCGCAAGATCAGCCCGCGCGAGGCGAGGAAGGTCTCGGCGTCCGCCGCGGTCTTGCCCGGCGTCTTGGGGAAGGTGACCAGCAGGAAGTTGGCGTGCGAGGGGGTGACGTCGAGGCCAAGTCCGCCGAACTGCTGGGTCAGCCACGGCAGCCAGGTGTGGACCAGCTCGAGCGAACGCTGCTGGAAATCCTCGTCGGCCAGGGCCGCGACCGCCGCGGCGTGGCCGGGCAGGACCACGTTGAACGGCAGGCGGATGCGGTCGAGCGCCTCGACCACAGGCTGCGGCCCATAGGCCCAGCCGACGCGCAGGGCGGCCAGGCCGTGCAGCTTGGAGAAGGTGCGGGTGACGAACACGTTCTCGGCGGTGCGGGCCAGGTCGAGGCCGTCGGAGAACTCAGGCGCGTCGCAGAACTCGGCGTAGGCCCCGTCGATCACCAGGATCACGTCCGCCGGCAGGCCCGCGTGCAGCCGGCGCACCTCGGAATCCGGCAGGATGGTGCCGGTGGGGTTGGACGGGTTGGCGAAGAACACCAGGCGGGTGCGCTCGTCCACCAGCGCCAGCATATTGTCGACGTGGGTGGTCAGCTGGGGCTCGTCGGCGAAGCGCACCTCGGCCTGGCAGGCGCGGGCGCCGATGGCGTAGGCCGAGAAGCCGTACTGGCCCATGACGATGTTGTCGCCGGGCTCCAGATAGACCTGGTTCAGGATCGCGAAGATCTCGTCCGAGCCGCAACCGAACACCAGCCGCTCGGGCTCCAGCCGGTAGCGCTCGGCGATGGCCGTGCGCAAGGCCATGTGCCGCGAGTCCGGATAGACGTTCAGCTGGGTCGCGGCCTCGTGGTAGGCGGCCACCGCGTGCGGGCTGGACCCCAGCGCGTTCTCGTTGGACGACAGCTTGACCGGCGTGATGGTCGGGTCGGCCAGCTTGGACTTGCCGGGCACATAGGCGCGGATGTCGAGGATGCCGGCCTTGGCTTCGGGCCGCGGTCGGCTGGGCGTCTGGGGCGCGTTCATGGAGCGCTCTTACACGTCGAAGGGCATGGATGCAGCCCCGATCACGCCCTTGAGCTCGCCGGGGGCCTGGACCAGCCGCTCGTCATGGCGCTGCACAAAGCCGGCCAGGGTGAACAGCTTCAGGCCGCCGGCATTGGCCAGCATCTCGGCGGCGAAGCCGATGTGGCCCAGCTCTTCGATGATGTCGGGGGCGGATTTGGGCGAGTCGGTGACCCAGAAGGTCTCGTCGCGGCCGGAGGGTTCGACCTCGATCTGGGCGATGGCCAGGGCGGTCGGCTGGCCCCAGCGGCGCAGGCACGGCAGGGAGGCGAACACGTTGAGCTTGGGTTCGAGCAGGAGGCGGCCCCACCAAGGGGTGTCGGAGGCCAGGGCCAGGACGGCGACGCCGCCTGCACTCTTGGCCGCCGACAATGCGTCCTCCGGGCGCGGGGCGGGGCGGACGGCGACGCCGGCCCCGAAGCGGATGCGGGTGAGCTCGATGGTGCGGTAGGGGTTCTTGCCGCCCCACAGGCTGATGTGGAACGGCCCCTGGCGGGCCAGGCTGTCGGCCATGATCTGCCGCCACAGGGTGACCACCAGTTCGAACGAGACCTGGGGCGCCTTGGCGATCAGCAGCTTGCGCAGCAGCTGGGCCTCGCGAGCCGGGCGCAAGCCGAAGCCGGTCTCGCCGCCGGCGCGCTTGGCCTTGGCCACGGAGGCGGACAGGGCGGCCCGCTCGCCGACCAGGCGCAGCACCTGTTCGTCGATGGCGTCGATGCGCTCGCGCACCTCGTCCAGCGACGACGGCGCGGCGGGCGCGGCTTCAGGCGTGGGCGACTGGCCCATTGGAACTTCCCCGACCGAGAAGGCGCGGACCATAAACTTTGCCGCCGAGGGTGCAACCCTCCGAGCTCAGCCGATCTTGAGGGCGGCCCCGACGGGGATGGGACCGATCGACGCGCGGCCGTCCTGGAAGCGCAGCGGCACCGGGCCGAGGAGGCCGAGCGCGCCCATCAGGGCGTTGTTGGAGCCCTGGCCGGTGTCGAGCTTCAGCGGCAGTTCGCCCTTCAGCCGCCCGTCGGGATCGACGCTCAGCGGCCCGCCCTGGCCCTTCAGGGTCAGGCCGCCGATGCCGATGCTGGCATTGGCCACGCTCAGCGAGCCGCCGGCGTTGCGCCAGGTCTGCAGCGCGCCCGGCCAGTTGGAGCCGCGCAGCATCGACAGCCGGGTCAGGCGCGCATCCCACAGCAGACTGAACGGCTTGCCGGACGCCATCCTGGCGATGCCGGCGCCCGGCGTGAGCACTCCGTCGTCGAGGCGGACATAGAAGGCGGCCTGGTCGTTGGGTCCCGGCTGGAGATCGAGCTCCAGCCTGCCGATGCTGGCGAAGGCGGGCGGCGTCGCGCCTTGTGCGGCGGCCAGGCTCAGGGCGTCGCCCTCGAAGGCCAGGCGCGGCTGGGCTGACCCGAGCGCGGCGGCGCTCGCGCGGATCGCCTTGCCGGAGACCGAGACTTCGCCGGCGCCGGGTCGGCTCACGATCAGGCCCTGCGGCGCGGCCAGCACCCAGGTGTCGGGCGCATAGGCCATGGCCTGGGCCTCCAGGCGCGTGGCGGCCAGGCCCCAGCCGGAGCTGTCGGCGAGTCTGGGCCCGATCAGCGTCACGCGCAGGCGGAACGGATAGCCGCCGACCTTCAGCGAAGACCACTGGGCGACGTATCCCTGCTTCTGCAGGGCCTCGGCCTGCTTGGGCAGTTCCCGCTCCAGCCGCCACTTCTCGATCATCCAGAAGCCGCTCCACAGCAGCACCGCGACCAGCAGGACGAGATAGGGCCCGAACAGCCAGATGCGGCTCGGCCTTTTCAGGGGGATCGTGGGGCTTTGGGGTTGTGGCGAAGCGGAGGCGTCGGGCATGATTCAGCCGTGAAGGATGCATGGCATAGTCAAACGCCGGACGGCCACTGGGTGTTCGGCTACGGCTCGCTGATGTGGCGGCCGGGGTTCGCCTTTGTAGAGCGTCAGCCCGCCATGCTCCATGGCCGCAGGCGCGCCTTCTGCATCTATTCGGTGCACCATCGCGGCACGCCCGAGCGCAAGGGGCTGGTGCTGGGCCTGGCCCCCGGCGGCGCCGTGCGCGGCGGCGCGTTCCGCGTGGCCGATGCCGATTGGAGCGCGGTCTACGCCTACCTCAAGGAGCGCGAGCAGCCCACCGAGACCTATGTGGAGGCGGAGGTCGCCATCCGCCTGGCCGACGGGCGGCGGGTCGCGGCGCTCGGCTTCCTGTCCGACGTCGCCCATCCGCAATGGGCCGGCCGGCTGGGTTTCGAGGAACAGGCGCGGCTGATCGCCGGCTCGCGCGGGCTGTCGGGCCGCAACATCGACTACCTGCGCGACCTGGTGGAGCACCTGCGCCACGACGGCGTGCGCGACCGCGGCATGGAACGGTTGCTCGTGCGGGTCGAACAGCTCGAAAGCGGATCGTCCTAGCCGCGCGACCGGCCTTCGGCCACCCTGGGGCGCGCTCAGCCCTGCGCCGGTCGCTTGCGCGCGGCCGGAGGGGGCGGCGGCGCGGGGCCGTTGAGCGGGACCTGCAGGGTGCGGCCGGCGACGGCGGTGACGCGGCGCATGATCACCTTCTTGCCCGAGGCGTCGTTGACCTCGGCGATGATGAAATAGGGCCCCGCGGGCTTCTTGTCGAAGAAGAAGGCGCCGGTTGCGTCGCAGCGCGTGGCGTTGACATAGCCGCGCATGGCGGGGTTGTCGTTGATGATGGTCCTGGAGCGGACCACCTCGATCGGCAGCACCGCATAGTCGTTGGAGCCGTACAGGGCGCGGATGCGCTCGCTGGAATAGGGCGTGGCGGGCGTCAGGGCCACGGCGTTGCCGGCGCAGCTGGCGCCCGGGGCGGTCAGGCCCTGGATGCGCGCGGTGCCGGGGCGCACCGACCAGGCGAAATCGTCGGCCTTGAACGGGCTGTTGATGACGATGCCCTGCGGCGCGGCGCGGGTCGGAGGGGGCGGCGGCGGCGGCGGCGCGGGGCCGGCGGGGCCTTCGGGGATCAATTCGGCGCAACCGGCGACGGCGAACAATGTCAAGGCGCTGAAGGCCGTCAGAAGGCCTGACCGGCGGCCGGCTGTCATCACGAAGTGCTCCTCGACACATAAGGGGGCGGGACCGGAAGTTGGTTCCGCATTGGATCAGGAATTTGGCAGTGGTGTGGCCGGGCTAATACGCACGGCAAAGCTTGAAGTTCCAGGAACATTGATCAAACCTCCCGGGTTGAACGGCGATGTGGCCGCGGGGCAGTGTCCACCGAGGGGAAGGTCGATCATGGCTGGCTTCATCCGAAACACGTCCCCGCAGCAGCAGGCGTTGACCAGCGCCGAGGCGACCCTGAACCGTATCCAGAAATCTGCGGAGGCGGCGCGCGACGACCGCATCACGGCCGGCGAGGCGGTGGAGCAGATCCTCGACGAACTGGCGCTGCGTCCCGCTCTGGGCCGCGTGCGCGAGGCCCTCGGGCGCAGCGCGGCGCCGTCACAGCCGCACTAGGCGCGCCCGCTCCGGATTGATGGCGACAGGGGCGGTCCAGTCCCGCAGCTTGGGATTGCCAGCCTGCACCTCGGCGGCTTTACTGCCCCAGAGACTTCGCGCCATTCCAGACGAAGCGACGGGGAAGAACAATGCGCATTCCAGCGTCTCGCGTCTGGGCGCTCGCTGCGGTCGGGTCCCTGGCCCTGGGCGCGGCGGCCGGGGCCGCGCCGCTGAGACCGGCGGAGAGCCTGCCGGACTGGACCGGCGTGTGGCAGAACAAGGGCCCGCCCACCGACACCGACCTGTTCGACGGCGGCACGTCCCAGCCGCGCGGCTGCGCCGCCCTGAACCAGCCCTGCCGCTCCTATCCGCCCTACAAACCCGACTGGGAAGCCAAGTACGAGAAGAACCTGGGGATGGCCCGCGCGGCCACCCTGCCCGACCCCCTGACCCGCTGCATGCCGCGCGGCACCCCGGGGAACATGCGCTCGCCCGACACCATCGAATTCGTGCCCCGGCCCGAGCGCACCTGGATCTTCATCGAGAACGGCAGCCAGGCCCGCCGCATCTACACCGACGGCCGCGGCCACCGCACCGGCAAGGACGCCTTCGACAACTGGACCGGGGATTCCGTCGGCCACTGGGAGGGCGACACCCTGGTGGTCGAGACGGTGGGGGTGAAGGGCGACATGATGATCGACCGCACCGGTGCGATCCTGTCGTCCAAGGCCAAGGTGTCCGAACGCATCCATCGGCGCGACGAGAACACCATGGAGGACGACTTCACCATCGAGGACCCGGTGGCGCTGACCGGGCCGTGGAAGGTCACCCGGCTCTACCGCAAGGTGCAGGGCCCGATCTACGACTACGCCTGCGCCGAGAACCCCAGGAACAAGATCGACGCGTCGGGACGCACCTTGACGCTGGACACTCAGGGACGGGTGATCGATGCGCACTAGGCTCCTCGCGATCGCGGCCGCCGCGGCTGCGGCCGCCCTGGCCGGCTCGGCGGCCATGGCCCAGGGCTGGGCCGACCTGCCGGACTGGTCGGGCGACTGGACGGTGGTCAAGGCCAAGGCCGCCGATCCGGCGCCGCCCTACAAGCCCGAGTGGGCGGCGAAGGCCCGCGCCAACGCCGCCGCGCTGAAGGCCAACCGGTCCGCCGACCCGTTCTCCACCTGCGGCCTGCCGGCCGGGGCGCCGCGCATGCTGTCGCTGCCCGGCGTGCACGAGTGGGTCGTGCGTCCGGGCGAGGTGTGGCACGCGGTCGAGGACGGCAACACCGTCCAGCGCATCTACACCGACGGCCGCAAGCATCCGGAGGGCGACGACCTGTTCGCCACCTATACCGGCGACAACGTCGGCCACTGGGAGGGCAGGGTCCTGGTGATCGACACCGTGGGGCTGAGGCCCGACACCTGGCTCGACGGCGCGGGGGCGCCGCACAGCGACCAGACCCACGTCACCACCCGGGTGCGCAAGGTGGGCGCGGAACTCCAGGCCGACATCGAGATCGACGATCCGATGGCGTTCAACCATCCGTGGAAGCTGGTGCGCCGCTACAGCCGCCTGCCGGCCGGCAGCTTCGTGCACGACTTCGCCTGCCGCATCATCCGCAGCGCCGCGGACGCCAAGGCGGCCGAGTGAGGAGCCGGCTCAGGCCTGGTCGTGCGCCTGTCCCTGGGCCTGCCCGGGCGGCATGAAGAACAGGCGCGAGCCCAGCATCAGCACTTCCACGCCGGCGCAGTCGGGGTACTTCTCGATCAGAGCCTTGGCCTGGCCGAGCACATCCGCGCCATGGGCGCAGTGGGTGGTCTCGAGCGGTTCTTCCGACCGCGGGGCATGGACTTTGAACGTATAGATCATGCTCTGAACCATAGGCCGGGCCGTCGCCGAATCCGCTGCGGGCGTCGGTCGCGCGCGCAGGTGTCGCAGGCGGCGCCTCTTGTCAGGCGAGTGGTCAGGTGGACTAGCCAGCCGGCGTGCCGAGGGCCTGTCCGCGGCTAGAGCCCAAGGTCCGACAGGCCCGGATGATCATCCGGCCGACGGCCGAGCGGCCAGTGGAACAGGCGGTCGGCCTCGACGATGGGCAGGTCGTTGATCGAGGCGTGGCGCACGGCCATCAGGCCCTCGGCGTCGAACTGCCAGTTCTCGTTGCCGTAGCTCCTGAACCAGTGGCCGCTGTCATCGCGCCATTCGTAGGCGAAGCGCACGGCCATGCGGTCGCCGGAGAAGGCCCACACTTCCTTGATCAGGCGATAGTCCAGCTCCCGCGCCCATTTGCGCGTCAGGAAGGCCTCGATATCGGCGCGGCCGGTGACGAACTCGGCCCGGTTCCGCCAGCGGCTGTCCTCGGTATAGGCGACGGCGACACGGGCGGGGTCGCGGCTGTTCCAAGCGTCCTCGGCCCCGCGCGCCTTCTGGGCGGCGGTGGCGGCGTCGAACGGGGGCAGGGGCGGACGGCTCATGCAAAAACTCCTCCGAGCGGGTCGAGGAAAAAGGGGAACCGGCTTTCCGCTCGCGTGACTCAGCCCGCCCCTCAGCCTGCAGACGTAGGGTCGAGGTTGCCCGCCACTTCGCTGATCTTGGTGGCTGGGAAACCGCTCAGCTCGGCGTGCTTGCGGATCACCTCCTCGTTCTCGGCGCGGTAGATACAGAAGGTCTTGTCGTTGGTCACGTAGGAGGTGACCCACTGCACCTGGGGCCCCAACTGGGCCAGGGCGGCATTGGACGTGGCGGCCGCGCCCTTGGCCTGTTCGGCGTTCAGGGCGTGCACGCCCGGGATGTCGCGTTCGATGACGTAGGTCTTCATGTCTCGATCTCCTCCGCCGGAGCCGGAAGGCGCCGTTCGCGTACGCCGGCTTGAAGGCGGCGAAACCGGCGATGCGCGGGGGTGGAATGTACGCTCGAAAAGAATTTCCCCCCACCGGGAATAAGCGCCGGCGCCGCCCCGTCTCCTGTGCAGCCACAGGCAACAAGACGGGACATGACGATGAACGAACCTCTGGACAGGCGCCGCTTCCTGGCGTGCATGGGCTGGACCGGCACGGGCGTGCTGTGGACGGTGACAGGGGGGCTCGCCTCCTCGGTCACTCTCGACCAGGCGCTGGGCGCCACGGCCCCGAAAACCAAGCCTTTCACCTTCCTGCAGATCTCCGACAGCCATATCGGCTTCAACAAGGACCCGAACCCCGACGCCCGCGTCACCTTCCGCGAGGCGGTGCAGAAGATCGCCGCCCTGCCCACCAAGCCGGACTTCATCCTCCACACCGGCGACATCACCCAGCTTTCCAAGCCCTCCGAGTTCGACGACGCCGACCAGATCATCAGGGAGGCGGGGCTCGAGGTGTTCCACGTGCCCGGCGAGCACGACATGCTCGACGACGGCCAGGGCAAGGCCTACCTCGACCGATACGGCAAGGGCAGCCAGGGCGCGGTCCTGGGCGACGGCTGGTACAGCTTCGACCATTCCGGCGTGCACTTCGTCGGCCTGATCAGCGTCAAGACCCTGAAGGCCGGCGGCATGGGCAGCCTGGGCCCCGATCAGCTCGACTGGCTGAAGAAGGACCTGGCCGGCCGCGCCTCGAGCCAGCCCGTGGTGATCTTCACGCACATGCCCATGTGGGTCGCCTACCAGCCGTGGGGCTGGGGCGTCGACGACGCGGCCCAGGCCATGGCCCTGCTCGCCCGCTTCGGCTCGGTGACGGTGCTGAACGGCCATATCCATCAGGTGATGCAGAAGGTCGAGGGCAACGTCGCCTTCCACACCGCCCGTTCCACCGCCTTTCCCCAGCCCGCGCCGGGAACCGCGCCAGGACCGGGGCCGATGAAGGTGCCGGCCGAGATGCTGCGCTCGGTGCTCGGTGTGCGGACGGTCAGCATGGTCCGGGGCCAGTCGGCCCTGGCCGTCGTCGACACGCCTCTGGCTTGAGAGGAATGCCGTCCGTGAACCGCAAGACCATGATCGCCGTGTTCGTCGCCCTGCTGGCGTTCGGACCCGCCCTGGTGCGCGCCGAACCCTCGGCCGTGACCGTCAAGATCGACAACTTCGCCTTCGACGCCCAGACCGTCACCGTGCCCGCCGGGGCCACGGTGACCTGGGTCAACGACGACGACGACCCGCATACGGTGATGGCCGAGGACGGCAAGAGCTTCCGCTCCAAGACCCTCGACACCGGCGACCGCTTCTCCTTCACCTTCATGAGCCCGGGGACCTACGGCTATTTCTGCTCGGTGCACCCGCACATGACCGGTAAGGTCGTGGTGAAGGCGCCCTGAGCACCAGAGCCCACACCTCGAAGATGACCGCCCGCGCCCTCACGTTCCTGTCCCCCTTCGCCCTCGGCGTGTTCGCCTCCTCCGGCGGCCTGTTCGGCTGGGCGGCCGGAGCGCCGAAGCGCAGGGCGGGAGAGAGCGCGGCGGTCATCCGGCAGGCGGCGGAACCATCCGGGCCGCCAACCCACCCGGCGGACATCGAGCGCTTCCGCCGCCTGCTGCTGCCGTTCCAGGACGACGCCTACGGCTTCGCCCTGCACCTCTGCCGCGACCCGTCGACAGCGGAGGACCTGACCCAGGAGGCCTACCTCAAGGCCTTCCGCGGCTTTTCCGGCTACCGCGGCGGCGAGCCCAAGGCCTGGTTGCTGGCCATCGTCCGCTCCTGCTTCCTCGACTGGGCGCGAGGCCGCAAGGCCTGGACGGCGATGGTCGATCCCCATGCCGAGACCGAGGCCGCCGAACAGGCCCCGGCCGAGGACCCGACCGTCGAGGACCTGATGGTGCGCGAGGCCGGGATGGGCGACCTGCGCCGGGCGATCGACGGCCTGCCCGAGCCCTTCAAGGAAACCCTGGTGCTGCGCGAGCTGCAGGAGATGAACTATCGCCAGATCGCCGAGATCACCGGCGCCCCGATCGGCACGGTGATGTCCCGCCTGGCCCGGGCGCGCAGAATGCTGATCGCGGCGCTGCGGCCCGAGGGAGCGTTGGCATGAGCGCGCCCTGCCTCGAACAGGAGCCGATGCTCCACGCCCTGCTCGACGGCGAACTGGACGCGGCCAACGCTTCGGCCCTGGAGGCGCATCTGGCGTCATGCCCCGGCTGCGCCCAGCGGCTGCAGACGCTAAGGGCCCTGCATGAACGCCTGGCGCAAATGCCGCCCCCCGCCGCGCCCGCCGCGCTCAAGGGGCGCATCGAGGCGATGATCGGAGCGGAGGCGAAGACGGCGTCGCGGCCCCAGGCGCGCGCGGCGCGGCCGGGCCTGCTCGCCGGCTGGCTGGCCGCCGGGGCCATGACCGCGGTGGCCGCGAGCCTGGTGGTCACCCCGCTGGCCATCGGCCCATCCCTGCCCATGCAATTGGCCGACGCCCATGTCCGCTCGCTGCAGGCCGATCATCTGGTGGACATCCCGACCTCAGACCGTCACGTGGTGCGGCCCTGGTTCGACGGCAAGATCGGCTTCGCCGCGCCCCCGGCGCCGGACCTGAAGGATCAGGGCTTCCCCCTGGTCGGCGGCCGGCTCGACTATGCCGACGGCCGGCCGATAGCGGCGATCGTCTATCGGCGGCGCGCGCACGTGATCAACCTGTTCGTGCTGCCGGCCAGGGGCGGCCTCGCCTTGCCCCGGTTCGGCCCCGCGCCCGGCGGCTACGCCATGCTGCACTGGACCGACAGGGGGCTGGACTACTGGGCCGTGTCGGATGCGGAGCCGGACGAGCTGAAGGGCTTCAAGGCGGCGTTCGAGAAGGCGGAAGGCTAGCGTCCGGGCCGCCGGGCCACGTCGACCAGGCCCGCCACGATCTTGTCCCGCTCCTCCGGCGCCAGGCCGCAGTCCGGACGGCAGAGCAGGGCGATGGCCGTCAGGCACACATCGAGCGACGCCGGCCGCCAGGGCCTGCCGGCGATCCAGCCGTCCAGCAATCGGCACAGGCTCAGGGCCGCCCGACCGGCGTGGGCGAGCTCGGCCACGCCCGCGAGGCCGACGATCGTGTCGCACAGGCCGTAGAAGGGTCTCAGGTCGTCGGGCTCCGGCGGCTGCGGCAGGGCCGCGGCCAGCTCCGTCATGCGCGCGACGCTCAGTTGCGCCTCGACGAAGCAGGTGTCCTTGAGCGCGTCCAGACGCGCCAGCACGTCGGCCTCGATGGCGCCGACCGTCTTGCCGCCGGGCAGGCGCGCCAGCCTGGCCAGGCGCGGTTTCATCTTGCGCTTGAGCACGGCGATCATTCGGCGCCCCCGGCCGGGCCGTTCATGAAGTCGTCGATCTCGGCCTGGGACAGGCTCGGTTCGCCGCCGTCCGCGACCTCGCCGGAGCCCTTGCCGGAGTCGCTGTAGCGCCGCCCCGGGCCGCGCATCGGCGCGCCCAGGAAGTTGAAGCGCCGGTCCGGCCCGGCGTAGCCCGGCAGTTCGACGAAGGTGCGCTTGTCGGCGCAAACCCAGAATATCCGCTCCAGCAGCACCAGGGGGCTGAGCGGCTTGGCGACCACGAAGTTGGCGCCGCAGTCGCGCGCCTGCGCCACCAGGCCGGGCGAGGTGTGTCCGAGCAGCAGGATGACCGGGCAGAAGCGGTTGGGCTCCGGGGCGCCGGACCGCAGCTTGCGGACGAAGTCGAAGGCCTGGCCATCCGCGTCGGCGTCGCACACGATCAGGTCGACCGGTTCGCCGGTCATCACCCGGTCCAGGGCCTCGGCCGCCGCGTGGCAGCGGATCGGCTGGCGCACGCCGTAGCCATAGAACAATTGGGCGAGGATGTCGGTGGTGGGCTTGGGCGCCTCGAGCAGCAGGACCGTGGCCTGCTCGAGGTTGATGCGGTCGTCCTTGTCGAGTTTGAACTCGGCGCCGGGCACGCTTGAACATCTCCTAGAATGGCAGGGCGAGGCCCACGCCGCGGCGTGGCGCGCACCCGCGCCGGGGATAAGGCCCTGATGCGACTTAACTGTCGTTTAATGTCAAGCACAGCCGGCGTCGGGCGACGCAGAATCTTGGATTGCACTTCGACGGCAAGCGCCACGCATACCGCAAATGCAGGCTCTGCAAGAGCAGTCGCGCCATTAACCAGCAAATAAACCAAACTGCCGCGGGAGGGTCTGCGAGGCGTCGTGGGCCGAGGCGATCGCCGAGCCCGCTCGAAATATTCCGGCGCCCTTCGCGGCTCAGGCTGGCGCGCTTCGATCGAGGGTTGACGGCCGTATACAGCCAGGGGTTTCGTGAGAGGGAAGAGGCTGCCCGAGCGGCCCGCGTGCGATCCGCACCGATAGAGTGGAGGGAGTCCGGGATGAAGAAGGTTCTCGCCTTGTCGATCGCCGCTGTCGCGGGCCTGGCCACGCCGGCGCTCGCCCATCACTCGGGCTCGATGTTCGACCCCACCAAGACGGTGACGCTGGAGGGGACGGTGAAGGAATTCCAGTACACCAATCCCCACTCCTGGCTGGAGATCATAGTGGTCGCCCCCGACGGCAAGGCCACCGAATGGGGCTTCGAGTCCGAAGGGCCCTCGACCCTGCTGCGCGCCGGCATCAAGGCCAAGAGCTTCATGCCGGGCGAGAAGGTCACGGTGGTGTGCCACCCGATGAAGGACGGGCGCTCGGCCGGATCGCTGATGAGCGTGACCAAGGCCGACGGCACGGTGCTGAGCCCGCGCGGGCGTCCGCAGGTGACCACCACCGACCCCGCTCCCAAGGGCTGACGCCGGCGGCATGCAGCCCTTCACCTATGTCGGCGCGCCGAGCCGGGTGGTGTTCGGCTTCGGCGTCCTGGCCCGCGTGCCCGAGGAGGTGAGCGCGCTCGGCTGCCGGCGGGCGCTGGTGCTGTCGACGCCGCAGCAGGCGGGCGCGGCGCGCGACCTGAGCGAACGGCTGGGGCCGCTCGGCGCCGGCCTGTTCACCGAAGCGGCCATGCACACCCCGGTCGAGGTCACCGAACGGGCCATGCAGGTGGTGCGCGACAGCGGGGCCGACTGCACCGTGGCGCTCGGCGGTGGCTCGACCACCGGCCTCGGCAAGGCCATCGCCCTGCGTACCGACTTGCCGCAGATCGTGGTCCCGACCACCTATGCAGGCTCGGAGGCGACGCCGATCCTCGGCGAGACGAAGGACGGGCTCAAGACCACCCAGAAGAGCCCAAAGATCCTGCCCGAGGTGATCGTCTACGACGTCGACCTGACGCTCACCCTGCCTCCCGCCCTTTCGGCCGCCTCGGGCATCAACGCCATCGCCCATGCGGTGGAGGGGCTCTACACCCAGGACGCCAACCCGATCGTGTCGCTGATGGCGGAGGAGGGGATCCGCGCCCTCGGCGCCGCCTTGCCGAAGATCATACGCAATCCTTCCGATCGCGAAGCGCGCTCGGATGCGCTCTACGGCGCCTGGCTGTGCGGAGTGGTGCTGGGCTCGGTGGGCATGGCCCTGCACCACAAGCTCTGCCATACCCTGGGCGGGAGCTTCGACCTGCCCCATGCCGAGACCCACACCGTGGTCCTGCCTCACGCCGCCGCCTACAACGCCCCCGCCGCCCCCGAGGCCATGGCCCGCGTCGCCCGGGCGCTCGGCGTCGCCGACGCGCCCCAGGGGCTCTACGACCTGGCCCGCAGCCTCGGGGCGCCCGTGGCCCTGAAGGACATCGGCATGCCGGAATCCGGCCTCGACCGCGCCGCCGACCTGGCCGTGGCCAACCCCTATTGGAACCCGCGCCCGGTCGAACGGACCGCCATCCGCGCCCTGCTCGACGACGCCTTCCGGGGCCGCCGTCCGGCCCCCGGCTCGAGACCCTGATGGACGCTCTCCGCACCGCCTACCTCTGCGACGCCGTGCGCACCCCGATCGGGCGTCTGGGCGGCGCCCTGGCCTACGTCCGCGCCGACGACCTGGCCGCCCTGCCGATCAAGGCCCTGATGGCCCGCCTGCCGCGCCTCGACTGGGACGCGGTCGACGAGGTGGTGCTGGGCGCGGCCAACCAGTCGGGCGAGGACAACCGCAACATCGGCCGCATGGCCGCCCTGCTGGCCGGCCTCTCCCACACCGTGCCGGGTACGACGATCAACCGCCTGTGCGCCTCGGGCCTCGACGCGGTGGGCTCGGCCGCCCGCGCCATCCGCTCGGGCGAGCAGGACCTGGTGATCGCCGGCGGCGCGGAGTCGATGACCCGCGCGCCCTACGTCATGGGCAAGGCCGAGGGCGCCTTCGCCCGCACCGCCAGGCTGGAGGACACCAGCCTCGGTTGGCGCTTCGTCAATCCGGCGATGAAGGCTCGGTACGGCGTCGAGACCATGCCCGAGACCGGCGAGAACGTGGCCCGCGACTTCCAGGTCTCCCGCCTCGACCAGGACGCCTTCGCCGCCCGGAGCCAGGCCCGCGCCGCGGCCGCCGAGGCCTCGGGCTTCTTCGCCGAGGAGATCGTGGCGGTGGAGGCCAGGGACGCCCAGGGCAGGCCCGTCCTGTTCGAGCGCGACGAGCACCCGCGGCCGGGCACGACGGCCGAGGTGCTGGCCGGGCTGAAGACGCTGTTTCCGCCGGATGGCACGGTGACGGCGGGCAATGCGGCCGGCCTCAACGACGGCGCGGCGGCCCTGATCCTGGCCTCCGAAGCGGCCATCGAGCGCCATGGCCTGACGCCGCGCGCGCGCATCCTCGGCATGGCCTCGGCGGGGGTCGAGCCGCGGGTGATGGGCGTCGGCCCGATCCCGGCGGTGCGCAAGCTGCTGGCCCGGCTCGACCTGGCGATCGGCGCCTTCGACGTGATCGAACTCAACGAGGCCTTCGCCAGCCAGGCCCTGGCGGTTCTGCGCGGCCTCGGCCTTCCCGACGACGCCGACCCGGTGAACCCGCACGGCGGCGCCATAGCCCTCGGCCACCCCCTCGGCATGACCGGCGCGCGCCTGGCGCTCACGGCCGTGCACGCCCTGGAAAGGCGCGGCGGCCGGCGGGCGCTGTGCACGCTCTGCGTCGGCGTGGGGCAGGGCGTGGCGTTGGCGTTGGAGCGGGTCTAGGGGCCCCTCCAAGGCCGGCACATGGAGTCGCCTTGACGGTCGCAGACGGCCGCTGGCCTGTCCGCCCTAATCCTTCGGCTTGGCCAACTCCGTCGGGTCCTTGTAGCCCTTCTCGCCGGGCAGCAGGAAATCCGAGCCGCCGTCGGCCCGCTTGACCACGTTGTTGTTCTCCTCGCACGACCACAGGTCGATGCGCCCCTGGGGCAGGCTGTCCTTCTTGTAGCCGCGGTGCACGGTCCACGGCCGCGTCAGGTCGACCGGGTCGTACATGGTCACGTCGACCTTGATGTGGGTGGGGTCGATCTTCTGCATCACCTCGATGGTCTCGGCCTTGTCGCTGTAGCGCGGGCCGTTGCGGTGATAGACGCCGGACTTCAGGTTGTTGGTCCAGATCACCAGCTTGGCGCTGTCGCCCGAGCCGATCCAGAAGCCGATGGAATCGCCCTCCCACAGGGGCTGGGCCTCGTCGTCCGGCCGATGGCCGCGGCCGTCGGTGTAGACGCGCCGCACCTCGGACTGCTGCTCGTTGGTCAGGAGCACCTTTTCCGGGGTCACGGCGAAGTCGCGCAGGAATCCTTCCGAGATCCAGCGCGGGTAGCCCGCCGGAAGGCAGTAGGAGAGGTTGTCCCACTCCTTGCCGTTCTCGGCGTCCTTCAGGGTCTGCTCATAGAACGTCTGGTTGCCGGAGGAGAGCGGGCCGTAGTGGGTGGCGTCGCGCGCCAGGCTCGGGTCCCAGTTGAAGGCCCCGCCGTCCAGGCCCCACACCCCGCCCCAGTCCGGCAGCTGGGCGCCGGTCAGGCGGCCGGTTGCCGACGCCTGCTTTTTCAGAGCCTCGTACTGGTCCTTGGCGCTCTTGTAGAGCGAGGTCTCGCCCGGGCCTTCCTTGGTCGAGCCGCCCGGGCCGTTGTAGGCGCCCCGGGCGCCCTTGGGCGTGAACGGCAGGTTCCCGCGCGACGGCGGCTGGGCCTGGGACGCCGCTCCGGCGAACACCAGGGCGGCCGCGAGGGCGGCGATGCGGGCAAGGCTCATGATTGCTCCTGCAGGACGGGCGACGGCTGCGCCCGGAGGGCGCGCCGCAGGATGGTTCGGGCCTCGGCGATCTCGTCGTCGCCGACGATGTGCTCGCGGCCGGGATAGAGCTTCGGCGTCACCTCCGCGCCCAGGCGGCGGAAGGCGGCGGCGGTGGCTTCGGTCCTCGGCCACGGGACGAACGGGTCGATGTCGCTGTTGGACAGCAGCACCGGCGTGCCGCCCAGGCGGCCCGCCGCGGCCCAGGTGGATCCGTCCGGCCCGAACAGGCCGCCGGTCCAGGCGATCAGCGCGCCCCAGCGCTCAGCGTGGCGGCGGACATATTCGCAGGCGACGCACGCCCCCTGCGAGAAGCCGACCAGGGCGATGCGGCGGCGCGCGACGCCCACCGCCTCCAGCGCCTGCACCTCCCGCTCCACGCGCGTCAGGGCCTGTTCCAGGCGCGGCCGGTTGACGGCGAGCGGGTCGAGGAAACTGCCGGGATACCAGCTGCCGCCCGGCGCCTGGAGCGCGCGCCAGGCGACCTCGGGCAGGCCGATGCGTTCGGCCTGGCCGATCATCTCCGCCGCCGAACGGTCGCGCCCATGGATCAGCACGGCGGACAACGGCGCGCCCCTGGGATCGGCCCCGTACGGGATCGCGGCCACCTCGGACCCCACCCGCCTAGAAGACGATCGGCTCGAGGTAGTTCATGATCTCGGCGCGGCGGTCGGCGAACACCGGCGGCACCTGGAAGGCCTTGCCCAGGTCCGCATAGGCCTCGTCGACCAGGAAGCCCTGCGGCTTGGACACCGTGGCCTCGAACAGGGCGCCGCCCGGGGTGCGCACGTAGACGGAGTCGAAGTAGCCGCGATCCTTCACCTCGGAGACGTCGGTGAAGCCCAGGCCCTCCAGGTGGAACTTGACCCACTGCTGCACATCGAGGTTGTCGACCTCGAAGGCGCAGTGGTGCACGACCCCTTCGCCATAGGCCCAGCTGCCCTGGGGCAGGTCGGGCTCGACGTCGAAGTCGACGATGGTGCCCGAGCCGCCCGCGCCCACCTCGTAGCGGATCAGCCGGCCGTCGGTGCGGCGCCGGCCGCCGTTCCAGCCGTAGTGCATGAATTCCTCAGACGTCTCGCCGTCGCGCACCGCCACGGTGATGCCGTGGGTGCCGCGGATGCCGTATTCGGAGGGGATCACGCCGTTGGAGTAGGGCTTGCGGTCGTCGTCGGCGATGCCGACCAGCTGGTAGCCGATGCCGCCGGGATGGTCGAACGACAGGGTCTTCTCGCCGAAGTGCTCGCCTTTGCGGGGCTTGTGGCCATGGGCGGCCAGGTGCTGCTCCCAGAAGCCCAGGGACGACTGCGGAACCGACAGCATCAGGGTGCTGATCTGGCCCGAGCCCTTGCGCGCCTTGCGCCCGGACTGGCGCATGGGGAAGCAGGTGATCAGGGTCGAGGCGTCGCCCAGGTCGTTGCCGTAGTAGAGGTGATGGATCGGCTCGTCGCCATCATAGAGCGCGGTCTTCTTGACGCTCTTCAGGCCCAGCACCTTGGTGTGGAAGTCGTAGTCGTCCTGCGCCCCGCCCACGTTCAGCGTGATGTGGTGGTGGCGTCGGATCTCTTTGTTGGTGTTCATGGCGCGCTGCTCCCTGTCGCGGCTCTGCGGCCGTCTTCGGGGAGAGTTTAAGCGCGCTCTGGCGCCGCCGTCGTGCAGAAAGTGATGGTCGGCAAGGATCGGGCTTCGCCCTCCCGATCAGGCCCGAGACTGGGCTTGGAGGGCAAGTCCGAGCCGCCCTTCAAGGATTGGCGCTAATTTTTGGCGCTCAGATCGTGCCGTTGGGGATCAGGCGAGGCATGGTCAGGGAGGCAGAGATGTCCCTGAACAGCGTGACAAGGTCCGATGAGGTGCCGCCTGTGCCTGTACAGGCGGTTGTGGTGGAGGTGCCTGTCGCCTTCGTCGAACTGCTTGACTTGCCCGTGGTCGTGTCCGTGGTCGTCTTACCGTTCCTGCCGGTGGTCGTGGTCGTAGTCGTGGTGGTGGGCTGGGTGGTCGTGGTGGTCTGCGGCGTGCTGCTCGTGGACGCCCCGTCGGAATAGAACTTCATGGGATCGGAGGCCATGTTCTTCATGGTGTCGCAGGGAGAGATAGGCGTGGTCACGTCCTGAGCGCATCCGGCGTTGCTGTTGCTGTTGGTTATGGTGGTGGTGGTGTCGGTCTCGGTGGTGGTGGTGGTGCCGTTTTTGGTGGTGGTTGAAGGGGTGCCTTTAGTGGTGGTGGGGGCGGGATTGGCGATGGTCGAGTTGCCGTAGGAGTTCGCCCCGTAAGCCACGGTGAAGACCCACATGCCCGCAGTCGCCGCCGCTTGGGCGGCGGTCACCGCTTGTTTACACTGATCGGCGTACTTGCTGGCCCCCACGTTCGCGGAGGTGGCGCCGGCGTCGCCGTCGCTCAGGATGACGATCACATTCTGGGCGCCCCTGACGGCGTTCGATGAATGTTGCAGTTGGTACTGCGCGGCGGTGACCGCGTCGCCGAAAAACGTCCCGACGCCGCCAACCGCCTGGATACCCTGGCCTTTGCAGTTGTTGTTCGTGCCGACGAGCGTCGTCACGATCGTGGAGGCGGGGCTTCCGAGGTCGGCCAGCGTATAGGTGGCGCTGTTGCTCGGGCTGTAGTTCAAGGGCGATGCCGCTACAGAGACCTGATTATAGGCTTGGACGCTTCCCGAGCTGCTTCTGCTCCCCCCCAGGGTGCCGCCGTTGCAGGTCGTATCGTTCGTCACGCCCTTGGAGTCGACCGGCGGGTAGGTCATGAAGCCAACCGTGCTGGTCCCCGCAGTCAGCCCGTTCAGCAAGGCGGCCGCTCCGGCCTGCGCGCAGGCGATCTTCGTGGAGCCGCCCGAGCAGTTGGAGTCGCGATCCTGCATCGACGCCGTGGTGTCGAGCACCACCATCACGTTGAGCGCCGTGCCTGCACCGCCCTTGGCCGAGGCGCTGGCTGTAGCCGTCGGCGTCATGCTGTTGATGCCGAATATCTTCACGAAATAGGTGGGCACGGAGGCGGTCTGTGTGACGACGATGCCGTTGTAGGTTCCGGACGTGGGCGTGCAGACCGGGGACGTGACGGTGGTGAAGCAATGGGGTTGCACGTTGGTATTGACCGAACTCGCGCCCATGATGGCGTTGTTTTGACCGGCGGCCCCGCTGTAGGTGTTGGCGGCGGAGGTGGCGGTGGTGACGTCGGTCGCCACGTAGAGCGCGCCGGCCAGGGCGGCCGCGTCGGCGGAGGCTTGGAGTTGCCGTTGCACCCAGGCCACGTGCCCCATGTCGACGGCGTAACCCGTCGCCCCGACCAGGGCGGTGAAGGCGATGGCGATGATCGGGGCGGTGACGCCCGACTGCTCGCTGCGGAAGCCGGCGAGAGCGGAGCAGATCTGGCGGAGGAGTTTCATTGCACGGCTCCGGAGGCGGATGCGTTCAGAGTGCAGTTCGGAAAGACCGAGATGAAGATGGCGAGGTCGCAGGGATAGGTCAGGGAGATCTTCGCCGGTTGGCCGACGGCGGCGGTGGTGGCGTTGCCGTTGCTGTCGAGGGGGGCCAGCAACGCCGCGCAGGCCGTGTCGCTAGCCGAGTTGCCAGTCGTGATGCTGCCACACTGCGTCCCATTCACGTAAACGACGGCCCCGTTCTTAAGCGTGGTGGAGCCGAGGTTGGGCGCGGCTTTTTGCGCTGCATCGATCGCGCCGCTGTAGGGACCCAGGGAAGTGCTGGTGGAGTTCCATCCCCGGCTGATGGCCACATAACGCGACCCGGCGGCGGCCGCGTTGGTCAACTGCACGTAGTTGTTGAACACGATTCCGAACTTGATGACGGCGAACATCAGAAGGCACAGCATCGGCAGCAGCAGGGCGAATTCCACCGCGGTCGAGCCTGATTCATCGAACACGACGAAGCCGATGCGCCGCAGACGGCCCGCTCGCAGCGGCCTCCGCGTCAACCCGTGGCAGTCCATCTAGCCCCCTCCCCCGCGGACCTGCGATCCGCATCAGGGGAGATCGAGGTCTGCGGGACGCCCCGCCAATAGATTCGTTTCTCAGGCGAGGTGTGTCGCGCCGATCAACAACCACAGCTATATACTCCAATTGTAGTATCGTCAAGTGGAGTCACATAATTCGGTCGGGGTGATACTTTCGCGTGGGCGCATATCGGCGCCGGCCCGCCCGTCATTCGGCGGCGCCTCTAGGGGCGGGCCCGGTTTGCGCGCGAGCGGAAGCGTCGAGTTCTGATCATTGCCATCCAAACGGTCGGTCCTGCATCGGCGGTGGCATCGGTGCGCGGGCGCCCGGGTGGCGGCCCTGCAAGCCGTCCTCGAGTGGATGTCAGGGCTCTTCCCGTGGGCTAGCGGGCAGGCTTCGCCTTGGCCGCCGCCGGGACCTTGAACACCCACAGCGTCACCCCGTCCGCCGGGATGTCGATCTCGGGCGTCAGGGGGCGCCAGGTCAGGTCGTGCGGATTGCCGCCGCCGGCGACCACGGCCACGTATTGCTGGCCATGGGCGGTATAGGTGATCGGGGTGGAGCTCGGCGGGGCGTTGAGGCTCCAACTCCACAGCACCTTGCCCGAGCGGTCGTCTAGCGCGCGGAACAATCGGTCACGCGAGCCCTCGAACAGCACCCCGCCGGCGGTGGCCAGCAGGGACGACGACTCCGCCGCCCTCTGCCGCCGCGTCCACAGCACGTTGCCGGTCTGCAGGTCCACGGCCTCGACCCGGCCGAACTTGCCGTCGGAATTGGGCGGCGCCTTCAAGAGCCAGTCCATGTCCGAACCGCCGGCCGCGGTCTGCTCCAGGCTGCGCGGCTTCCAGGTGAAGTCCATGCATGACTCCACCAGGGGCACATAGAGGATGTGCGTGGCCGCCGCGTAGGACGTGGCGAGCCAGTTCTTGGCCCCGCCGCCGTGCGGGCAGAGGCTGACGGTCTTGCCCGCGACCGGCTCGAACTGGGGGTCGATGATCTTGCGGCCCGACTTGGGGTCGATCGACTTGACCAGGGTCTGCAGGCCGAGGTCGCGCGAGAACAGATATTGGCCGCTGGTGCGGTCGATGGCGTCGAAGATGGCGATCTTGCCGCCGGTCACCGACATCTTGCGCAGGGCGCCGCCCGGCCCCGGCAGGTCGACCAGCACGCGCTCGAACGACCAGTCGTAGTCCCACACCTCGCGGTTGAAGTGCTGGTAGTGCCAGACCAGCCTGCCGGTGTCGGGATCGAGCGCCAGGGTGGAGTCGGTGTAGAGGCCGTCGTTGGACTCGCCTTTCTGCGCGTGCGGCAGCAGCAGGGTGCCGGCGTCGTAGGTCTGGGCGACGCCCACATAGACCAGGTTCAGGTCCGGATCGTAGCTGGCGGCGTTCCACACCGAGCCGCCGAACCGCTCCTCGAGCGGGGCGCCGTTCCAGCTGTCGCCGCCGGGCTGGCCGGGGCGGGCGATGGTGTCGAAGCGCCAGACCTGTTTGCCGGTCTTCGCATCGAGCCCGACGATCCAGCAGCCGCCCTTCACGGCGTTGCAGTTGGAGACGCCCTGGATCACCTTGCCGTGGGCCACGATCGGCCCGCCCGAGAGCCGGGGCCCGGAGACGGCGGCGGGCACGACTTCCTGGTCCCACGCCACCTTGCCGGTCTTCATGTCGAGCGCGATCACGTGGCGGTCGGGGGTCGGGGCGATCACCAGGTTGTCCCACAGCGCGATGCTGCGGGCGGTGGCCGAAGAGGCCTGGGCCGTCGAGACGCCCCGGCGCACATAGCGCCACAGCACCACGCCGGTGGCGCCGTCGAGCGCCTCGATGCGCCCGCCGCTGGCGACGAACAGCACCCCGTCGTGGGCCACGGGCGTGACCTCGTTGGGGCTGTTGGCCAGCGACCAGGTGAAGGCGGGCGTCAGAGTGGCGGCGTTGGCGCGGGTGACCTGCTTCAGCGGGCTGAACCCCTGGCCGTCCCAGGTGCGCCGCCACATCAGCCAGTCGCCGGGGGCCGGCGCGCGCATGGCCTGGTCGGTGAGGGGCGTGATCCGCGCGAGGGTGTCGGCGCGCGTCTTGGCCTCGGCCTGATAGACCGCGTCGTGGTTGACGACCGCGGCAAAGGGCGTGGCCTCGAGCGGGGCCTGGGCCCTGGACGATGACGCGCCCGCCGTCGCCAGGGCGATCGCCGCCAGGCCCAGGCGGGCGGTAGACCTCGACGGCGATGTGGACCGGAAAGCGACCATCACGACCTTCCTCCGGCGCGCGCCGCCTCTGGAGGGCGGCTGCCGCAGTCAAGGCGTAGACGAGCTGGCTTCGCCGCACAATCGCCGCGTGCGCGGGCCTCAGCCGAAGGTGTCGGCCAGGATCTGTTGCAGGCCTTCGGCGTCCACCGCGTCGAACGCGGCGGGCGCGGTGGAATCGACATCGAACACCGCGATCAGGCGGCCCTGCCCGTCGAACACCGGGACCACGATCTCGCTCCTCGACCGGCTGTCGCAGGCGATGTGGCCGGGGAAGGCGTCGACGTCGGGCACGATCTGGGTCCGGCGCGTGGCCGCCGCCGTCCCGCACACGCCGCGGCCGAAGGCGATGCGCAGGCAGCCCAGCGAGCCCTGGTAGGGGCCGACCACCAGCTCGTCGCCCTTGGCGGCATCGACCACATAAAACCCGGTCCAGAAGTACGGCTCGAAGGCCTGGGCCAGCATGGCCGACACCGTGGCCATGCGCGCAACGCGGTCCGCCTCGCCCTGCAGCACGGCGGCGACCTCGAGCCGGACCTCGGCGTAGCGCGCGGCCTTGTCGGCCGGCAGGGTCTGGACGGAAAAGCTTTCAGCCATGCCGCTGCGATTCAGCAAGTGGTGCCCCAGGCCGGACTCGAACCAGCACGTCCTCACGAACAACAGATTTTGAGTCTGCCGCGTCTACCATTTCGCCACTGGGGCAGCGAGGGCGCGCACTCTAGCGACGAAGGCAGACGCGTCAACGCGGCACGTCTTCTTTGCGCTCCCGCCTTGCAACTGCTCGAGCGCGGGCCCCTGGCGTCGCCGCCTGCGCTGCTCGAGCGCGGGGCTCCCGTGTCGACGGCGCGCGCGAAGCCTGATAGGCGCTGGCCTCGGTATTCCCTTCGGAGCTTGCATGCTGCGTCCGCTCTACGACTGGGCCATGCGGATGGCCGCCGGCCGCCACGCCCTGTCGGCCATGGCCGGGACGGCCGTGCTGGAGGCGACTTTCCCGTTCGTGCCGCCGGACGTGATCCTGGGACCGATGGTGCTGGCGCGCCGCGACCGGGCCTGGTTCTACGCGGCGGTGTGCACGGTGTGCTCGGTGCTGGGCGGCTGCATCGGCTACGCCTTCGGCTATTTCGCCTCGGACGCGGCAGTGGGCCTGCTGTCGATGACCGGCCGCGCCGGGGCCCTGCACGACTTCCAGGCCACCTTCGCCAGGATCGGGCTGGCGGTGATCCTGATCAAAGGGGTGGTGCCGATCATCCCCTACATGCTGGTGACCCTGGCCTCGGGCCTGGCCCACTTCAGCCTGCCGGTGTTCATCGGGGCCTCCATCGTGATCCGCGGCGGCCGTTTCTTCCTGGTCGCCGCCCTGCTGCAGCACCCGCACGCCAAGGCCTTCGTCGACAAATACCTGACCTGGCTGGTGGTCGCCGCCCTGGGGCTTCTGGTCCTGGCGCTGGTGGCCCTGCACTTCCTGGAAAAACACGCGGGCTGACGCCCGGCCGTTCGGAGGCTATCAGTCGTCCATGCGTTCGCTGACCAAGTCCCTGTTCGATCCCAAATCCCTGCTGGACCACTGGCCGCTGGCGGCGGCCTGCGCCTCGGCGGCGATGCTGGCGGCCGCCCACGCCTTCGAGACCTTCGGCGGCCTGGCGCCTTGCCACCTGTGCTTCTACCAGCGCGACGTCTACTGGGCGGCGCTCAGCGTGGGGGTGATCGGCTTCATCCTCGGCTACATGCGCCTGACCTGGGCGCGGCGGGCGGCCGACGCCCTCCTGGCCCTGATCTTCCTCGCCGGCATGGGCATCGCCGCCTACCACGCGGGGGTGGAGTGGAAGTGGTGGCCGGGGCCGGCCTCGTGCACCGGCGGCGGGGCGGTCAACGCCGGCCAGCTGGCGGCCTTCATGAACGGCGGCAAGCTCAACATCCCTCAGTGCGACCAGGCGGCCTGGCGGATGTTCGGCATCTCCATGGCCGGCTACAACGCCGTGATCTCCCTCGGCCTGACCGTGCTGTCGATCCTGGCCGTGCGCGAGGAGCGCAGCCATGGCTGAGGGCCGGCCAGCTCTTTCCAGGCCAGCTCCTTCCAGGCCAGCTCCTTCCAGGCCGGTTCCGGGCAGGCCCGGCCGCGGCGCGCCCCGGGCGCGGCTGGCCGAGATCCTGCGGGTCGACCACGCCGGCGAGCTGGCGGCGGTGCACATCTACCGCGGCCAGCAGGCGGTGTTCTCCGCCGCCCAGGGCAAGACGGCGCTCGGCGAGACCTTCGCCGACCTGCGCGAGCAGGAGGCCGAGCACCTGAAGGCCTTCGACGCCCTCCTGGCCGAGCGCGGCGTGCGGCCGAGCCTGCTGACGCCCCTGTGGCGCGTGGCGGCCTTCGCGCTCGGCGCCGGCACGGCCCTGATGGGCGAAAAGGCGGCGCACGCCTGCACCGATGCAGTGGAGGCGGTGATCGGCGAGCACTACGCCGGCCAGATCGAGGAGCTGAGAGGCCGCGAACCCGAGCTGGCCGAGCGGCTGGCCGCGTTCCGTGACGACGAGCTGAAGCATCAGGCCGACGCCGTGGCCCAGGGCGCCCGCGAGGCCGAGGGCTACGGCCCCCTGTCGGCCGTGATCAAGGCCGGCTGCCGCGCCGCCATCCACGCCGCCGAGAAGATTTGAGCCGACAAGTCGCGCGGATGGGTGTTCGATCGCGCCTCATGAGTTGCGCATCATGAGCCCCGCGTCCGACCGTTGGCTGAAGCCGCTCGCCTATCTCTCGGGCCTGGCCCTGGCGAGTTGGATGCTGTGGTTCGCCCTGCACCCCCGCTACGCCTTCCACGTCGACCGCATCAACAAGGACATGGGCCTGTGGAGCCTGAGGTTCCTGTTCGCCTGCCTTCTGATCTCGCCGGTCAGCCGCTGGACGCGCCAGGCGTGGCTGCGGCGCTGGCGCCGGCCGCTGGGGCTGCTGGCCTTCGCCTTCGCCCTGCTGCACACCCTGCACTTCCTGGTGTGGGGCAAGGTCTGGCCCGACCGCATGGGGCTTTTGCTCCAGCGTCCCTACCTGGTCATCGGCATCGTCGCCCTGATCCTGTTCATCCCTCTCGCCCTGACCTCCAACGACGCGGCGGTGCGCTGGGCCACGCCCCGGCGCTGGCGGCGGCTGCACCTCCTGGCCTATCCCGGCGCGGCCCTGTCGGTGATCCACGAGGTGATGGCCTATGGCCCGCTGAAAGGCGAGGCGGGACTCTACTGCGTGCTCACCGTTTTGCTGGTCGGCGCCAAGGGGATGCGGCTGGCCCAGGAGGCGGGCCGCAGGCGCGGACCGGCCCGTTCGGCGCCTTTGGCGGCCGAATAGCCGAAACCTTGGCCTGAAAGCGGCGTTCTCCAGCGGTGGGGGGAGCAAGTTCAGAGGTTAGGCCATGCTCCGTTACCTGCTTCTCGCCGCCCTGCCGGTGGCCCTCGCGGCCTCCCAAGCCGGCGCGCAATCCTCTTCAGGCGCAGCCAGCGCTCAGACCAGCCGGTTCATCGCCAAGGCGGCCGCCACCGACGCCTTCGAGCGCGACGCCGGCAAGCTGGCGCAGAAGCGCAGCGCCAACGCCGACGTGAAGGCGTTTGGCGCCATGATGGTCAAGGACCATACCGACACCACCACCAAGCTGCTCGCGGTGCTGAACAAGGACCACCTGCCCAAGCCCAGCGAGATGCCCAACCCCGATCCGAACCAGGCCAAGCAGCTGACCGACATGGTCGATGCGCCCAAGGGCGCGTTCGACAAGACCTACGCCCACAGCCAGGTGGTCGCCCACCAGCAGGCCGTCGCCCTGATGCAGGACTACGCCGCCAACGGCGACAACGCCGACCTGAAGACGCTGGCCGCGGCCACCGAGCCGGTGGTGCAGCATCACCTCGACATGGCGCAGAAGCTGGAGACCCAGCTCGGCGGGCCGCCCAAGTCGCTCGGCCGCAAGGAGGACTGAGGGGCGGCTCTCGCCGCGACCTCGCCGATCACCAGCAGCACCGGCCCGCTCGGCGCGGCGGCCTCGATCGCTTCGCCCAGCCGGCAGAGCGGGGCGCTGATGAGCCGCGCCGCGGGGGAGCCGGCGTTCTCGACGGCCAAGGCCGGGGTCTGCGGATCACGGCCCAGCTTGATCAGACCAAGCGCGATCGCGCCCGCGCCGTCGCGGCCCATGTAGACGGCCAGGGTCGCCTCGCGGTCGGCTGCGGCCTCGGCCCAGCCGGAGGTGTCGAGCGTCCCGTCGTGGATGCGGGCGGTGAGCAGCAACAGGCGGCGCGCCTCGCCGCGATGGGTCAAGGGGAAGCCGAACTGGGCGGCGGCGGCGCTGGCGGCGGTGACGCCCGGCACGACCTCGACGGCGATCCCGCGCGCCTCCAGATAGGCCTTCTCCTCCCCCGAGCGGCCGAATACCGACGGGTCGCCGCCCTTCAGCCGCACCACCTTCAGGCCCTTCAGCGCCAGCCGCGCCATCAGGGCGTTGATCTCGCCCTGCTTCATGCTCGGCCCGCCGGCCCGCTTTCCCGTGAGGATGCGCAGGCAGCGGCGCGGCGCGAGGCCCAGGATCTCCGGCCCGACCAGGGCGTCGTAGAGCACGGCCTGCGCCGTCTCGATGGCCTTGTGGGCGCGGACAGTCAGCAGGTCGGCCGATGCGGGGCCGGCGCCCACCAGCATCACCTTGGGCTGCTCAGGCTGCATCCTTGGTCCTCTCCTTGCGGTTGGCGGCGATCAGGCGCGCGATCTCGGGACGGCATGAGCCGCAGTTGGTGCCGGCTCCGGTGACGGCGCCGATGGCCTCGACGCTCTCGGCGCCGGCGGCTACGGCGGCCTCGATCTTGCGCGCCCCGACCTTGAGACAGGCGCAGACCATCGGGCCCGCATCGGCCACCGGCGCGGCGGGACGGCCGGCCAGCAGGGTCATGCGGTCGGCGGCCGTGAGCTCGGCCTGGGCGAACAGCCCCGCCAGCCACTCGCGCGGCGGCAGGCGGCCGGCGACGCTGACGAACAGCACCTGCTCCAGCCGCCCGTTCCTCAACAGGGCGCGGCGCACGGCGCCCGTGGCCGGGTCGTCCAGGCTCAGGGTCTCGACGCCGGGGGAGACGGGGAAGGCGGCGAGGAAGGCGGCGCGCTCGCGGTGATCGCCGCGGCCGGCGAACTCGTGCAACTGGCCGGCGTCCTGCGGCGTGCGGCGCCAGACGAGATCGAGAGCTGCGGGCCGCTGCACCGGCGCGCGGGTGATCAGGAAGCCGCGCCAGGTCTCGCGGTAGGCCGACAGGCGGGCAGGGGCGTGCTTGAACTCCGGCTGGCCGGACACCGGGTCCACGTGCGGCCCGATCAGGGGATTGGCGCGGCCGGACGGGGCGAAGGCGTCGGTCCAGTGCATGGGCACGAACAGCGAGCCCCGGCGCTGGCGATCGGTGACCTTGGCCACCGCGATGGCCTCGCCATAGGGCGTGCGCACCCGCGCCAGGGCGCCGTCGGCGATACCGAGCGGGGCCGCATCGTCCGGGTGCACCTCGACGAACGGCTCGGCGGCGTGGCGGCAGAGGTCGGCGGCCAGGCCCGTGCGGGTCATGGTGTGCCAGTGGTCGCGCACGCGGCCGGTGTTGAGCGAGAACGGGAAGCCGCCGCCGGCCGGCTCGGCCGGGCCCTTGGCTTCCAGCGCCGCCATGCGCGCCTTGCCGTCCGGGGTCTGGAAGCGCCCGTCCGTGAACAGGCGCGGGGTTCCGCCCGTGGGCGTCACCGGCCACTGCACGGGTTCCAGGGCCTCGTACTGGTCGGGCGTCATGCCGGCCAGGGGGCCGAGGTCGAGGTTGCGCGTGCCGCGGTTCTCGTAGGCGGTCAGGCGGGCCCATTCGCGGAACACCTGGGCCGGGCCTCTCCAGTCGAAGGCCTCGGCGAAGCCCATGGCCTTGGCGACGTCGGCGATGATGCGCCAGTCGGCGCGGGCCTGGCCGGGGGCGGCGAACAGGGGGCGTTGGCGCGAGATGCGGCGCTCGGAATTGGTGACCGTGCCATCCTTCTCGCCCCAGGCCAGGGCCGGCAGCTTCACATGGGCGTAGGGCAGGGTGTCGGTGGACGCCATGCAGTCGGAAACCACCACCAGGGGGCATTTGCCCAGGGCGTCGCGCACGCGGGAGGCGTGGGGCAGGCTGACCGCAGGATTGGTGGCCATGATCCACAGGGCCTTGATCTTGCCGGCCCGCACCGCCTCGAACATGTCGATGGCCTTCAGGCCGGGCTTCTCGGTCAGGCGCTGCGAGCCCCAGAAACGGGCGACGCGGGCGCGGGCCTCGGGGTCGAACTCCATGTGGCCGGCCAGGGTCGTGGCCATGCCGCCCGTCTCGCGCCCGCCCATGGCGTTGGGCTGGCCGGTGATGGAGAAGGGGCAGGCGCCGGGCTTGCCGATACGGCCGGTGGCCAAGTGGGCGTTGATGATCGCCGCGCCCTTGGCGGTGCCCTGGGCCGACTGGTTGGCGCCCATCGAGAACAGGCTGACGGTGCGGTCGGTCTCGGCGAACCAGCGGTAGAAGGTCTCCAGGTCGGCGGGCTCTACGCCGCAGTCCGTGGCCACGGCGGCGACCGACTGGTCGGCCTTGGCCAGCGCCTGTTCGGCCAGGTCGAAGCCCGACACGTGGGCGGCGATGTAGGGCCGGTCCACCGCGCCGCGGCGGATGAGATCGGCCAGCAGGCCGTTCCACAGGCGCACGTCGCTCTGGGGCGCGATCGGCAGGTGCAGGTCGCAGCCCTCGGCGGTGTCGGTGCGGCGCGGATCGATGACCACCTGCTTCTGGCCGCGCGCCTTGGCCGCCTCCATGCGGCGGAACAGGACCGGGTGGGTGAAGGCGGCGTTGTGGCCGGAGAAGACCACCAGGTCGGCCAGCTCCAGGTCCTCGTAGCAGCCGGGCACGAGGTCGGCGCCGAAGGCCTGCTTGTGCGCCGCCACCGCCGAGGACATGCACAGGCGCGAGTTGGTGTCGATGTTGCCCGAGCCGATGAAGCCCTTCATCAGCTTGTTGGCGGCGTAGTAGTCCTCGGTGAGCAACTGGCCCGACACGTAGAAGGCCACCGAGTCCGGGCCGTGCTCGGCGATGGCCTTCCTGAAGCCGCTGGCCACGTGCTGGATCGCCGCGGCCCAGTCGACCGTCCGTTTACCGATCATCGGCTCCAGCAGCCGGCCTTCCAGGCCCACGGTGGCGCCCAGCGCCGTGCCCTTGGAACACAGCCGGCCGGCGTTGGCGGGGTGCGCGACATCGCCGCCCACGACCAACTCCCGGCCCTCGGCGCGCGCGCTCACTCCGCAGCCCACCCCGCAGTAGGGGCAGGTCGTGCGTACGGCTGGCGGGAAGGCCGAGCCGTCCGCCATGGGCTTACGCCCTCCTCTCGGAGCGTGCTCTCATCGCAAAGCCGCTCACACTTTTGCGGAGCACGCTCATGCAGCCCTTCTCTTGGAGGCGAGCAGGATGCGGCCGCCCTCCACCCGCAGCGGCACCACCGGCGTGCAGCCCTTGCCCTTGTCCGCGCCCATGGGTTCGCCGGAGGACAGGTCGATGTTCCAGCTGTGCAGGGGGCAGGTGACGGCGTGGCCGTGGACGATGCCCTGGGAGAGCGGGCCGCCCTTGTGCGGGCACTGGTCGCGCAGGGCGAACACCTTGCCGTCGCCGGTGCGGAAAACGGCGATGTCACCCTCGGGCGTCGGCACGCGGCGGGCGCCGCGCAGGGGGATGTCGGTGACGGCGCCGACGTCGGTCCAGGCGTCGTGGCCTTGGGTCAGGAAGTCCGTGATCGCGTTCATGCCGGTTCGAACTCCATGCGACGGCTCATCGGGTTGAATTCGTGGTTCTCGCGCCCGGCCACGTGCTGGGCCCAGGGGTCGATGCGGAAGAACCGCTGGGAGAAGGCGAAGCGGTCGTAGAGGGCGCGTCGCTGTTCCGGGTCCTCGATCTGGGCGCGGATGCTCTCCAGCCCGACCCGGTCCATCCACTTGTAGATACGCTCCAGGTAGAAGCCCTCCTCCCGGTAGAGCTGCATCACCGCGCAGATGGCCCAGACGGCCTCGTTCTCGCTGGCCACCTTGGTCAGAAGCTCGGTGCCCTTGATGTGCAGGCCGGCGGCGCCGCCGAGGTGGATCTCGTAGCCGCTGTCGACGCAGATCACGCCGATGTCCTTGCAGGTGGCCTCGGCGCAATTGCGCGGGCAGCCCGAGACCGCCAGCTTGACCTTGGCCGGGCTCCAAGAGCCCCACATGAACTTCTCCAGCCGCACGCCGAGGCCCGTGGAGTCCTGGGTGCCGAAGCGGCACCATTCCGTGCCAACGCAGGTCTTCACCGTGCGCAGCCCCTTGGCGTAGGCGTGGCCGGAGACCATGCCGGCGGCGTTGAGGTCGGACCACACCTTGGGCAGGTCGTCCTTCCTGACGCCCAACAGGTCGATGCGCTGGCCGCCGGTGACCTTGACGGTGGGGATGTCGAACTTCTCCACCACGTCGGCGATGGCGCGCAGCTCGGCGGCGGAGGTGACCCCGCCCCACATGCGCGGCACCACAGAGTAGGTGCCGTCCTTCTGGATGTTGGCGTGGGCCCGCTCGTTGATGAAGCGGCTCTGCTTGTCGTCGCGGTATTCGCCGGGCCAGGCGCAGATCAGATAATAGTTCAGCGCCGGCCGGCAGGAGGCGCAGCCGTCGGCGGTGGTCCACTCCAGGGCTTGCATCACCGCCGGGATCGACTTCAGTTGCTCGGAGACGATCCGCTGACGGACGATCGCGTGGCCGTGGTGTGTGCACTTGCAGACGGGCTTGGGCCCCTCGTGCGCTTTGAAGCCGTCGCCGAGGGTCAGTTTGAGCACCTGCTCGACCAGGGGCGTGCACGAACCGCACGAGGCCGAGGCCTTGGTCACGGCGCGCACGTCGTCCAGGGTGGTGAGGCCCTGGCTGGTGATCGCCTGGGTGATCTGACCCTTGCACACGCCGTTGCAGCCGCAGATCTCGGCGGTGTCCGCCATGGCTGCAACGGCCGAACTAGGGTCCAGGCCCGACAGGCCCTCCGTCACCGCCTGGCCGAACACCAGGGTCTCGCGGATGTCGGACACGTCGCGGCCCGACTTCATCAGGTCGAAGTACCAGGCGCCATCGACGGCATCGCCGAACAGCACCGCCCCGGCGACCTTGCCGTCCTCCAAGACGAGGCGCTTGTAGACCCCGCGCCCGGCGTCGCGGAACACGATGTCCTCGCAGCCCTCGCCGCCGGAGAAGCGGCCGGCCGAGAACACGTCGACGCCGGAGACCTTGAGGCGGGTCGACAGCACCGAGCCCTCGTAGGCGGCCTCGCCGTCGGTCAGGACCTCGGCCAGGGTTCGGCACATCTCGAAGATTGGGGCGACCAGGCCGTAGGCCACGCCGCGGTGCTCGGCGCATTCCCCGACCGCAAAGATCGACGGGTCGGAGGTGCGCATCTGGTCGTCCACCACCACGCCGCGGTTGACCTTGAGGCCGGCGGCCCGGGAGAGAGCGCCGTTCGGGCGGATGCCGACGGCCATCACCAGGATGTCGCAGGGCAGGACGCGGCCGTCCTTGAGGCGCAGGCCCGACACCTTGCCGTCCTCGCCGAGGATTTCCTCGGAGTGGGCGCCCAGGACCGTCTCGACCCCCTTATCCTTGAGGGCCTCGGTCAGGAGGTAGCCGGCGCTCTCGTCGAGCTGGCGCTCCATCAGCACTTCCATCAGGTGCACGACGGTGGCGCCCATGCCGCGCTTGGCCAGGCCGTAGGCGGCTTCGAGGCCGAGCAGGCCGCCGCCGATCACCACCGCCTTGCCGCCGTCGGTCTCCGCCGCCGCCACCATGGCCCCGACGTCGTCGAGGTCGCGGAAGGTGACCACGCCCTTCAGGTCCGCACCCGGCAGGGGCAGGCGCACCGGGTCCGAGCCGTTGGCCAGGATCAGGACGTCGTAAGGGGCCTCGAGCTCACCCTCGGCCCGCACCACCTTGGCGGCTGGGTCGACGGCGGTGACCGCGCGGCCGGCGTGGAGCGTGATGCCGTTGTCGCGGTACCAGGCCTCGTCGTTGATGACGATGTCCTCGAAGGTCTTCTCGCCCGCCAGCACCGGCGACAGCATGATGCGGTTGTAATTGACCCGGGGCTCGGCGCCGAAGATGGCGATCTCGTAGCGGTTCGGGGCGCGCTTGAGGATTTCCTCGACCGCCCGGCACCCGGCCATGCCGTTGCCGACGACGACCAGCTTCTGCCTGTTCATCCCGACGTCCTTCACGCTTGCACCTCGGCGAGTCTGGCCTGGCGCAACGACCAGGCGTTCCAGCGCTTGCGCACCGCGCTGACGCCCAGGAGGGCGACGAAGGCCAGGGCGGCGAAGATCAGCAGGCCTGCCTGGTAGCTGCCGGTCAGCTGCTTGGAGACGCCCAGGCTGGAAGCCAGGTAGAAGCCGCCGAGGCCGCCGGCCATGCCGACCAGGCCGGTGATCAGGCCCATCTCGCCGCCGAAGCGCTGGGGCGCGAGCTGGAACACCGCGCCATTGCCCATGCCGAGCGCGAACATGCCGAGGATGAAGACGGCGGCGGCTAGGTAGACGCCGGGCAGGTTCATCGAGACGAGGCCGAGCGCGAGGGCGGCGACGGCGAACACCACGGTCAGGGTCTGCACCCCGCCGAAGCGGTCGGCCAGGAAGCCGCCGAACGGGCGGACCATCGAGCCGGAGAACACACAGGCGGCGGTGACGAAGCCGGCGGTGACGGTCGAGAGGCCGTACTCGCTATGGAAGTAGATCGGCAGGGAGGAGGAGAGGCCGACGAAACCGCCGAAGGTGACGCTGTAGAGCGCCATCAGGCCCCAGCAGTCGCCCTGCTTCAGCACCTTGAGGTAAGCCGAGGCGGTCTTGGGGGCGGGGCGGTTCGGGCTGTCCTTGGCGAACAGGACGAACACCGCGAAGGCGACCAGCAGGGGCAGGATCGCCATGCCCAGCACGTTGGTCCAGCCGTAGGCCTTGGCCAGGGTGGGCGCGAACAGAGAGGCCAGCACCGTGCCGGAATTGCCGGCTCCGGCGATGCCCAAAGCCAGGCCCTGGTGCTCCTTGGGATACCAGGACGAGGCCATGGGCAGGGCGATGGCGAAGGCGGCGCCGGCGACGCCGAGCACGGTGGCCAGCACCAGGGTCTGGCCGAAGGAGTGCACGCCCAGCCTCCAGGCGGCGAACAGGCCGGCGATCACCACCAGTTGGCTGACGATGCCGGTGCGCTTGGGCCCGAAGCGGTCGACGAACACGCCATTGACCACCCGCAGGAAGGCGCCGGCCAGCGACGGCGTGGCGACCATCAGCCCCTTCTGGGCGGCGTCCAGGTGCAGGTCGGTCCCGATCATGACCGCCAACGGCCCGAGCAGCACCCACACCATGAAGCTGATGTCGAAGTACAGGAAGGTGGAGAACAGGGTGGGCGTGTGGCCCGATTTCAGCATCGCCTTGAGCGACATGAGTACCCTCCAAAACGAAAAACGCCCGCCGGGGGTGAGCTCCCCTGACGGACGTCGTTGTCCATTCCATGGGCCCGGCGGCCTGGCCGGGCTGGCCTCTCGGCCGGTTGCGAAGCGCCGTTGCCTCGCGTGTCGATGTCACGATGACGGGGGCGCCAAGCCCGCGCCAGCAGAGCGCGCAAGGGATTGCGGGTTTCTGTTGCGCTGCACAAAACGCGGGCAGGGCGCCCGCATATGGGCGCCCTGTTGATCAATCAAGCGGCGTTTGCAGGCGTCAGAGCTTGTATTCGAAGCCGATCCACACCTTGGTGCGGCTCGGCGGCGGGGTGGCCGTGCCCACGGGAACAACCCCGTTGCGCTGGAACTGGGCGAACTTCACGAGGCCGGTCAGCTGCTTGGTGAAGGCGGCGGCGGCCAGGACGTCGACCTCGTGGGCCAGGGCGGCGCCGGTCTTCTCGTCGTGGAAGTCGTGGTAGATCGCCGTCAGTTCCGGATTGAAGACATACCGGGCCTTGATCGGTGGGCGCCAGGCCAGACTGCCGCTGAGGTCCTTGATCCCGTCGACGAAGCTCTTGTTGCCGCCCGGTGCGGCCCAGGCGTCGGCCCAGCCGTTGAAGCCGTGGGTGGTGGCGAGCGGCGTGGCGAAGCCGCGCACGCCGTTGCCGTCCAGCACCTCGTAGTCGACCTTGCCGGTGAGCATCTTCCAGCTCGCCGCCAGGTTCACGTCCCAGTAGGGCAGGCTGAACCTCGGGTTCGCGCCGCGATGGTAGTCCTGTTGCTCGGCCCAGGTCGCGCCATAGGCCAGTTGCAGCGGGCCCAGCGGCGCCTTGCCGGTGGCGCGGGCGCCCGAGGTGATCGAGTTGTTGATCACGCTGTTGGAGAAATCCAGGGCGTAGACGAAGCCTTCCAGCTTGAGTTGCGGGGCCGCCGCATAGGTCAGGTTCATGAGGTGGCTGTCCGACTTCCAATTGCTGGAAGGGCCGAGCACCCGGTTGACGCGGTCGAGGTAGACGTAGGTCCCGCTGAAGCCCTGCACCGCGAATTCAGCGCGGGCGGCGTCGAAGGTCTGCTCGTTCTGCCGCCAGCCGACGTTGCCGACGAAGCGCTGGTCGTCGATCAGGATGCGCTGGCGCCCGACCGTGGCGGTGAATTCCTTGACCGGGCTCCAGGCCAGCTGCAGGCGGTTGAGCTCGGTCTCGTCCGGATCGTTGACCACGGGGTACCGGGCCTTGGCCGCGCCGTTGAGCGGGGGCGTCGTCGCGCCCGGCGGATTGACCGCATAGTCCTCCGGGCCGAGGTGGCTGACGTTCTGGAATTCCAGCAGCGCCTTGACGTCGTGCCAGGCGCCGGTCTCCAAACCGAGCTGGGTGCGCACGGTGTAGGCGTCGGCGTCGTCCTTCAGGGTGGCGGTCTTGGTCTGGTCGACATGCTCCCACCGCCCGCGCACATCGAGCAGCAGGTGGCCCGCGGTGATCGCCGCCGCGATCGAGTCCGGGTTCTCGGGAGGCGCGGTGGGCTGCGCCCATGCTCCGCCCGCCGCCGCCAGGACGGCCGCGCCTGCTGACGCCGCCCAGATCCTCGACTGTCCTCTGTCCATTCCCGCTCCCCGGTCTGAGCCAAACAAAGACGTCCGGGCGGAGGCTCTCCCTCCGTCCGGACGTCATCGTCCTCGTGTGAATCCGGACGTCTCCGCCCGGCCGGCCTCTCGGCCTCACGCGGGACGTCATTGCCCCGCGACGGAACCAGACTTCAGATGGGGGAGGGCTTGGCCAAGGCCTGTTTGCTGCAGGAATTGCTGCGCAGCAAAAGTCGCCCAGACCTTGAGCGATTTCATTGTGCGTTGCAACAAAAAGCGCCTATCGGCCGGGCGCTGGCCGGCGGCCGAGGGGCAGGGACTCCAGATAGTCGTCCAGCCGTGCGGGATCGAAGGCGCGCCCGTCGAACAGGGGCGTCAGGGGTTCGGTGTCGAGCAGACGGCCGCGGGTCGCGGCGCCCACGGCCTCGGCGGCCTGGAGATAGAGGTCCGGCCGATAGACGCGCCCGGCCGTCTGCTGGACGTCGACCGTCTCGTCGATCTGGCCCCAGCGGCGGATCTGGCCCAGCAGCCACAGGGCGTGCGAACGGCGCGGATAGCCGGCGTCTTCGGCGTGGAAGTGGAGGGCGAAAGGCTCGGGCGGGATCAGGGCGCGGCGGAGGGCGGCGACCGGGGCGTCGACATAGGCCGGACGCGACAGGATTTCGGCGAGCGTCTCGCGATTGGCGGGCTCGTCGGCCCACACGGCGGCCCGGATGAGGGCGCGCAGCAGGGGCTGGACGGAGTTCGGTTCGCGCGCGGCGAACGCGGCGGCGAGGCCCAGGACCTTGTCCGGTGCGCCGCGCCAGAGGCGCGAGCCCTGGACCCAGATCTCGCCTGCGCCGGCCGCCTCGATCACTGCGCCCCAGGGCGCGCCGGCGCAGAAGCCGTCGACATCGCCAGCCAGCATCCGTGCGGCCATGCGCGGCGGCGGGACCACGGTCAGGCGCACGTCGTGGTCCGGATCGATACCGGCGTCGGCCAGCCAGTAGCGCAGCAGATAAGCGTGGATCGAGAACGGGAACACCACGGCGAAGGTGAGGGGCCGCTCGCCGAGTTCGACCCGCCGATCGATCGCGCGCCTGAGGGCGTGGGCGGTGCGGGGCGAGGGCTCGTCGTCATCCAGGCCGCGCACCTGCTCGGCCAGGGCCTTCGACAAGGTGATGCTGGAGCCGTTGGCGTTCAGCGACAGCGGCGCGATCACCGGCGCGGTCAGCGCCATGGGCGCGAGCATGTGGGCGCCGTCCAGCGCTCCGGCGGCGACCTTGTCGCGGATGTTGGCCCAGGAGGCCTCGCGCGACAGGGTGACGTCCAGCCCTTCGTCCTCGAACAGCCCCAGTTCGCTGGCGACCACCAGGGGCGCGCAGTCGGTGAGGGCGATGAAGCCGAGCTTGAGCCTCATGATCCGCCTTTCAGAACATTGGCGTAGGCGATGAGGTCGGCGGCCACCGCCCCGAGCGGCCGGCCGGAGTCCATCGCCAGCTTGCGGAGCAACTGGTAGGCGGCCTCCTCGTCCAGGCCCCGCTCCTTCATCAACAGGCCCTTGGCCCGGTCGATGGTCTTGCGCGCGGCCAGGTCGGCCTGGGCCTTGGCCAGGTCGCCGCGCAGCTTCTGCATCAGTTGGAAGCGGGTGAGCGCCACCTCCAGCACCGACCGAACGCGCTTGGCGGCCAGGCCGTCGACCACATAGGCCGCCACCCCCGCCTCGACCGCCGCCTCGGCCAGGCCGGGGGCCGAGCGGTCGACGAACATCACCACCGGGCGTGGATTGTGGGCGGTCTGCTCGCGCAGGCTCTCCAGGGTGTCGCGGTCGGGGCTGTCGCAGGCGATGACGATCACGTCGAAGCCGTCGATCGCCGACTCCACCTCCTCGAACGAGGGGGCGCTGCGGACCTCCAGCGGTTTGACGCCGGCCAGACCTTCGGCGACCAGGGCCGCCCGCGCTTTGTCGGGATCGATGACGAGGACACGCATGAGACTGCGCAAGCTATGGGCAATCTCACGCTGCACTGCAACATGATTGGGCGTTGAAGCGGGCGTCGAGCGCCGGGCGCCCAAGCCTTGAACAGCGACGCCTATTGCCGAGGCGCCGGAACCGCCGCAACCAGCCGCCGTTGCTGGCAGATGGTGGTGCAGCACGCGCCTGTGGGCGAGACCTTGGCGTTCGGCATCCTCGCCGTCGCGGTGGCGCTATTCGCCTCGGGCCGGTTCCGCTACGACCTCGTGGCCGTGGGCGCCCTGCTGGCCGGCGTGCTGACCGGCATCGTGCCGGCCAAGGAGGCGTTCACCGGGTTCACCAGCGACGTGGTGGTCATCATCGCGGCGGCCCTGGTGGTCAGCGCGGCGGTGGCCCGATCCGGCGTGATCGAGATGGCGCTCGGTCCGCTGCTGGCCCGGCTGAAGACGCCGCGCACCCAGGTGCCGGTGCTGGCGGCGGTGACGGCCGTGCTGTCGATGGGCACCAAGAACGTGGGCGCCCTGGCGATCGTCATGCCGGCCGCCCTGCAACTGGCGAGGAAGACCGGCACCTCGCCCTCGTCCCTGCTCATGCCGATGTCGTTCCTGTCGCTGCTGGGCGGGCTGGTCACCCTGGTCGGCACCTCGACCAACATCATCGTCAGCCAGGTGCGCGAGGAGACCCTCGGCAAGCCGTTCGCCATGTTCGACTTCACGCCGGTGGGGCTGGGCCTGACGGCGATGGGCCTGGTCCTGGTCAGCGTCGCCTGGCCGCTCTTGCCCCGCAACCGCCAGGGCCAGACCAGCCTCGGCGAGGCCGTGGCCGACGCGCCCTACGCCACCGAGGTCACCGTCACCGCCGAGGCGGCCAAGGCCTTCCCCACCGTGTCGGACCTGAAGCTGGGCGAGGAGGGCGTCAAGCTGATGGCCATCGCCGCGGGCGGCGAGAAGCACGAGGCGCCCCTGCCGGACGCCGCGCTGCACGCCGGCGACGTGCTGATCCTGGAGGCCGAGCCCGAGGCGCTCGACCGGGTGCTGGCCCGGGCGCCGCTGAAGGCCGCCCGCGAAGGGCGCGAGGTGGAGAAGGGCGAGGCCACCGAGGAGATGCGCTCGATCGAGGCGGTGGTGCGGCGCAACTCGGTGCTGCGCGGGCAGTCGGCCCAGCGCCTGGCGCTGAAGGAGCAGTACGGGGTCAATCTGCTGGCGGTCGGCCGCGGCGGCGAACGCATCACCCAGCGCCTGCGCGACATCACCCTGCGCCCCGGCGACATCCTGGTGCTGCAGGCCGGGGAGCGGGCCCTGCCCAACATCCTGAAGGCCCTGGGCGTGCTGCCCCTGGCCGAGCGCGAGGTCAGGCTGGGCGGGGTGCGGCGGCGGATCACCCCGGTGCTGATCCTGGCGGCGGCCATGGTGCTGGTGGCGATCAACGCCCTGCCGATCGCCATCGCCTTCTTCGGCGCGGCGGTGCTGATGGTGGCCACCGGGGCCCTGTCGATGCGCGACGCCTACGAGTCGCTCGACGGCCAGGTGCTGGTGCTGATCGGGGCGCTGACGCCGATCAGCGAGGCGGTGCGGCGCACCGGCGGGGCCGACCTGATCGCCGGCGGCCTGGCCCAGGCCCTGCACGGGGTGTCGCCGATGCTGGCGCTGGGGGCGCTGATGGTGGTGGCCATGGCCTGCTCGCCGTTCCTGCACAATGCGCCGACGGTGCTGGTGCTGGGCCCGATCGGGGTGCTGACCGCCCAGCGCCTGCACCTCAACCCCGACCCGTTCCTGATGGCGGTGGCCACGGGCGCCGGCTGCGATTTCCTCACCCCCATCGGCCACCAGTGCAACACCCTGGTCGCCGGCCCGGGCGGCTATCGCTTCTCCGACTACTGGCGGCTGGGCGCGCCGCTCTCGACCATGGTGCTGCTGGCCGGCCCGTTCCTGATCGCCGCGGTGTGGCCGCTGACGATCCGCTAAGCCGGCCCCGGCGAATCGTTCCGGGGCCGCGAGGGCGCGGCCGTAGGAACCGGCGGAACCGGAAGCGGTTGCTGATGGACCATGACAACCCGCAGGAGAGTCCCATGGCGGCGACCCACCAATCGAGCAGCAAATCCACCAAGCCGCGCCGGACGCGTCGGACCGGCCGGCGCGATCCCCTGGCCGTGAGCTTGCTGAAGAAAGACCACCGCGAGGTCGAGGAGATGTTCGACGAGTACGAGCAGTTGGAGGAGGAGGCCGAGAAGCTGGCCCTGTTCCAGAAGATCGCCCTGGCGCTGAAGGTGCACACGCGGATCGAGGAGGAGATCTTCTATCCCGCCGAACGCGGCGAGGTGGAGGACGACATGCTCGACGAGGCCCTGGTCGAGCACGACGGCGCCAAGAAGCTGATCGCCGAAATCGAGGGGATGAAGCCCTCCGAGCCGCTCTACGACGCCAAGGTCAAGGTGCTGGGCGAGTACATCAAGCACCATGTGAAGGAAGAGGAGCAGCCCGGCGGCGTGTTCGCCCAGGCCAAGCGCGGCGACGAGGATCTCGACGCCATGGGCAAGCGCCTCAAGGCGCGCAAGGAAGAGCTGATGGCCTCCATGGGCGGCCGCAACCCGTCCTGATCGACGCCCTGCGCAACCTCGGCCCGGCGACGTCCACCGCGTCGCCGGGCTTCTTGCCGCCTTGCTTCGGCCCTCTCCTGACATTGACAAGAAACATGAGGGTGAAATTGTGGGGTCAAGAACAGCTGGAGGAAGCGATCATGAAGGATCTGCTCAAGTGGAGTTGCAGTGGGTTGGCGGTCGCGCTGACGGTGGGGTTTGCGGCTGAGGCGGCGCACGCCCAGCAGCAGTCACAGCCGCAGGCCGGGGCCGCTCCGGCCCGCGGCGCCGGCGCCCAGCGCCAGGTCAAGACCCTGTTCAACGATCCCGACCCGACCCTGGCCCTGACGCCGGGCAACAGCCGGCCGCGCCCCGCCGCCCCCGGTTCGGCGCCGCCCAATCCCGACCCCAAGAACTTCGAGGGCGTGTGGTGGCTGCAGGGCTACCAGTACCTGCTGGGGCCGGAGCCCGGCGTGCCGGCGCCGCTGAAGCCGCAGTACATCGAGCTGCTCAAGAAGCGGATCCGCGAGAAGAACGCCGGCCATCCGGAGACCGACACCTCGACCCAGTGCTTCCCGCACGGCATGCCGCGCCTGATGGAAAGCCCCTATCCGATCGAGATCGTGCAGACCCCCGGCCGGGTGACCTTCCTGCATGAAGTGGCCCACGAGGTGCGCCGCATCTACCTCGACCAGAAGCAACCGGCGAACCCGAAGGAAACCTTCCTCGGCCACTCGGTCGGCCATTGGGAAGGCGACACCCTGGTGGTCGACACCATCGGCATCAACGGCAAGAGCTTCATCGACGACGAGGGCGAGGCCCACTCCGACAAGGAGCACCTCACCGAGCGCTACCGCAAGATCAACGGCGGCCGCCAGATCGAGTTGACCATGACGGTCGAGGATCCGGTGACCCTGGAGCGTCCCTACAGCTACAAGCGCGTCTATGAATGGCGCCCGGACGTCCGCCCCGCCGAGTACATCTGCGAGGAGAACAACCGCAACGCTCCGGTCAACGGGGTGACCGTCGCCCGCTAAGGCGCTGGACGGGGACATGCGCCGCAGGTGCGTGTCCCCAGTCTGCTGACCCCGAGGCTCCATCGGCCTTGCTAGGAGCTGTCGCGTACCGGCTGCGGCGGGTCCGGTCCATTGGCGTCGAGCCAGACGACCTTCATCGGCCCCGCGTAGGGGCGGTCTTCGCCGCCCTGGGCGATCTCCTGGATGGCCGCCATCTCGCCGAACAGGCGCGGCCAGGTGGGATGAAGGCCGAGGTCCTTGCAGATGTCCGCGATGATCTCCCGCACCGGCCGCTCCAGCACGTCGCCGTAGAGGTCCCGGTCCAGCCGTTCGACCGCCTCGGCGCCGAGCCGCTCCACCGCCTCCGGGTCGTCGTGCTCGGCCTCGATCACGTCCTGGACGATGTCGCCCAGGCGCGCCTTGACCGCCCGTTCGCGCGTGTGGACGGCGGCTTCGGCCGCCGCCTCGGCCTGCGTCTGCCCGGTCAGCCGGGACTGCAGCAGGATCGACTGTCGCACCGCCCGCGCCACGCGGGCATAGGCCATGCCTCCGGCGGCCGCCTCGCCGCCAGCCTGCGGCCGGGCCTCCGCCGCGTCCACCTGCCGCTCGATCGCCTGGGCGATCTTCAGCCCGATCCTGACCAGCTCCTCCAACGCCTCGAGTTGCCGCTCGACGAGCGTCCGCGCGCAGGCTTCGCCGTCGACGCACGCGTCGGTCGGGGTTGTCGTCGCAAGGGGAGTGGTTTCGTCGGCCATTCGGAACAAAGAGTGAACAAAAACGAACGATTTGTCAAGCTCGCCTGGCCCGGAACCTTGGCCATTGACGCGTATTTACGCTGTATCGACAGCCCAAAGATCGCGCCTCGCTTGAAGAAACTGGTGACATTTCGCTTCGACCCCGACCTGCTCGCGGACGCCCGGCAGAAGGCGCGCCGGGAGAACCGGAGCCTCACGAACTTTGTCGAAACCGTGCTCAGGCAGGCCATCGAACGGGACGCGTCGGTCACCGAACAGACAAGCGGGCCCAACCTGGGCACGCCCCCCTGAATAGCAGCCAGCCATTGAGACCGGAGCTGACGACTTGACTGAGACTAACGCTGTTGCGGGCAAGGACATGCCCGAGCTGGAGAAGGCCCCGACCGGAATAAGGGGCCTCGACGATGTCACCCGCGGCGGCCTGCCCCAGGGGCGCCCTACCCTTCTGTGCGGCTCGGCCGGATGCGGCAAGACCCTGATCGCAATGACCTTCCTGGTGAACGGGGCCACGCAGTTCGGCGAGGCCGGGGTGTTCATGAGCTTCGAGGAACGCTCCGAAGACCTGGTCGAGAACGTCGCCTCCCTGGGTTACGCCCTGGATGACCTGATAGCCGACAAGAAGCTGGTGATCGATCATGTCCGCATCGAGCCGGCTGAGATCGAGGTCAGCGGCGAGTTCGATTTCGAGCCCCTGTTCGTGCGCCTCGGGTTCGCCATCGACCAGATTGGGGCCAAGCGCGTGGTGCTCGACACCGTGGAGGCCCTGTTTTCAGGCTTCAAGGATCAGGCGGTGCTGCGCGCGGAACTGCGCCGGCTGTTCGGCTGGCTCAAGGATCGCGGGGTCACCGCCGTCATCACCGGCGAGCGCGGGGAAGGCCAGCTGACGCGCTACGGCATCGAGGAATACGTCTCGGACTGCGTGATCCTGCTCGACAACCGCGTCCACGATCAGGTCACCACGCGCCGCCTGCGGATCGTCAAATACCGGGGCTCGGCGCACGGCACCAACGAGTACCCGTTCCTGATCGACGATCGCGGCGTCAACGTCATGCCGATCACCTCGGCCGGCCTGGCGCACAAGATCTCGTCGGACGTGGTTCCTACGGGCGTCGCCGACCTGGACATGATGTTCGGCCGGGGAGGCTATTTCCGCGGATCGAGCATCCTGCTTTCAGGCCTGGCGGGCACCGGCAAATCGACCTTCGGCGCCTGGTTCGCCAATGCGGTGTGCGAGCGCGGAGAGCGCTGCCTGTACTTCGCGTTCGAGGAGTCGCCGGACCAGATCATCCGCAACATGCGCTCGGCCGGAATCGACCTGAAGCGGCACGTGGACAGCGGCCTGCTGATGTTCGAGTCCGCCCGGCCGAGCCTCTATGGGCTGGAGATGCACCTGACGCGGATGCATCGCGACATCGAGCAGTTCCAGCCGTCCGCCGTCGTGGTCGATCCCATCTCCGCCTTCCGCGGCGTGGAATCGGAAATCCACAGCACGCTGCTGCGCCTGGCCGACATCTGCAAGGAACGCGGCATCACCGCCTTCTTCACCAGCCTGTCCCTGGCCAGCGATCACGTCAACGAGGCAGACCGCGGGGTCTCGTCGCTGATGGACACCTGGATGTCGCTGACCGACCTCGAGTCCAGCGGCGAGCGCAATCGGGTGCTGTTCGTGCTGAAGGCGCGCGGGATGAGCCACTCCAACCAGATGCGCGAGTACCTGTTGACCAGCCACGGCATCAAACTGGCCGAACCCTACATCGGGTCCGAAGGCGTGCTGACGGGGGCGGCCCGCCAGGCCCAGGAAGCGCGCGAACTCAGTGAAGCCATTCTGCGCGCCCAGACCACGCAACGGCGCCAGCGTGACTTCGACCGCCGCCGCGGCGCGGTGGAGCGCCAGATCGCCGAACTTCGGGCCGGTCTCGAAGCGGAAGAACACGAGGTGGCCATGCTCGGCCAGCAGGAGACCGGCCGCGAGGCCATCCTCACCGCCGACCGCGCCGCCATGGCGACCAAGCGGGGGGCGGCCGAATGAGCGACGCGGCAGGCATGGAATTCGATCCGGCGCAGCCCGGCTACTACAATCTTCGCCTCTATGTGGCCGGACAGACCCCGAAGTCGCTGGCGGCGATCTCGAACCTGAAGGAGATCTGCGAGGAACACCTTTCGGGGATGTACACCATCGAGGTGATCGACCTGCTGGTGAAGCCGCAGCTCGCCGCGGGCGATCAGATCCTCGCCGTGCCCACCCTGGTCAGGCGCCTGCCGCCTCCGATCAAGCGCATCATCGGCAACCTGTCGGACACCGAGCGGGTGCTGGTCGGCCTCGACATCCAGTCGGGCGAGCCTCCGCGCGCATGAGCTGGCCGGCGTCCCCTGAGCTCGAGACCTATGTGCTGCGCCTGTTCGTCGCCGGAACGACGACGAGATCGCAGAACGCGATCACCAACGTCCGGCTGATCTGCGACCAGCACCTCAGGGGCCATGTCGATCTCGAGGTCATCGACGTCTACACCCATCCCCAGGAGACCCGCGACTTCCAGATCGTCGCCACGCCGACCCTGGTGAAGGTGACCCCCGAGCCCCTGCGCCGGATCGTCGGCGACCTGTCCAACCGCGAGCGGGTCCTGGCGGGATTGAATCTCGCCGCCGCCGAACGCGAGCGCCCGGCCGCGCCATGAGCGCGAAGGACCGCGAGCTGGCCGAGGCGGAGGCCCGCAATCGTGCGCTGGAAGCCGCCCTGCAGGAGGCGACCGAGACGCTGGACGCCATCCGCCAGGGCGACGTCGACGCGGTCGTCGTCGGCGGGCCAAATGGGCAGGTCGTCTACACCCTGGAAAACGCGGATCGTCCCTATCGCGTGCTCGTCGAGCAGATGCGCGAGGGCGCGGTCACGCTCAATGCGCAAGGGACGATCCTCTACTGCAATCAGAGCTTCGCCGGCCTCGTCCGCCGCCGTCCCGAAGAGATCGTCGGCGATCCCATCTTCGACTACGTGCGCGAGACCGAGCAGTTGCGCGCGATGCTGGAGAAGGCCGGCTTCGACGGCGCCTCGGCCGAACTGTCGCTGATCCTCTCCGACGGCGGGGCCGCCCAGGCCAACCTTTCGGTCGCCAATCTCGCGGTCGACCCCGGTGACGCCAGCATGGTCTGCCTGATCGTCACCGACCTGCGGCAGAACTACGAGCGGGCTCGCGAGATCGCCCAGGCGAACCTGCAGCTCGAAGCGGAGATCGCGGAGCGCGCCCGGGTCGAGGAAGGCCTCGCCATCGCGCTTGACGCGGCGGACATGGGCCATTGGGACCTGGACCTGGTCGACGGCGCCTCCATTCGCTCGGAACGTCACGACGAAATCTTCGGATACGCCGAGCCGCCAGCGGCCTGGACCCTCGATATCGCCGCGAAGCATTTCCTCCCCGAGGATCGCCTGGGATTCCAGGACGCCGCGACCCAGGCCCTCGCCACGGGACGGCTGGATGCCGAAGGCCGCATCCGCCGGGCCAACGATGGCGCGATCCGCTGGGTGCAGATCAAGGGGCGGACCTCGTACCGGGATGGCAAGGCCGTGCGGATCGCCGGAATCGTCGTCGACAACACCGAGCGTCGCCAGTTGGACGAGGCGCTGCGGCAAGGCCAGAAGATGGAGGCGATCGGCCAGCTGACCGGCGGCATCGCGCACGACTTCAACAACCTGCTGATGATCATCGGCGGCAGCCTGGAATCGCTGTCGCGCCGGGTTCAACTGGATGAGCGGGTGCGCAGGCTGCTGGACGCCGCGCGCATCGGCGTCGCCCGCGGCGCGCGGCTCAACGAGCAGCTGCTCGCCTTCGCGCGCCGGCAGGACCTGCGCGAGGAGCCGGTCTGCGTCACCGACCTGCTGCCCGACTTTGAGATCCTGCTCGACCGCGCCATAGGGGAAGCCGTTCAGGTCAGGGTCGTGCGCGCCGAGCCGCTCTGGTACTGCCGGACCGACCCGCACCAGCTGGAAACCGCGATCCTGAACCTGGCGATCAACGCCCGCGACGCGATGAACGAGCGCGGCGAGCTCGTGCTGACGACCCGCAACGTGACGGTTCTTCCCGCCCAGGCGGAGGCCAACGACGCGGCGGCGGGCGACTATGTCCTCGTCTCGGTGGCCGACAATGGGCCCGGCATGGCGCCCGACGTCGCCGCACGGGTGTTCGAGCCGTTTTTCACCACCAAGGCCGTCGGCAAGGGCACCGGCCTGGGACTGAGCCAGGTCTACGGTTTCGCGCATCAATCGGGCGGGTTCGTTCATTTGGAGACGGAGCCCGGGCAAGGCACGACGGTCTGTATCTTCCTGCCGCGAACAGAGCCGCCGCCAGCCGAGGCCGCGCCCGGCGCCGTTCAGCAAATCCGGCCGGATGCCGAAGGCGTGGTCCTGCTGGTCGAGGACGACGCCGACGTCCGCGCCGCCGCCCTCGCGATGCTCGAAGAACTGGGCTACGGCGTGGTCGAGGCGGAGTCCGGGGATGCCGCGCTCGCCATCGTCTCCGGCGACCGTCACCTCGATCTGGTGTTCTCGGACGTGATCATGGCGTCGGGGATGACCGGGATCGAGATGGCGCGGTCGATCCAGGCCAGGCGGCCGAGCCTGCCCATACTGCTGACCTCGGGCTACACCGCCCAGCGCCTCGTGCCCGACGCGATGAACCGCGACCTGCCGCTCTTGCGCAAACCCTATACCCTCGACCAGTTGGCCGAGGCGCTCGTCAGTGTGCAGAGCCAAGCCCAGAGCTGATCTGTGGAGCGCGCCGGGATCTGCGGAGCGCGCCTGGGCCGCTCACTCCTCTTCGTTGGCGGATTCGCGCGCCGCTTCCGCATTGACGGTGTCGCTCCAGGCGACCAGGACCGGCCCTGCGGCGGGGGCCTTGAGCAGGGCGAGGCCTTCGGGGGTGATTTCCCAGCCGCCCCGATTGCGTCGCGCGAAGCCGAGCTCGGTCAAGGCGCGGGCGTCGCCGATGTTGATCCAATCCACATCCTTGCCGGCCAGCTTGTCGGCCAGGTTCTGCAGGGCGTTCATTTCCTTGTCCGAGATCGTCATCCTGCTCCTCCGGGACTTGCCCGCGGCGTCACAGGCATAGCGGCTCGGACACGCGGCATCGCGCGTTCCAGCGGCCGCCCGCCAATCGGCTGATCTCCTCGACGATCAGGTCGTAGATGCAGTCGTGCCGGTCGATGGTGTAGCGATCGCCCACGGCCAGCGGCGCGGCGGCGCGCCCACGGATGTTCACCTGCCGCGGCGCTTCGGGCGGCAGGCACTGGATCCTGTAGTCGTGCGGCCCGAACGGCTGCGGGAAGAATTGGGGACTACGCGCGGGCATTCGAGCTCCGGATACTGCTGTCCATGTCGGCCACCAGGGCCGGGACGGGCGTCCCAGGGCGCGGCCCCACGGCGTCAGTCGATTTCAAATTTGCAGATGTCCTTTTAACACAAATAAATCCCGACGGCCGACATTAAAGTCAAAGCGACGGTCATTCCGTTGAAGTCCGCGTGATGATTCGTAGATCTGAAATTATCTGATGTCCTTCCTCGCGGTTTCCGCCCAATCTGATCCTGACAATCGGATCGATTTCAAAAAGACTGGAAACGGAAAACGCGATGAAGGAAACCAAGGGCAAGAAGAAAGCCAAGCTTCCCAAGACAAACGCCGCTCAGCCGAGCCTCAAGGGATTGGAGCGAACGGGCGGCTCCGGGCCCAAGCCGAAGGCGGGGTGAGCCCTGTCCCGTGATGGGCGGCCAGCGTCAGCCGGCGGGGGCCTGCAGCCGTCCTACCGTCCCCAGGAAAGGGCGCGGCGCTCGGCGGTTCGCTCGAGCAGCAGGGAAAGGTGGTCGACGGACATGGAGCGCAGCAGGGGGTGGGATTGCCGCAGATCGTGGAGGGTGGTGGTCGGCCGCCGAGTGACGATGGCCTTCAGGACGCCGTCGGCGGCGTCGGGTACGTATCGATAATTCATTTTTTCAATTGTTCTGGGCCCGGACGTCTCTGAGGAGCCGGGCGGAAATCGCCGCGACGATCGCGACGGGGCCCAGGCCCACGGTGACCGCGGACCTGGGCGCGAGACTGGGTCAGACGAGTTGGAGTTGGCCCGCCGAAGTCTTGCCGGAGCGCTGGTCGCGCTCGAGTTCGAACGACAGCTTCTGGCCTTCGCGCAGCGAGTTGATGCCGGCGCGCTCCACGGCGGAGATGTGCACGAACACGTCGCCGCCGCCCTGCTCAGGCTGAATGAAGCCGAAGCCTTTTTCGCTGTTGAACCATTTCACGATGCCGATTTGCATGGCTTGTCCCTTTCCGGACATAGGTTTTCCGCGCTCCAAACGAGCGGGAAGTCAAATTTTCGGAGAGGGTCTTAGCGAATGCGTGGCCGAATTTTCAATTTCGGCAAGAGCGCCAGGCGAGCCTAAGCGATATTTGATACGGCAATATTGGGCATTGGATAGCTATTTGCAAGAAAAAACTCAGAAATACTTTTCAGGTGACGGTTCCAGCATGTTAACAAAACGTATGAGAGCTCCCCTGGAACGAACCATATTCACCGTCGTGCGCGATGGTGTGGGCTGGGCGGTCGAACTTCAAGGCGCCGTCTTCGGCCACACCGCCGACAAGGAGGTCGCCAAGGCCATCGCCCACAAGCGTGCGCGTGAGGTGGTGGATCGCGGCGGCGCCGTGCAGGTGCGCGTGCAGGGCGAAGGGGTGTACCTGTGAAGCCGGCCCCCTCGAGCGCCCGCCCTCCCACCGTCGCCGTCCGTTTCCGGAACGAGATCGAGCAGGCGGCCTCGCGCGGCGTGGCGGCCGACGACATGACGCTGCACCTGACCCTCGGCGACGTCGAGCAGTTGAAGCGGGACCGCAACATCGCGGTCTCCGACATCAGCTTCGTCGGCGGGACGATGACCTACCTCGGGGTCAAGGTCCTCAAGGGCGAGACGCCGCTCAGCGCGCTGAGCTGCGGGACCATGGACACGGTCTAGGGCGGCCGTCACCGGCCCAGCAGCCGGGGGCCGACGAGGGCGTCCAGCGACACGCGGCCCGGTCCACGCAGCACCAGGATGATCATGAACGCCAGCCACTGGATGTGGGTCGGCCAGGCGTCCGGGTAGATGAACAGCTGGATGGTGGCGGTCATGCCCAGCAGCAGCAGGGTCGAGACCCGCGTCAGCAATCCGACGAGGATCAGGGTGGAGCAGCCGAGCTCCAGGCTCGCCGCGGTATAGGCGGCGACCGCCGGCGGCAGCACCGGCGTGTGGTACTCGTTCTGGAACAGCAGCAGGGTCGCGTTCCAGTCCGACAGCTTCTGCGTGCCCGAGCGGATGAACACGCTGAAGGTGGCGGCGCGGGCGATCAGGGCGATGACGTCGTAGGGCACGGCGTTCAGCGCGCCGATCCCGGTGCGGATCGGCTTGGCGAAGGGGATCATGATGCGGTCTTTCGTCAGGGCTCGAGGGACAGCCGCGCGAATGGGGCGGCGAACGCTTCACTGAGAAGGGTATCGGGGCCGGGCTCGGCCGCCGCCGGGATGGGCCGCTGGCAGACAGGCGAGGCGGCGGCGCCCAGAACGAAGGCCCGGGAAAGGGCATGGATCGTCATGGGGCCGCTCCTCTGATGCCTGAAGCCCTGGATCACATCGCCTTCAGGGAGCTGCCGGCGATCTTGGCGCAGGCGCCCTTGGGCAGGTAGACGAACGAGGTCTTGTCGCCGTCCTTGGTCGCCTGGCCGGCGCAGGAATGGGCGCCCGCCGCGCAGTCGTTCTTGGCCGCCTTGGCGATG
>DASYBX010000012.1:0-32572 GCA_036500495.1 Caulobacteraceae bacterium
CGACGACGCCATCGTCATGGTCGAGGCGATCTGGCGGCGCGTGGAGCATGGCGAGAAGCCGTTCCAGGCCGCGCTCAACGGCGCCGGCGAGATCAGCTTCACCATCCTGTCGATCGCCATCTCGCTGATCGCGGTGTTCACTCCGCTGATGTTCATGAGCGGCGTGGTGGGCCGGCTGATGCGCGAGTTCGCCCTGACCCTGTCGGCTGCGGTGGTGGTGTCGGTGATCATGTCGCTGACTTTCACGCCGATGCTGTGCGGCAAGTTCCTCAAGGCGCCCGAGCCGCCGAAGAACCCGATCATGAAGGGCCTGGAGACCGGCTTCCACAAGATGGAGCGCGGCTACGCCAGGGGTCTGGACGCGGTCATGCGCCACAAGGGCCTGACCCTGTTCACCTTCCTCTGCACCGCGGTCCTGGCGGTGGTGATGTACGTCACCTCGCCGACCGGCTTCTTCCCGCAGCAGGACACCGGCTTCATCGGGGGCGCCCTGGTGACCGCGCAGAACTCCTCCTACGCCTACACCGACGAGAAGTCGCAGGAGGCGATCAAGATCATCGGCCAGGACCCGGACGTCGAGGAGGCGCACTACAACATCGGCGGCAACCCGACCAACTCCAACCTGAACGTCACCCTGCGCCAGCGCGACGAAGGCCGGACCGCCACGGCCGACCAAGTGATCACCCGCCTGCGGCCGAAGCTGGCCCGCGTGGTCGGCGCCAATTCAGCCCTGCAGGCCAACCAGGACATCCAGGTGGGCGGTCGCCAGAGCCGCGCCCAGTACCAGTACACCCTGTCCGACGCTGACCTCGACGAGTTGAACGATTGGGCGCCGAGGATGCTGCAGGCGCTGGAGAAGATGCCTCAGCTGAAGGATGTGAACACCGACCAGCAGTCGACCTCGCCTTCGGCCACCCTGACCATCGACCGCGACGCGGCCGGCCGCTTCGGCATCGCCCCGTCCGACATCGATGCGGCGATCTACAACGCCATCGGCAGCCGCCAGGTGGCGCAGTACTTCACCCAGCTCAACGCCTACCACGTGGTGCTGGAAGCCCCGCCGTCCGAGCAGGTGTCGCCCGAGCTGTTCCGCGACATCTTCCTGAACTCCCCGCGCACCGGCAAACCCGTGCCTCTGTCGTCTCTGGTCAAGGTCGACATGTCCAAGACCCGGGCGCTGTCGATCCAGCACCAGGGCCAGCTGCCGGCGGCCACCCTGTCGTTCAACCTCGCCCCGGGCATCCCGCTCGGCGAGGCGACCCAGCTGATCGAGAAGGCCAAGGAAGACCTTGGGGCGCCCGCTACCCTGACGGGCGCGTTCCAGGGCACTGCACAGGCGTTCCAGCAGTCGCTGTCGTCGATGCCGATCCTGATCGTGGCGGCTCTACTGTCGGTCTACATCATCCTGGGGGTGCTCTATGAGAGCTACATCCACCCCCTGACGATCCTGTCCACCCTGCCGAGCGCCGGCGTCGGCGCGCTGCTGTTCCTGCGCCTCGGCGGCCATGACCTCGACGTGATCGGCATCATCGCCATCATCCTGCTGATCGGCATCGTGAAGAAGAACGGCATCATGATCGTCGATGTGGCGCTCAAGCTCGAACGCGAGGAGGGCATGGGGCCGGAGGAGGCCGTCGTGGCCGCCTCGCATCAGCGGCTCCGCCCGATCCTGATGACCACGGCCTGCGCGTTCCTGGGCGGGGTGCCGATGATCCTCGGCCACGGCACGGGATCGGAATTCCGCCAGCCGCTCGGCTGGGCCATTTGCGGCGGCCTGCTGATCTCGCAGGTGCTGACCCTGTTCTCGACCCCGGTGGTCTACTACTACCTCGACAAGCTCCGCCGCCGGTTCGGCGAGGAGGCCAAGCATCCGTCCCATGCGCGCAAGGGCTCCCTGGCTCCGGCCGCGGCCAAGGAACTCACCCTCGGCGGCGAATAGGGCGCCGAGCGCCCCGGCAATCGGAGCACCAAGGACGCCGGGTTCGCCAAGGAGACGCCAGACTCTCGGCGTGCTGGGCGCACTCGGTGGGTTCCATTTCTGCCCCTTGGCTTCGCCATGGGCTTGACCAGCCCGCCCGCGAAGGCCATGGCGGTTGCATGCTGAAGAAGACTCCGACCTTCGGACCTGGAACGAAGCGCGTCCTGGCGGCGAGCCTGGTGGGCACATCGGTCGAGTTCTACGACTTCTACATCTACGCCACCGCCGCCTCGCTGGTGTTCGGGCCGATGTTCTTTCCGTCGAAGGATCTGGCCGTCCAGCAGTTGTCGTCCCTGGCGACCCTGGCGGTGGCCTTCATCGCCCGGCCGCTCGGCGCGGCGGTGTTCGGCCATTTCGGCGACCGCATCGGGCGCAAGTCGACCCTGGTGGCCTCGCTGATGCTGATGGGCGGCTCGACGGTAGCGATCGCCTTCCTGCCCGGCTACGCCCAGGTCGGCTGGCTGGCCCCGATCCTGCTGTGCGTCCTGCGCTTCGGCCAGGGCTTCGGACTGGGCGGGGAGTGGGGCGGGGCGGCGTTGCTGGCGGTGGAGAATGCGCCGCCCGGCTGGCGCTCTCGCTTCGGCATGTTCCCCCAACTCGGCGCGCCGGTGGGCTTCGTGTTCGCCAACGGCCTGTTCCTGCTGCTCAGCCTGCTGCTCAGCCCCGACCAGTTCAAGGCCTGGGGCTGGCGGCTGCCGTTCGTGGCCTCGAGCCTCCTGGTCGCCGTGGGCCTGTGGGTACGGCTGAAGCTGCACGAGACCCCCGCCTTCGCCCAGGCCATGGCCGAGGCGCCGCCCTCCCAAGTGCCCCTGGCCGAGGTGTTCAAGCGCTATCCCCTGCGGCTGCTCGGCGGGATGTTCTCCGTCCTGGCCTGCTTTGCCCTGTTCTACCTGACCACCACCTTCGCCCTGACCTATGGCTCGACCACCCTGGGCTATGGCCGCAGCGCGTTCCTGGCCGTGCAGATCGGCGCGATCCTGTTCATGGCCGTCGGCATCGCGTTCGCCGGCTGGTGGTCGGACCGGCAGAGCCCGCGCATCGTGCTGATGGCCGGCAGCGTCCTGGCCGTGGTTTGCGGCTTCCTGATCGCGCCGATGATGCAGGCCGGATCACTCGCCCTGGTGTTCGCCTTCCTGGCCCTGTCGCTGTTCGTGATGGGCCTGGTCTACGGCCCTCTCGGCGCCTTCCTGCCGCACCTGTTCCCGGCGCGCGTGCGCTACACCGGCGCCTCGGCGGCGTTCAATGTGGGAGGGGTCATCGGCGGCGGCTTCACGCCGGCCATCGCCCTGGCCCTGGCCAAGGCCGGGGGCGGACTCCAGGCGGTCGGCTGGTGCCTCAGCGCCGCGGCCCTCGCCAGCCTGCTGGCGCTCATCCCGCTGAACAGGGAGGAGCCCTGAACGGCAAACGGGCCCCGCCGAAGCAGGGCCCGCTGATGAACTTCGAGGCTACGCGTGGCTAGTCGCCGCTGCGTTCGGTGATCACCTTGGACCCGTCGGGATTGGTCCGCACCGTGCGGTCGCCCGAGGCGTTGGTGTGCACCTTGGTGCCGTCCGGGCTGGTGACGGTTTCCGAGCCGTTCGGATGCTCCTCGATCACCTTGCCGTTGCGGTCCACGCGCACCCAGTCGTGGGCGGCGTCGTAGTAGCCGTCGCCGTACTCGCCGCCGCGGTGGATGATGGTCACTTTCGACCCATCCTGGCGAACGATGGTGGTGGTCTGGGTCTGAGCCTGGGCAAAGGCCGGGGCGGCCGCCAGGGCAGCGGTCGACAGAGCCAGGCAAACAAGCATATGCGGCTTCATCTTCCTTCTCCTGTTGCGGACGTCATTGATGTTTCGTCCGTGTATAAAACGGTGAAGATCGGGAAAGGATGCGTGACGGTGCGGGCTATACTTATATCGCTCGCAATCGCTGAGCTTGTTGACGGTCTATGGCTTGAATAATTTCGCTGCAGAACGCCAGAAACTTGGGGTGGACTTGTGCGTTTGCGGCTGCGCGGGGGGCGTGCGCCCGCGCATGCCTGCGCGACGGCGCGCGCGATATCATGCTAGACGGTAGCCATGAGCGTCACCTTGACCGTCAACGGCCGCCAGCATGTGCTGGACATCGATCCGTCGACGCCCCTGCTCTACGTCCTGCGTGACGACCTGCAGTTGAACGCCGCCAAATTCGGCTGCGGCCTCGGCCAGTGCGGAGCCTGCACGGTGCTAACCGACGGCAAGGCGGCGTTCTCCTGCCTGATGTCCGCGGCGGCCGCCCAGGGCCGTGAGATCGTCACCGTGGAAGGCCTGGCCGGCGGCGCCGGGCCCGGCCGCATGCCGAAAGCCTTCATCGATGAACAGGCCGCCCAGTGCGGCTACTGCATCGCCGGCATGATCATGCGCGCCGAGGCCCTGCTGCGGACCAAGCCCAAGCCCACCGAGGCCGAGATCCGCGAGGGCATGCAGCCGAACCTCTGCCGCTGCGGCACCCACATGCGCATCCTGCGCGCCGTTCGCCGCGCGGCGGGCCTGCCGGTGGAGGCCGAGGCATGAACGCCTCGCGCCGCGAGATGCTGTCGGCGGGCGCGCTGGTGGTGGCCTTCAGCCTGGCGCCGCGCGCCTTGGCCCAGGGCGGGGAGGGGACCCTCGGCGCGGCCCGCGCCAACCTGCCCGGCAGCCTGCGCCAGACGCCGCTGCTCGACGCCTGGATCCGCATCGACCGCCAGGGCGCCATCACCGTGTTCACCGGCAAGGCCGAACTCGGCCAGGGCATCAAGACCGCCCTGGTCCAGGTGGCGGCCGAGGAACTCGACGTGCCGCCCGTCGCGATCCGCCTGGTTTCGGCCGACACCGAGCGCACGCCCAACGAGGGTGTCACGGCCGGCAGCCATTCGATGCAGGATTCCGGCACGGCGATCCTCAACGCGGCGGCCAATGTGCGAACGCTCCTGGCCGAGGCCGCGGCCGGGCGCTGGGGCGTGGCGGCGGACGGGGTGACCACCGCGGGCGACGGCCACATGAAGGGCCCGTCCGGCCAGTCGGCGACCTATGGCGAACTGGCGGGCGGCCTGTCGTTGCACGTTGCGGCCAGGCCGGGCGTTCCGCGCCGCGGGGGGCCGCACCGGACCCTCGGTCACGAGTTCGCCCGCGTCGACATCCCGGCCAAGGCCACGGGCGGTCAGGCCTATGTGCAGGACCTGCGCCTGCCGGGCATGCTGCACGCGCGGGTCGCACGCGGCCGGTCCGACGGGGCGCGCCTGAAGGCGCCCGACGTCGAGGCCGTGGAGGCCATGCCCGGCGTGGTCAAGGTGGTTCGAAAGGGCGCCTTCCTGGCCGTGGTCGCCGAGCGCCAGTGGAGCGCGATCCTGGCCATGCGCGCCCTGCAGAAGGGGGGATCCGAGCGCGCCGCCGCGCCTCTGCCGGCCGATCTGCAGGCCAACCTGATGGCCTCGCCCTCCGAGGACGAGACCATCCTCGACACCACCCGCATGCCCGGCCCCGCGCCGGCCAGGCAGGTCAAGGCGCGCTACAGCCGGCCGTGGCTGATCCACGGCTCGATCGGCCCGTCCTGTGCGGTGGCGCAGTTCGAGGCCGGCAAGCTCACCGTCTGGACCCATACGCAGGGTGTCTTCCCCCTGCGCGCGGCCTTGGCCGAACTGACCAACCTCCAGCCCGAGCAGATCCACTGCATCCACACCGAAGGTTCGGGCTGCTACGGCCACAACGGCGCCGACGACGTGGCCGCCGACGCGGCCCTGATCGCCCTGGCCGTGCCCGGCCGGCCGGTGCGGCTGCAATGGATGCGCGAGCAGGAACACGGCTTCGAGCCGCTCGGCACAGGCATGGTGGTGGAGATCGACGCGGCCATCGACGGAGCTGGGCGCATCGCCCGCTGGCGTTCGGACATCTTCAGCCCCAGCCACAACGGCCGCCCGGGCCGCGCCGGCAACCTGCTGGCCGGGCCCGAGATGGAGCCGCCGTTCCAGACCCCGACGCCGAGGCCGATCCCGATGCCCGAGGGCGGCGGCGACCGCAACGGCATCCCGCTCTACACGCTGGCGGACGCCAAGGTGGTGTCTCGCTTCATTCTCACCTCGCCCGTGCGCGTCTCCGCCCTGCGTTCGCTGGGCGGCTTCATGAACGTGGTGGCCATCGAGTGCATGATCGACGAGCTGGCCCTGGCCGGCGGCCTCGATCCAGTGGCCTTCCGGCTGCAGAACCTGGACGATCCGCGCGCCGTCGCCGTGATCAAGGCCGCCGCCGACCGCTTCGGCTGGGCGCGCCGCGAGAAGGGCCCAGGCTCGAATGGATTTGGCTTCGCCTTCGCCCGCTACAAGAACCTCGCCGCCTACTGCGCCGTGGCCATGCAGGTGTCCGTCGACCCCAGGACCGGGGCGGTGAAGGCCGGCAAGGTCGTGGCGGCAGTCGACGCCGGCGAGACGGTCAATCCTGGCGGGGTCAGGAACCAGATCGAGGGGGCCATCGTCCAGGCGATCAGCTGGACCGGCCGCGAGGCCATGGGCTTCGACGCCGCCGGCCGCACGGGCCTCGACTGGAACGGCTATCCGATCCTGCGTTTCGGGGACGCGCCCGGTTCGGTGGATGTCCAGGTGATCGACCGGCCGGGCCAGCCGTTCCTGGGCGCCGGCGAGGCCGGGCAGGGGCCGGCGGGCGCCGCCTTCTGCAACGCCGTGACCGACGCCATCGGCCACCGCCTGCGCGACCTGCCGCTCAGCGTGCCGCGCATCAAGGCGGCGATCGGCGCCTGAAGGGCGTACCCTTCCACCATCGCCGAATCGCGCGGAGGACGGGGGGTGGACTTCAACCTGGGCGTGGCGCTCGACTACCTGGGCGTGGGCTTCTTCGCCGTCTCCGGCGCGATCGCGGCCGCCGAACGTCGCCAGGACTTCGTCACCTTCCTCTTCTTCGGCGGCATCACCGGCATCGGCGGCGGGACCCTGCGCGACCTGCTGATCGGGGTCCCGGTGTTCTGGGTGCGCCAGCCTGGCTATCTCACGGTCTGCGCCGTGGCGGCGCTGCTGGTCTGGTTCTGGCGGGGCTGGATGGCCAGCCCGCGCGCGCTGCTGTGGATGGACGCCGTCGGCCTCAGCGCCTACGCCGTGGTCGGGACGGCCAAGGCGCTGAGCTTCGGGGTCAGCGCCCCGGTCTGTGTCGCCATGGGCGTGCTGACCGCCTGTTTCGGCGGGGTGATCCGCGATGTCCTGGCCGGCCAGCCTTCGGTCCTGCTGAGGCGCGAGATCTACCTCACCGCCGCCATCGTCGCCGGGGCGGTGTTCGTCGGCGTCGATCTCTTGGGGGCGCCGATGCTGCTCAGCAGCGCCGCCGGCGTGCTCGCGGGACTGACGCTGCGCGGCGGCGCGCTGCTGTGGGGCTGGCGGTTGCCGGCCTTCGCCCGGTCCTCGTCCGAGTGAGTGCGGCTCACAGCAGGGCGTCGTAGCCCCGGGCGTTGAATTCGATCAGGCAGAAGCCGTGGCCGAACGGGTCGGCGAGCATGGCGATGCGGCCGTAGCGCGTCTCGGTCGCCGGATGTTCGACCCGCGCGCTCGCCGCCGTCGCCCGCTCCAGGGCGGCGTCCAGGTCCTCGACGACGACGTCGGGATGGATCGGCGTCCAGTGGCGCTGGTAGCGGCGCAGGTCCTCTCCCGCGCCCCGCGAGCCGGCCGGCTTCCTGATCAGATAGACCGGGACCGGCCATCCCAGCAGCTCGAGGAAGTCTTCGCCGAACCGGCGGCCGGGCGTCAGGCCGAAGGCGGCCCCATAGAACCGCTCGGCGGCGGCGACGTCCGGGACGTCGATGTTGAGCAGGACCGACATGGCTTCCTCCCGACAATCCCGGTGGCGCCGGGAATGGCCGCTGTATAGGGTCGCCCTCCATGATGGGACGGATCAAGATCAAGCGGGCCATCGAGCGCGTGCCGGGCGGGATGATGCTCGTGCCGCTCCTGCTCGGCGCCTGCGTCGCCACCTTCGCACCGCACGCGGGCGCCTTTTTCGGCTCCTTCACCAACGCCCTGTTCACCGGCTCGCTGAACGTGCTGTCGGTGTTCTACGTGTGCATGGGCGCGACCATCGACGTGCGCACCACCCCCTACATCCTGAAGAAGGGCGGCTCCCTGTTCGTCGGCAAGCTGGCCTGCGGGGTGTTGGTGGGGGTGGTCGCCGGCCGCCTCCTGCATGAGGCGCCGATCGCCGCCGGGCCGTTCGCGGGCCTGTCGACCCTGGCCCTGGTGACGGCGATGAACGACACCAACGGCGGGCTCTACATGGCCCTGTCCGGCCGCTACGGCAGGCCGCAGGACGCGGCTGCCTATTCGGTGATGAGCATCGAGTCCGGCCCGTTCCTGACCATGGTCACCCTGGGCGTGGCGGGGCTGTCGTCGTTCCCCTGGCCGGTGCTGCTGGGGGCGGTGCTGCCGCTGCTGTTCGGCATCCTGATCGGCAACCTGGACCACGAGATGCGCGCGTTCCTGAAGCCCGCCGTGCCGATCATGATCCCGTTCTTCGCCTTCGGCCTCGGAAACACGCTGGACCTGCACCACGTGGTCGAGGCCGGTCTGCTGGGCGTGGTGCTGGGCGTGGTGGTGCTGACGATCACCGGCCCGGTGCTGATCCTGATGGACCGCCTGACCGGCGGGAACGGGGTGGCCGGCATCGCCGCCGCGTCCAGCGCGGGCAATTCCGCCGCCGTGCCGGCCCTGGTCGCCGCCGCCAACCCCGCCTATGCCGCCGCCGCCAAGCCGGCCACGGTGCTGGTGGTGGCCTCGATCATCGTCACCGGCATCCTGACGCCCCTGGTCACGGCCTGGTGGGCCAAGCGGGTGGGCGCGGACATCCCGGCCAGCCCCGAAGCGGAAGAGGTCGTCCACGCCGCCGAGGCCTTGACCACGCCGACCCCGAAGGCCGAGCCGGCGACCAGCGGCGCCTGAGATGGCCCTGCGGATCGTCATCCTCGCCGACGACCTGTCGGGCGCCGCCGACTGCGCCATGGCCAGCCATCGGGCGGGAATGGACGCCCAGGTGCGGCTCGATCCCGAGGCGGCGGGGGCGCCGGCCGAGGTGCTGGCGCTCGACCTCGACAGCCGCGCCCTGTCGCCGGGCGAGGCGGTCGCGCGCACGCTCAACGCCAAGGCTTCGGTCGGCCCGAGCCTCGCCGGCAAGCCCGCCCTCTATCGCAAGATCGATTCCACCCTGCGCGGCCACGTGGCCCTGGAGATCGCCGCCACCCTCGAGGTCGCCGGCCCCGGCGCCTTCGCCCTGGTCTGCCCCGCCTATCCCGCCACCGGCCGCGCGATGCGGGACGGCGTGATCCTGGTGAACGGCCAGCCTCTGGCCGAGACCGAGATCTGGCGGCTGGGCGGGCACGGCTCGACAGACCTTCAGGCCCTGCTGGCCGAAGCCGGGCTGAACCCCGTGGGCTTGGGCCTGGGCGCCGTACGCGGTCCGGACCTCGCCGCGCGTATCGAGGCCGCCCGGACGGGCGGCGCGCGCGCCGTCGTCTGCGATGCGGAGACCGAGGCCGACCTTCGGGCCCTGGTCGCGGCCGCCCTGCCCCTGGCCGAAGTGGTCTGGGTCGGCTCGGGCGGGCTGACCATCCCGCTCGCCGAGGCGCTGTCGCCCGGCCGTGTCGCCGAGCCCGAGGCGATGAGCCGCCGCTCCGGCCCGACCTTGGTGGCCGTGGGCTCGGCCTCCAGCGTCTCGCGTGAACAGCTCTCGGTGCTTTCCGAGGATGCGCGCGTCCTGACTCTGGCCATCCCGCCGCGGGTGCTGCTGGAGGGGCCGGAAGGCCCCGGCTGGAGGCCCGCCTCGCGCGCCCTGGTGGCGGCGGTCGGCAAGCCGGGGCGGGACACGCTCGCCATTGCCATCGATCCCTCCGCCCCGATCGCCCCCGGCGCGGGCCCGGCGCTGGCCGCCGGCCTCGGCGCCCTGGCGGGCCGGCAGCTCGGCCGCTTCGGCGCCCTGGTCGCGACCGGCGGCGAGACCGCCCGCGCCCTGCTCGCCCAGGCCGGGACCCGATGCCTGGACATCCGCCGCGAGGTCGAGCCCGGGGTGGTGCTGTCGCAGGCCGGAACCCTGCCGGTGGTGACCAAGGCGGGGGCCTTCGGCGACGCCGGCAGCCTGGTACGGGCCGTGGAGGCCGTGCGCGCCCTGCCTCTTGCGTGAGGAACCGTTCCGGCGCATCGGTCCGCGCCATGGAAATGCAGCGTAGCGACCGCCCGGCAATCGCGATCACCATGGGCGATGCGGCCGGGGTCGGCCCGGAGATCATCGTCAAGGCCCTGGCCCATGCGGACCTCTACGGCCGCTGCCGGCCGCTGGTGGTGGGCGATGCGCGCAGGTTGGAACAGGCCGTCGGGCTCTGCGGCCTGGCGTTGAAGGTGCGGCGCGTGGGGGGCGCGGCCGGGGCCCGCTTCGAGGCCGGAACCGTCGACTGCATCGACCTGGACCTGATCCCCGACGAGCTGCCGTTCGGCAAGCTGTCGGCGGTGGCCGGCGACGCGGCCTACCGGTACATCGCGCGCGCGGTCGAACTGGCCAGGGCCGGCGAAGTGGGGGCGATCTGCACCGCCCCGCTCAACAAGGAAGCCCTGCACGCCGGCGGCCACATCTACCCCGGCCACACCGAGCTGCTGGCCGACCTCTGCGGCGTGCCGGAGGTGTCGATGATGCTGACCGCGCCCGGCCTGCGCGTGATCCACGTGACCGTGCACATCGGCCTGATCGACGCCATCGCCAGGATCGAGCCGGGGCTGGTCGAGCGCACCATCGCCCGCGGCCGCGAGACCCTGGAAAAGGCGGGCATCGCCGATCCGCGCATCGGCGTCTGCGGCATCAATCCCCACGCCGGCGAGAACGGCCTGTTCGGCCACGGCGAGGAGGAGAGCAAGATCATCCCGGCCGTGGAGCGCTGCCAGGCGCGCGGCTGGCGGGTGGAGGGCCCGCTGCCGGCCGACACCCTGTTCTACCGCGCCGCCCGGGGCGACTTCGACCTGGTGGTGGCGATGTACCACGACCAGGGCCACGGGCCGGTCAAGGTGCTGGGCATCGAGGCGGGGGTGAACATCACCGTGGGCCTGCCGGTGGTGCGCACGTCGGTCGACCACGGCACCGCCTTCGACATCGCCGGGACCGGCCGGGCCGACGAGCGTAGCCTGCTGGAAGCCCTGCGGCAGGCCATCGCCCTGGCGCCGGCGCCACAGTTTTCGGCATAATTCCGTTCTGCCAAGTTTCGACGAACGCCGATCCTGGACTCCGCCCCGGGCCGGGCCATACTCGAATCGTGATCGCGGCCTTGTCCCATGACGACGCCGACGTGACCTGAAGGGCGCAGCCGATTCGAGCCGGTTGCGCCCTTCGTTCGTTCACGGATAGAGCTGGTTGACCACGACGTTCAGGCCGTTGATCTGCTGGGAAAAGATCTGCCAGTTCCCACCGATCCGGCTGGCGAAGATGTTCATGAACTGGTCGATGACGACACGCACCGGGTAGCCGTTGTTGTTCGGCGCCGGCAGGTTCGACCACCCCGCGCCATAGACCCTGAGGCCGCCGCCGCCCGTGCCGGTGAAATTGCCCGCCACCACGGGAGCGCCGGCGCCGCCGATCTGTTGCGCCAGGGTCGCCCCGGAAAGGGCGTTTCCGGCAAGGTCGTCGGGCATGATGTGGGCGGCGTAGAGTTGGCCGCCCGAGACCTTGAAGCAGAAGCAACAGCCCGAGAACATGGTGGAAATTCCCACGTCCGCGCCGGTCAGCAGGGTGCCGTCGATGGCCGCGAAACTGCCCGCGGTCTTGTTGGCGCCTCGACCGGGGACATTGTTCCAGGGCACGGCGGGGATGCTCACGGTGGTGAACTTGTAGGCGTTCACCATCGGCCCCGGGCGCGTCGGGTCGATCTTGAACTGGTCCTTCTTGTATTCGTAGAAGAAGTAGCACTCGGTCCCCGCGCCAATCGCGCCGGACAGGACCCGGTTGTTCTGCAGGAAGTGCAGCGGCGTGGCCTTGAGGTCGTTCAGGAAGACGTCGCGAAGCACGCTGCCGTCGCCATGGGTGGCGCTGACCTCGAGGCGCAACTTTCCCACCAGGAGATTGATCCTGGCGTCCAGAGCGCCTGAGGCCATGGTCGCCGCGGTCTGCTTGGCGATCGGAACGGCGACGTCCCGCAGCGCCTCCAGCACGATCAGCGCCCTGCGCTTGTCGCGCTCGGCCTTGTTGCCGGCGTGCGCGACGTTGGTCATGCTCATCTGATCGGACAGTTGATTGAGCACCGCCCGCGACCCCATGACGGACCGGTTGATCCAGTCGATCAGGAAAAGCCTTGCCGCGGTCCGCTCTGGGGCGGGGAAACGGGCGACGATCGTCTCGAAGATATCGTCCATCCGCGTCTGAGCGTTCTTGGTATTCAAAGCCACCTAGGGTTTCCTCCTGCCGAGTGATGTTCGCGCTTGGAGCGAACTGAGCCAAAGGTTCGGGTGGAACTCAAGACCCATTTGGCGACACTCGATTGACATTTGGGCGGAACCTGCCTGAGGCAAATCCGCCGCTGGGCAGGTTTCTGCATTGCGGCGCCGCCCGTTTGGGCCCACATGGCGCCGATGCCTTTCCCCGAACTTCATCCGTCGCTGGCCAGGGCTCTGGCCGACAAGGGCTATGACGAGCCCACGCCCGTGCAGGCCGCCGTGCTGGAAGCGCGCGCCGAGGGCCAGGACCTGCTGGTCTCGGCCCAGACCGGATCCGGCAAGACCGTGGCCTATGGCCTGGCGCTCGCGCCCACCCTGATGGGCGACGCCGACACCCTGCCGCCGCCGGCCGCGCCTCTTGCCCTGGTGATCGCGCCGACGCGTGAGCTGGCCCTGCAGGTCGAGCGCGAACTGTTGTGGCTCTACGCCCAGGCGCAGGCGCGCATCGTCGTGTGCGTCGGCGGCATGGACCCGCGCCGCGAGCAGCGCGCCCTGGAGCGCGGCTGCCACATCGTGGTCGGCACCCCCGGACGCCTGCGCGACCATCTGGAGCGCGGCAACCTCGACGCCTCGGCCTTCCGCGCGGTGGTGCTGGACGAAGCCGACGAGATGCTCGACCTGGGCTTCCGCGAAGACCTGGAGTTCATCCTCGACGCCGCCCCGGCGGAGCGTCGGACCCTCCTGTTCTCCGCCACTCTGGCCCGCGAGATCGTGGCCCTGGCGCGCACCTATCAGAAGGACGCGGTGCGCATCGACACGGTGCGCGACGTGGCGCACGGCGACATCGAGTACAAGGCGTTCTTGATCGCGCCCAACGAGACCGAGCACGCGGTGGTCAATGTGCTGCGCTTCTTCGACGCGCGCGCGGCCATCGTCTTCTGCCACACCCGGGAGTCGGTGCGGCACCTGCATTCCAACCTGCTCGAGCGTGGCTTCGGCGCCGTGGCCCTGTCCGGCGAGCTGTCGCAGAACGAGCGGAACCTGGCGCTGCAGGCCCTGCGCGACGGGCGGGCGAGGGTGCTGGTGGCCACCGACGTGGCTGCGCGCGGGCTCGACCTGCCGGACCTCGGCCTCGTGATCCACGCCGACGTCCCCTCCAGCCGCGAGCCCTTGCTGCACCGGTCGGGGCGCACGGGCCGGGCGGGCAAGAAGGGCATTTCGGTGCTGCTGGTGCCCTACAGCCGCCGCCGCCGAGCCGAGCAGGTGCTGCGCGCCGCCGGCGTCGAGGCCTCCTGGAGCGGCCCGCCGGCCGCCGAGGAAATCCGCAAGCAGGACACCGAGCGACTGCTGACCGACCCGATCCTGACCGAGGAGACCACCGAGGAAGACATCGCCCTGGCCCGCACCCTGCTGGAGCAGAGCAGCGCCGAGGCCGTCGCCGCCGCCCTGGTGCGCCTCTACCGCTCCAAGCTGCCGTCGCCCGAGGAACTGTTCGACGGCGGCGCCTACCTGCGCGAGCCGCGCGATACATACTCCAAGGACAAACCCTCCCGCTCCAACGCCGATGGTCCCAAGGACTGGAGCCGAGACCGGCGCGAAGCCCGTGAGGGCGCCTCCGACGGGGTCTGGTTCCGGCTCAACATCGGCCGCGAGAAGAACGCCGACCCCAAGTGGCTGATCCCCCTGATCTGCCGCCGCGGCCACGTGACCAAGCCGGAGATCGGCGCCATCCGCATCTTCGGCCGCGAGACCAAGTTCGAGATCGTCCCGGCCGCCGCGGAGCGTTTCGCCACGGCGATCAAGGGCGCCCACGACGACGGGGTGAAGATCGAATCGGCCGGCGCGCCTGAACCCAGGAGCGAATCGAAGAAGCCGTTCTCCCGCCCGCGCAAGGATTTCGGGCCTCGCGAGGACGGAGCGCCGCGCGAGAACCGACCTGCGCGTGACGACAAACCCGCGCGTGAGGATCGGCCCGCGCGTGAGGATCGGGCTCCGCGCGAGGACCGGGCCGAACGCAAGCCCTGGTCGCCGATCGATGGCGCGGTGGCCGAAGAGCGGCCGCATCACCCCCGTCCCGAAGGCGCAAAGCCCCCCTTCAAGAAGAAGCCGGGCGGTGCGCCGTTCAAGAAGGGTCCGTTCAAGAAAGGCAAAAGGCCGGGCTGAGCCTGCCTTTTTCCTTGCCGGACAAAGGCGCAGTCACGCCGACATCCCGCCATACTTACGCCCCGCTCCCTCCTGCACAGTTGCATTGTCGGGGAAGACGAGGCCGTAGACGCGCGGTCCCTGATTGGAGAGGACGAAGATGATCGCTGTGAGGCCCAATACCTGGATGGTCGGAGCGGCTTTGGCCGCTGCCTTTGCCGTGACCGGGTGCGCCACCGAAAAGTATGTGAATACCCACGTCGCTGCAGTCGACGAGAAGATTACCAATACCCAGACCGTGGCCGATCAAGAGAAGGCGCGGATCGCCGAGCATGAGCAGATGCTGGCGCGTCTCGACAAGACCAGCCGCGACGCGTACGAGCGCGCCGAAGCGGCCGGCAAGCTGGCGGAGGGCAAGTTCCTCTACAACGTCACGCTTCAGGACGACGGCTACAAGTTCAAGACGAACAAGTACGCCCTGTCGGACGACGAGAAGGCCAAGCTGATGGACTTCGCCGGCAAGCTGAAGACCGACAACCGCAGCGTCTATATCGAGATCCAGGGCCATACGGACTCGACCGGCACGGCGGACTACAACATGTCGCTCGGCGAAGAGCGGGCGGATGCGGTGCGCCTGTTCCTCAACGAGCAGGGCGTCGCGCTGAACCGGATGAACACCATCTCCTATGGCGAGACGGCGCCGGTCGCGGACAACAAGACCAAGACCGGGCGAGCCCAGAACCGCCGGGTGAACCTCGTGGTGATGGCCTAGCCTAGACCCTAGGCTCGGGCGGGCCACCAGCGGACCTCCGCGTTTCCTGGCCCGTCCCAGGCTAGCTGCGAGCCTCCCAGGGGCGAAGGGTCGTTTCCCAGACGGGAAGCGGCCCTTTGTCGTGGGTGCGAGGCTGGATCACCTAACCTCTCCCCCACGCGCGGCGCGGCGGGCGGTCGAGGGCTAAAGCCCCATCCACCACATTGAATCTGTCGTTTTCAGGAGGCTGACGCGTTTTGCACGCCGCCTCTCCCCTTCACCCGTCGCTCTTCGGCGACCCGGCCCGCCGCCCGCTTCGCGGAGGAGGTTGGTGATGGAGGTGAACGCCTCAGGCCGCGTCGGCCGGTTCCGGCTCCAGGCCCGGCACGTGGGCCGGCTCCAGGGCCGGGGGACGGCCCGGGCCGCCGATCTCCCAGGCCGTGGCGAACTCATCGGGAATGGCGCACAGGCCCGCGCGGGTCAGGGCGGCGCCGAACACCCGCATCGAGGTCAGGCAGGCGAAGGGCGCCGCGCAAAGGCAGGGGATGATGGTCAGGCCCGCCCAGATGATCGCGGGGGGCATGAACAGGCCGAGGATGGTCACCGCGGCCAGGCCGAAGGTGAGCTGGGGCCACAGGCCGTGCAGGGCCTCCATCAGGGTGATCGAGCGATCCTCGCGGTTCTGCGCCTCCCAGATCATCCGCCGGCCGAAGAACAGGCCGCCGATGAACACGGTCTGGGCGAGCATCATGATCGGCCCGATGATCATGGAGAAGCTCCAGTCGAGCGCGCAGCCGACGATCATCCGCAGGGCGCCGCCGTACTGCCTGGCGCGGCCGCCGAGCACGATGTCGAGCACGCCCAGCAGGCGCGGGGCGAAGCCGAGCAGCAGGGCGACGGCGTAGAGGCCGAAGGCCATGCTGGTGGCGAAGTCCGGCGCGTTGGGCGTCAGCGCGATCGACAGGCCCGCCAGCAGCATCAGGAAGTTCATCGGCGCGCCGACGTACATGGCGATGGCGTTGATCAGCTGGAAGCGGCCCATGCCGATCAGGCCCGGCATGCCCATCAGGTGGATGTACTGCAGGTTGCCGTTGCACCAGCGCAGGTCGCGCTTGACGAAGTCGGGCAGGTTGGTGGGGTTCTCTTCCCAGCTCTCCAGTTCGTCCGGGATCACCCGCACGTGCCAGCCGGCGCCGCGCATCAGGGCGGCCTCGACCTGATCGTGGCTGAGGATCGGCCCGCGCAGCGGCCCCTTGCCGGGGATCGGCGGCAGGGCGCAGTGGTCGACGAAGGGAGCGATGCGGATGATGGCGTTGTGCCCCCAGTAGGGGCCGGACGAGCCCTGCCACCAGGCCGAACCGGTGGTCTGGGCGCGCATGCCGTGGCGCATGCCGAACTGGAAGATGCGGGTGAAGGCGCTCTCGGAAGGACGGCCGACCACCAGGGTCTGCAGGATGCCGAGTTCGGGGTTGGCCTGCATGACCCGCACGAGGCGAAGCATGGAGCGGCCGGACATCACGCTGTCGGCGTCCAGCACGATCATGTGCTGGTACTGGCGGCGGCAGCGCTTGGCGAACTCCTCGAGGTTGCCGGCCTTGTAGCCGGTGTTCAGCGTGCGGCGGCGGTAGTGCAGGCCGGTGTAGGGAAAGCGGGTCTGCAGGGCGAGGAACATCATCTCCTCGGCCTGGGCCACCTCCGGCCGGCTGGTGTCGGACAGGATATGGAAGTCGAAGTGGCGGCCCTCACCAGTGAAGGCCACGCTCTCGATCATGGTGCGCAGGCGGGCGAAGGCGGCCGCCACGTCCTCATTACGCACGCACAGGCACACGGCCGTGCGGGTGACGATCGGGCTGTTCTCGGGCGTGCGGCGGACGGCGGGGTTGGTGTAGCCGACCGGGTCTTTGAGCAGGCGCAACAGGACGAAGCCGATCACCGAGTTCCAGAAGCCCAGCAGGGTCCAGGGCAGGCCGATCACATAGATGGTCATGAAGGCGGCGGTGGGGATCGACCAGCCGCGGTTGCCGAGCACGCTGCTCATGGCCCAGACGAGGCCGGCCATGCTGAGCAGGTTCAGGGCGACCACCACGGCGCGGCGCCCGGGCAGCCTGGCTTCCTCGGCGTCCAGATCGAAGGTCGGGATCGATTTCAGGCTTTTGTCCATCGGGCGACGTGTTAAGGGCGCAGCGCGATGAGGGCCACCGGAAACAACCTGCAAGAGGCTGCGGCGTGAGCGCGCTGGCGTTGTGGACGATCGGACCCGGCAAGGTCGAACTGCGGCCCGCCGAACCCGGGCCCCCGCTGCCGGGGCAGGCGCAGGCCCGCGCCCTGGTCAGCGGGATCAGCCGGGGCACCGAGAGTCTGGTGTTCCACGGCCAAGTCCCTCCTGGAGAGCGGGAGCGGATGCGCTGCCCCCTGCAGGAGGGCGCTTTCCCTTATCCTGTAAAATATGGCTATGCGATGGTCGCCCTCGTCGAGAGCGGGCCGAACGAACTGGTCGGCCGGCGGGTATTCTGCCTGCATCCCCATCAGAGCCTGTTCAATGCGCCGGCGGACATGCTGGCCCCTGTGCCTGACGCTGTCAGTACGCAGCGGGCGGCCCTGGCCCCTCAGGTCGAGACGGTGCTCAACGCCACCTGGGACGCGGGGCTGCGGCCCGGCGAGCGCGTGGCGGTGGTCGGCGGCGGGGCGATCGGCCTGCTGACAGCATGGCTGACGGCCAAGGTCTGCGACGTGGTGCTGATCGACGTGAACCCGGCCCGCCGGGCGGTCGCCGAGGCCCTGGGCCTGAGCTTCGCCCTGCCGGGCGAGGCGGAGGGGAACCGCCGCACGGTGTTCCACGCCTCGGCCACCTCGGCGGGGCTGAACCTCGCCCTCCAGCTCTGCGCCTTCGAAGGCCAGGTGATCGAGCTGAGCTGGTTCGGCGACAAGCCCACGGCGGTCGACCTCGGCGGCGCCTTCCACAGCCAGCGCCTGACCCTCAAGGCGTCACAGGTGGGCGCCGTCGCACCCTCCCATCGCACGGACTGGACCTACAGCCGCCGCCTGGCCGAGGCTCTGGCCCTGTGCGCCGATCCGCGGCTCGACGCGTTGGTGCAAGCGCAGACACCCTTGGCCGAGATGCCGGCGCGGATGGGCGCGATCCTCGCCGACCCCGACACCCTCTGCCACCTGATCCGTTATAGTTGAGCTCGGAGCCCGCCATGTTCGCCGTCGAAGTCCGCGACCACATCATGATCGCCCACAGCCTGCCCGGCGAAGTGTTCGGCCCGGCCCAGGGCCTGCACGGCGCCACCTTCGTGGTCGACGTGGCCTTCTTCCGCGACGAGCTCGACCCCGACAACATCGTGGTCGACATCGGCCGGGCCATGGACGCCCTGAAGGCGATCCTCAAGCCGATCAACTACGCCAATCTCGACGAGCACGCCCCGTTCAAGGGCCGGGGTCCGACCACCACCGAATTCCTGTGCCGGCACATCTTCCAGGAGATGGCCATGAAGGTGAGGGGCGGGGACCTCGGGCCCCATGCCGCCGGCCTGACCAAGCTGCGCGTGACCCTGAACGAAAGCCACGTGGCCCGCGCCTGGTGCGAGGGGCCCCTTGCCTAGGCTCTATTTCGCCCTGCCCGGATCGCTGGATCAGCGCACCGGCGGCACGATCTACGATCGCCGGGTGATCGAGGCCCTGCGCGAGGACGGCTGGTGGGTGGAGGTGCTGGAATGGCCCGCGACCTTCCCGTTCCCCAACGAGGACGACCGCGTGGCCGTGGCCGCTTCCCTGGCGTCCGTGCCCGACAACGCCTTAGTGGTGATCGACGGCCTGGCGCTGGGGACCCTGCCGGGCCTGGCGCGGCGGGAGAAGGGGCGGCTGCGGCTGGTGGCCCTGGTGCACCACCCGCTGGCGCTGGAGACAGGCCTGTCGCCTATGATGTCGGCCACCTTCGCCGCCGAGGAGCAGGACGCCCTGACCTCGGTGCGCGCCGTGATCGTCACCAGCGACACCACCGCCGCGATCCTCGAGGCGGCCTTCGGCGTGCCGGGCGAACTGATCACGGTGGCCCATCCCGGGGTGGACAAGCCTGACATCCCTCGCGGGGAGCGCCGGCCCGGACCGCTGCGGATCTTCTCCATGGGCTCGGTCAGTCCGCGCAAGGCGCATCATGTGCTGGTCGAGGCGCTGGCGCGGATCGACGACTTGGACTGGACCTGCGCCATTGCCGGCAGCCTGGAGCGCGAGCCGGAGGTCGCCGAGGCCTTGATCAGCCAGATCGCCATGCTGGGGCTGAGCGATCGGGTGAAGCTGGTCGGCGAGGTCGACTCCGAGCACGCGGCCCGCCTCTACGCCGAAGCCGACATCTTCGCCTTGGCCAGTGTCTATGAAGGCTATGGCATGGTGTTCGCGGAAGCCGAGGCCCACGGCCTGCCGATCGTGGCGACCACTGGCGGCGCCATCCCCGAAGCGGTGGGCGAAGACGCCGGCCTGCTGGCGCCGCCGAACGATCCGCCGGCCTTCGCCGAGGCGCTGAGGGTGCTGATCACCGATCCTGTGGAGCGCACGGCCCTGGCGGCCGGATCGCGGGCGGCCGGCAAGCAGCTGCCCGGTTGGAACCACACCGCCGGACTGATCGCTAAGGCGCTAGACGAACTCTAGGCCCGGCGTCGTTTCGAAGGCGCAATCGAACACCACATCGTCGCCCAATTGATGGGTCAAGGTGATCGGGCGCAGGGCTGCGTCGAGCTCGTCGATCGGGGGCAGGTTCACCCCCATCGGCCCCGAGCCGATGACCATGGGAGCGACCGAAAGATGCAGGCGGTGCAGGGCGCGGGCGGCGAGGAAGGCCGAAACGGTCTTCGCCCCGCCTTCGATCAGGATGCGCCTGAAGCCGCGCGCGGCCAGAGCCGCCACGATCGCCCCCGGGGCGATGACGCCCGCCGAGCGCTCGACCAGGATCGGCTCGATGCCGCTCGGCCGCGCCCGGTCCTCGGACTGGATGGCGTAGATCGGCGCCGCGCCGTCCCCCAGCATGCGGGCGCAGTCGGGCATGCGGAAGTTCGGGTCGATCACCACCCGCACCGGGCAGGGGCCCTCGACCTCGCGCACCGACAGCTGCGGATCGTCGGCGATCACCGTGCCGACACCCACCACCACCGCATCGACCAGGGCGCGCAGGCGATGCAGGTGGCGGATCGCCTCGGGGCCATTGATGTAGCGCGACTTGCCGGTGGCCGTGGCCACGCGCCCGTCGAGCGACTGGCCAAGCTGGCCGATGACGAACGCCGGTTCGCCGCGGCCCTCGGCCACCGGGGCATAGAGGTCCCACAGGGGGCAGTCGGGTGGGGCGGGGCCGCGCGGGCGGCGCGCCGCGAGGTCGACCAGCGACGGCCAGGCCTGCTGCAAGGCGGCGTACTCCTGGTTTTCCGACGTCGGACGCAACATATCCCCTTGGCGAATTCGGACGGCCCTGGTTTGTCGGAAGCCGCGGCTCTTGATACAGCACCCGTCGTTCATTGGAAGGTCAGGTTGAATGATCCAAAACCGCCTTACAGCGAACTAACCGGGAGTGGATGTCTTTTGTTGGACCCCCGTTGGAGGGACTCTTGACAGATTTTTCGACCCTTCTGGGCGCGGTGCTGAGCGATGACGCTCACCTGGCCCAGGACCGTGCAGCCGCGGAGCTGCGCGCCGGGCGACCCCTGCTGATCGACGACGGCGGCGGGCGACAGACGCTGACCGCCGCGCTCGACGGCGCTTCTCCCTCCCTGTTCCTGCTGTTCGCAGGCCTGCAGGACAGCGCCCTGGTGCTCACGCCCCAGCGCGCCAGCATGATGGGCCTGACGGTCGACCACGGCGTGGCCCTGCCGCTCCAGGGGCTGGACCTGCAGGCCGCCAAGCACCTGGCCTCGGACCCCCGGCTGAAGGCGCCCAGCGCCTGGGCGCCGGCGTGCGAGCCGGCCATGGGCGCCATCGACCTGTGCAAACAGGCGCTGCTGCTGCCCGCGGTGCTGGCCGCCCCCCTGCCCGAGGGGACAGAGCTGCCGGCCGGCTTGCAGCGCTACCGCCTCGACGCCCCCGCCGGCGCGCCCGAGGCGCCCTATGACCTGGAGATCGTGTCCGAGGCCCTGGTGCCCATGGCCAGCGGCATTACCGGCCGCTTCATGGTGTTCCGGGGCGGCCCGGCCTCCCGCGACCAGGTGGCGGTGGTGGTGGGCGATCCCGACCCGTCCAAGCCCGTGTTGGTGCGCGCCCACTCGGCCTGCCTGACCGGCGACCTGTTCGGCTCCCTGCGCTGCGACTGCGGCGACCAGCTCGACAACGCCCTGAACCGGCTGGCGGACGAGGGCGGCGGGGTGCTGCTCTACCTCGACCAGGAAGGCCGCGGCATCGGCATCGGCAACAAGATGCGCGCCTATGCCCTGCAGGACGACGGCTTCGACACCATCGACGCTGATGCGGTGCTGGGCTTTTCGGCCGACGAGCGGCGCTACGAATACGCCGCCTCGATCCTGCACAAGCTCGGCTACCGCAAGATCACCCTGCTCACCAACAACCCCGAGAAGATCGGCGGCCTGACCCGGGCCGGTATCGAGGTGGTGGGCCGCCAGCCCCTGTTCGGCGCGGTGACGGTGCAGAACAACGACTACCTGCACACCAAGGAGAAGCGGGCCCGCCACATGCTGCAGGACCTGCTGCGGGCGACCGCGGGCGAGTAGGGCGAAGGCGGCCTCAGCGGTGTAGAAGCGCGAGGCCGGCCATTGCGATCCATCCCAGTACGACCGCGCCGGCAAGGTACCGGACGAGGCTCCGAATCCGGCCGAGCGTCGTTTGCCCCGGTTCTTCGGCCCCATCATCTCCAGTGGCGGCGGCGTGATCGCCATCGGCCAGGCTGCGGTGAAGCTCAGCCAGGAAATCGCTGGCGGCCTGGGCTTCGAGTTCCGGCACGAGCACCCGATAGGCGCTCGGAGCCATTCCGTCCGCCGCGCCCGGCGTGTTCATGTTGTAGCCGGCAACGGGAGTGAAGCCAGCCGAGGCCAGGCTGGAGAAGGCGATCGACGCTTCTGGCAGTGATCCGAATGTTCCGGCGACGACCAGGTCCATGGACGCAGCCTAAGCGGGCTTCCCGGCGCTGGGCAACAGCAAACGCGGGCGGAACCGCGCTCGGCCCTGCCCGATTGTTCAGCCGAAGCAGCGAGCGGAGACCGAGCGCCATGCGACTGACCCCCGACGAGGCCAAGGCCCATGCCGACGAGGTCCGGCGCACCAGCCTCACCTTGCTCAAGGGTTGCTTCCCGGTGGAGACGATCGACGCCTGGAGCCGGGCGTTCCAGCCCCTGCTGAAGGCTGGCATGGAGGCCGACAAGGACGATCCCAACCGCGGGCCGGGCCGGTTCTACGTCACCCTGCCGTTCCACGGCCTGTGGGCCGATCCGCAGATCATCGACAACGGCGCCATCATGGCCGTGGTGGCCGAACTGGTCGGGGCGGACGGGGTGATGTGCCAACTCGCCACCGACACGCCGGTGGACGGCTCGGACTACCAGGTCCTGCATCGCGACACCCAGCTCTTGTTCCCCGAGACGGGCGTCGAGGGCCCGCCCTACCAGCTTGCGGTCAACTTCCCCCTCTGCGACGTCACCGACGCCAACGGGCCGATGGAGTGGGCGTCCGGCACCCACATGATGTCCAAGGCCGAGGGCATGGGGAAGGTGCGCAGCGGCGAGGTCCCGCTGGTGAAGGCCCATATGCAGCGCGGCGACGTGATGATCCGCGACGTGCGCCACATCCACCGCGGCACGCCCAACCCCTCGGGCGTTCCCCGCCCTATGGTGGTGATCGGCTACAGCCGCCGCTGGCTCTTCCGCCCCGAGGTCAACATCCGTGTGCCGCGAGAGGTGCTGAAGGGCCTGCCCAAGCGGGCGCAGAAGCAGCTGCGCTTCAATCCGGTGTTCGACACGGTCGAGGAGGCGACGCGGGCGGGGGAAAGCTACCGGGTGTTTGCCTACTAGGAGAGGATCGTGCTCCCTCAACCTCCCGAGCGGAGATAGTCGTAGAACCGCAGCTGCAGGGCGCCATGCTCGAACATGGTCCGGCTGATCTTCAGTTCGAAGTCCTTGCGCACGACCTTCTTCAGCTCCGAGCCGGTCCAGCGCGCGAGGGTGGTGCGCGTCGCGTCCGCGGGGCCGAAGATCAGGACGCGGGCCTGCTTGTGCGCGGTGAACGCCGGCAGGGTCTTGAGCTCGTTCAGCGCCCGGGTCAGGGCGCCGCGGAACTCGAACTCCTTCAGGTCCTTGGCCAGCATCGTCTTCATCAACAGCCGCTCGTAGGGGACGTTGGCCTCGCCCGGCGCCCAGACCGCGTTGTCCGAGGTGTCGAGGACCGGCTCGGCCATCTTCGGCATCACCGGGTCGACTTCGGGCAGCCAGCTGCTGGCGACCCAGGGCACGAGGATCGGCGTGCCGCCCGCGAACTTGTTCAGCAGATTCTGGGCGTAGATGCCGGAAGTGGAGGGGTTGTCGATCTTGAGGCCCTCGACCTTCGGCTTGGCGCCGGGGAGGGGCGGCGTGATCGGGGCGGGCCTGGTCCGGGCGGGCTTGACGAACCGGTCCTCGGGCGCGTCGTTGAGGTTTGAGGTGGTGAACTTGGTCCACAGGTCCGGCGACAACAGGGCGCCGGTGGTCAGTTCGCGGTTCATCGCGAACAGGTTGGGGTAATTGGACGGGATGTCGGCCTTCAGTAGTAGCGCCAGACTGTCGAGATGCTGACGCGAGGCCTGGCCCTCCACCATCATGCGCAAGAGCAGGTAGATGCGCCGCAGGGTCCCGAAGTGCCGGTTGAAATCCTGCAGGGCCAGGTTGAGTTTCATCTCGGCCGAGCCTGAGAGCATCTTGGTGGCGATGCTGACCGGCTTGGGGCCGAAGCGGCTGAACGAAAAGGCGTCGAAATTGCTCTCCGGATCCTCGACCCGGTGCTCGCCCTTGGGGCCGATGATGATGTTGAACGGGTTCCAGGCCACCTTCTTGAGCACCGTCTGCGGCTCGGGCGTGACGGCGGTCAGGCTCACGGGCAGATCCGCCGCGGTCTTGTGACCCCATGTGGCGAAGGCGTGAAGCAAGGCCAGCTTGGCGGGATAGGGCTCCGTACGCGTCTCGGCCTGATCGACCGCGTATTCCCAGGCGGAGATCAGGAGTTCGTGCGGGATGATGTGGTGGCGGGTGAACTCGGTGTTGCCCGCCTGCCATTCATGGACGGCGTTCTTCACCCCGTAGATGGTGACTCCATCCGGCTTGGTGACGGAATTGTCGAAGGCCTTTCGTGTCTTGTCGTTTTTCCAACCCACGCTCCACCCCCTGGTCCAGGAACGCGAAAAAACAGAGCTGAAATTCGCGTCATAGGGGAATTCTCGTGACAAGCGAATCTGCCGTCAAGGCGCAGCTTGACGATGGACCACCCGATCACGAGGAGTTCAGTGCGCGGGCCGTCAGGCCTTGGGCGGGCGGAAGCGACGGATCAGGGCCTTGAGCTCGGGCTCGTCGACCTTGTCGGCGGCCTCGGCGGGGCTGGTCCACAGCTTCTGGCGCTGGCCACGCTCGGGGAAGGCCAGCTGCTCGACGAACACCTGCATCGGGAACACGGTCACTTCGACCGGCTGCAGGGCGCCATCGCGCAGGCGCTTGTCGTAGTGATAGGCGCCGATCGCGCGGGCGTCGGGCGCGCCGACCACCCCAGCTTCCTCGTAGGCCTCCTGGGCCGCGGCGGCCTGCGGCGTGCGGCCGGTCATCGGCCAGCCCTTGGGAATCACCCACCGCCGCGTCTCGCGCGAGGTGATCAGCAGGACCTTGACCGAGCCGTCGGCCTGGCGGCGCCAGGGCAGGGCGGCGAACTGCTTCGCCGGCGCGGTCGCCGGACCTGCGGCGGGCGTCCGAAAGGCGGTGCGGTGCTTGAGCGGAACGGCGGTCATGGCGAGTCCGAAGTCTAGGCCGAAAAGGTTAAGGCCCGACTCGCCGGAAGGTAAATCGATGTGATGGTCCAAGGTGCGTGTACTGACAATTTGCCGCGTTTGGGCGGGTCCCGCCGCGCTTATCAGTGATCAGGATTTACCCTGCGCATCTTGCGCCCGAGCCCAGATCGTAACAGGCTTCGCCCAAACCGGCGCCGGGGCAACCGGCCGTGTTGACAGGGAGATGTTCCATGCGGCCGATCCGCTTCCGTCTTCTCGGCGCCCTTGCCCTCGCGGCCGCCGTCGGGCTCGTCGCCGTGGCGCCGCACAGCGCGCGGGCGCAGATCGATCCCAAGTCGATCACCATCGTTCCCTTCGACAAGCTCGACTTCAAGGGCAAGCCCGGCCAGCCGCAGATCGCGACCGTGTTCGGCGACGCCAACAAGCCCGGGCTCTACGGCATCGTCATCAAATGGCCGCCGCACACCAACAGCCGGCCGCACAGCCACCCCAACGACCGCTACATCACGGTGCTGTCGGGCACATGGTGGATCAACACCGGGGCCAAGTTCAGCCCCGACACCATGACGCCGATGAAGCCGGGCAGCTTCATCATCCACCACGCCGGCGAGATCCACTACGACGGGGCCAAGGACGACCCGGCCATGATCTACATCGTGGGCATGGGCCCGGCGCCGTCGATCCCGCGCGAAGACCCGTCCACGGCCCCGAAGAAGTAGGACCCTGGATGCGTTGTCCCGTCCTTCCCGCGCTGGCCCTGGTCCTTGTCGCGGGCCCGGTCCTGGCCCAGCCGCAGGCGCCGTCCGCGCCGCTGCCGCCCGGCTATTCGACCTTCGGCGCCCCGCCGCCGCTCGGCCCTTCGCCGGGCCTGGCGGTCAAGGCGTTCGCGCCGGGCGCCGGCAAGACCTACAAGCTCAGCTTCAAGACCGGCGACGACGTGATGGGCGGCATGGCCCGCTTCGCCGCGGCCCACCCGATGCAGCAGGCTCAGCTTTCCGGCGTGGGCGGGACGATCAAGGCGGTGCTCGCCTGGTATGACCCCAAGGTGCGGGCCTTCAAGCAGATCGTGGTTGACGAGAAGTGCGAGATTTCCGGGGTCACCGGGACCATCACCACCGACGCCAAGGGCAAGCCCAACGTGCACCTGCACCTGGTGCTGACGCGCCAGGACGGGTCGTCGGTGTCGGGTCACCTGATCTCGGCGACGGTCGATCCGATCCTGGAGGTGTTCGTCACCGACCTGGGGCCGGGCAAGGATTTGACGGTCCCGTAAGAGGGCCGCGGAACGGCATCATGATGAGGAAAAGCGCTGTGGTGACCGTCAAGGTGACAGCGCGACGACAGAGGGCAGGGAGGCCCTAGGGTAATGGCTTTGAAAACGTGGGCGGCGGCGGCTGCGCTGGCCGTGGCGGCCATGGGACTGGTCGCTTGCGGCAAGGGCGGCAATGGCGCGGTGGACGGCAAGACGATCGCCGCGGCGGCGCCGGGCGAGTGGCTGGACCACGGCCGCGACTACTTCGAGCAGCGGTTCAGCCCGCTCGACAAGATCAACGTCTCCAACGTCAAGGACCTGGGCCTGGCCTGGCACTTCGACTTCGGCGACCGCCAGGGCCTGGAGGCCACGCCGATCATCCACAACGGGGTGATCTACGTCTCCACCGACTTCTCCGAGGTGTGGGCGTTCGACGCCAAGACCGGCCAGAAGCTGTGGAGCTTCGATCCGGACACCCACTACTGGCAGATCAACACCTGCTGCAGCCCGGTGAACCGCGGCGTGGCCATCTGGGGCGACAAGGTGTTCGTCGGCGCGCTCGACGGCCGCCTGATCGCGCTCGACGCCAAGACCGGCAAGCAGGTGTGGTCGACCCAGACCTTCCCCAAGACCACGCGCCTGTCGATCACCGGCGCCCCGCGCGTGATCAAGGGGGTGGTGATCATCGGCAACGGCGGCGCCGAGCTTGGCGCCCGCGGCTTCGTGGCCGGCTACGACGCCGACACCGGCAAGCAGAAGTGGAAGTTCTACATGGTCCCCGGCAAGGAGGATCATGACGGCGAGGCCTCGGACAAGGCGATGAAGGTCGCCTATCCCACCTGGCACGGCCACTGGTACGACTACGGCGGCGGCGGCACGCCGTGGGACGGCATGGCCTACGACCCCGACGTCGACCTGCTCTACGTCGGCGGCGGCAACGGCTCGCCCTGGAACTCGGAGATGCGCAGCCCCGGCGGCGGCGACAACCTGTTCCTCGGCTCGATCGTGGCCCTGAAGCCTGAGACCGGCGAATACGTCTGGCACTTCCAGGAGACGCCCGGCGACAGCTGGGACTACACCTCAACCCAGCCGATCATCCTGGCCGACATCAAGATCGACGGCCAGGTTCGCAAGACGCTCCTGCACGCGCCCAAGAACGGCTTCTTCTACGTGCTGGATCGCCAGACCGGGAAGTTCATCCACGGCACCAACTATTCCTACGTGAACTGGGCCACCGGCCTGGACGCCAACGGCCGCCCGATCGAGAATCCCGCCGCCCGCTACGGCAAGACCGGCACGGCGTTCGTGTCGATCCCCGGCCCCGGCGGCGCCCACGACTGGCAGCCGATGTCGTTCAGCAAGAGGACCGGCCTGGTCTACATCCCCACCTCCGAGGGCGCCTTCGCCTACCGCAACGACCCGACCGAGGGCGGCACCGGCCGCAGCAAGCTGGGCTTCAACACCGGCGCCGGCGCCTTCTCCGCCACCGTGGCCCCGGCCGGCACGACCAACGACGGCCTGCCCGGCTACGACACGGCCAAGGGCCACCGCGACTCCTTCCTGCTGGCCTGGGACCCCGTCGCCCAGAAGGCCGTGTGGAAGGCGCCGCAGATGAAGAACTTCAACGGCGGCGTGCTGTCGACCCAGGGCGGCCTGGTGTTCGAGGGCAACCAGGTCGACCAGATCAACGCCTACAAGGACGACACCGGAGAGAAGCTGTGGAGCTTCGACGCCCAGACCGGGGTCATCGCCGGCCCGGCGAGCTATGAGATCGACGGCGTGCAGTACATCGCCGTGATGGCCGGCTGGGGCGGCACCGTCGCTCCCTACTCCAGCCACAGCGACTCGAACGGACCGGCGCGCCTGCTGGTGTTCAAGATCGGCGGCGCCGACAAGCTGCCGGCCAAGCCGACCTTCGAGCCCCCGCCGCTCGATCCGCCGGCCCAGACCGCGACCCCTGCGGTGATCGCCGAGGGCCAGGGCCTCTATGGCCGTTACTGCCAGCGCTGCCACGGCGGCGGGGCGGCGGGCGGCGGTCTGGGCGAAACCGGCCCCGCGGACCTGCGCCGCTCGCCGTTCATCCAGGACCAGGACACCTTCGACATGGTCGTGAGGCAGGGCCAACTGCAGCACAAGGGCATGGCGCCGTTCGGCGACGAGGTGACGGCGGACCGGGCCAAGGCCATCCGGTCCTACATCATCAACCAGGCCATCACCGCCAAGAAGGCCGAGGCGGACAAGGCGGCGGTCACCAAGACCGCCGCGAAATAGGAACAGCCGGCGGCTGGCTGCCGCTGTGGGCTCCGGCTCGCGGCGGCAGCTTGTCGCGGCCGACCTCACGGGCGCGGTCCCGGCGCCTGGGGGCTTTACGTCCGCCTCCAAGACGTGCAGCCAGGGGGCGACAAGGCCCGCCCGGAGGACGTCCCATGTACACCGCCTCGACCGCCTTCCTCGAAGCCCTGCAGGAGGCGGGGGTTTCCGTGATCTTCGGCAACTTCGGCTCGGACCACCCGGCCCTGCTCGAAGCCATAGCCGAGGCCCGCGCTCACGGGCGGCCGATCCCCCAGGTGATCACAGCCCCGTTCGAGATGGTCGGGCTGCACGCCGCCCACGGCTACGCCCAGGTGTCGGGCAAGGCCCAGGCAGTGGTGGTGCACGTGGATTCCGGCACCCTGACCATGGGCGGGGCCATCCACAACGCCTCCAAGGGCCGCGCGCCCGTGCTGATCTTCGCCGGCCTCCCGCCCTTCACCCAGGAGGGTGAGCTCAAGGGCAGCCGCAACGAGTTCATCATGTGGCTGCAGGACGTGGCCGACCAGCGCGGCATCGTGCGCAACTACGTCAAGTACGAGGCTGAACTTCGCACCGGGACCAACGTCAAGCAGATGGTGCTGCGCGCCCTTCAGTTCGCCCAGAGCGATCCCAAGGGCCCCGTCTACCTCACCGGCGCGCGCGAGGTGATGGAGGAGAAGGTCAAGCCGGTGAAGGTGGCGCACTCGACCTTCGCCCCGCTCAAGCCCATGGCGCTGGGCGAGGATGCGATCGGCGACATCCTCGGCGACCTGATCGCCGCCAAGCGGCCCCTGATCGTGACCTCCTACCTCGGCCGCCAGCCCGAGGCGGTGGGCCAGCTTGCACGCCTGTGCCACCGGCTGGGCATCGGGGTGTTCGAGTCGTGTCCGGGGTTCCTGAACTATCCGCAGGACGACGAGCTCTATCAGGGCGTGCAGTGGAACGAGCCGGTGCAGAACCCGTCGCTGGCCGAGGCCGACGCCATCCTGGTGCTGGACAGCGACGTGCCGTGGATCGCCGCGCACAACAAGCCTTCGGCCAGGGCGATCATCCGCCACGTGGACGTCGACCCGCTGAAGACCGACATCCCGCTGTGGTACCTGCCCACCGTGGCCGCCTACACCGCCGACAGCCTGACCGCCCTGCGCCAGCTCAACGCGGCGCTGGAGCACCGTCCGGTCGACGCGGCCAAGGTCAAGGCCAGGCGCGCCCATTGGGCCGGTCGTCACGCCGATCGGAAGGCGCGGCTCGACGCGGCGGAAGCCACGCCCAAGGGCGCCATCACCGTGCCCTATCTGATGGCGCGGCTGCGCGAGCAGATCGGGCCGGACGCCATCTGCCTGAACGAGAGCGTCACCAACTTCCCGGCGGTGTGCAATCACCTGGTCCGCACGCAGCCCGGCACCTTCCTGACCTCGGGCGCCGGCTCCCTGGGCTGGAGCGGCGGGGCGGCGGTCGGGGCCAAGCTGGCGGCGCCGGACCGCGACGTGATCGCCGTCTCGGGCGACGGGAGCTACATGTTCGGCGTGCCCGCCTCGGTGCAGTGGATGGCCCGGCAATATGGCGCGCCCTACCTGCACGTGGTGCTCAACAACCGCGGTTGGAACGCGCCGCGCTTCTCGGCCCTGGCGGTGCATCCGGATGGCTATGCGTCCAAGGCCAACACCCTCGACATCGCCTTCGATCCGCCGCCCGACTACGCCGGCATCGCCATCGCCGCCGGCGGGGCGCACGGGGCCAAGATCACCCGGCCCGAGGAGGTCGACGCCGCCATCGCCGAGGCCCTGCGCGTGGTGCGCGAGGAGAAGCGCGCCGCCGTGCTGGACGTTTGGCTGCCGTGAGCTAGGCTCTGGCCATGGGCCAGATGCACCCTCTTGTCGGCCTGACGGTCTGGCATTGGGCCATCCTGATGGCGATCGTGCTGCTGTTGTTGAGCCGTCCCTGGACGCGTTAGGCTGTCTCGTCGCCGCCCCGGACCCAACGGTTGAACAGCTGCAGGTCGGCCATGCCCGCGTGGTGCTCGGCCACCTTGCCGTCCTTGAACAGGAACAGGGCCGGGATGCCGCGCACGCCCAGCTGCTGGGCCAGGGCCTGTTCGGCGTCCACGTCGATCTTGATGAAGCGGGCCTTGGGCTCCAGCGTCTGCGCCGCCCAGTCGAACACCGGCGCCATGGCCTTGCACGGCCCGCACCACGAGGCCCAGAAGTCCACCACCAGGGGCAGGCTGCTGGAGGCCAGGTGCTTGCCGAAGCGCGAGCCGGTCAGGGCCACCGGGCGGCCGGTGAACAGGGGCGACTTGCAGCGGCCGCACTTGGCCGCCCGGGCGTTGCGCTCGGCGGGCAGGCGGTTGGTCGCGTCGCAATGGGGGCAGACGATCTGAACCGTCTCGCTCATCGAAACCTTCTTCGGCTGGCTCGGGTTGTGGCTGGCGCTCGGAACCGCGCCCAAGATGGGGAGACTCGACCTTGACCGCCACACTGATCGGATCCTGCCGCTGCGGCGCCGTGCGCTTTTCCTGCCAGAGCCACACGCCGGTGCCCTACCAGCGCTGCTACTGTTCGATCTGCCGCAAGACGGCCGGGGGCGGCGGCTACGCCATCAACCTCGGCGCCCTGACCGCCACGCTGAAGGTCGATGACCAGCAGGCGGCCAAGAGCCTGTTCCACGCCGAAATCCGCGAGGACGGCGGGACCTGCACCCTGTCTACCGCCGAGCGCCATTTCTGTTCGTTGTGCGGCACGGCGCTATGGCTCTATTCGCCCGAGTGGCCCGAGCTGATGCATCCGTTCGCCTCGGCGATCGACAGCGACCTGCCCACGCCGCCACGCTCGACGCACCTGATGCTGAGGTTCAAACCCGAGTGGGTCGAGGTCGAACAAGGCCCCGAGGACCTGACGTTCGACCTCTATCCAGAGCAGTCCCTGGAGGACTGGCACAAGGCCCACGGCATGTGGGTCGATTAGGTCAGCGGGCGATCCCGGCGCGCGATGCGCTCTTCGTCCGTCAGCTCTTGGTCCCGCAGCTTCTCGTCGCGCCGCGTTTCCTTCTCGTGCAGGTGCTTGTCGTGGTCGAAGTGGTCGCCGCCGTCGGCGATCTGCTGGTAGACCGGCTCGACGTCGCTTTCCGGGAAATCGACGTCGGATTCAGTCCCGCTGTCGAAGCTGCGGCGCTCGCCCACGTCATTGGTGGTCAGGCGCGATCCGCCGATCCCGGCGGCGGGGGCGGGGCGGCCCTCGTGGTCCTGGTTGGTGCCCTCGCCGGTGTCGGCGGTGTTGGTCTTGGTGGCGTTGCCGAACGAGCCCGTCTCAGGGCCGATGTTGCGGTCCGGAATACCGGAGGAGAGGCTGTTCTCGTCCTTGGTCCAGCCTGGCATGGCGATCTCCTTGCCTTGATGAGGTGCAAGGACAACCCGTGGGCGCGAGGCCCGTTCCGAAGTGTGATCAGGCCCCGCTGATCACGCCTTCTTCCAGAGGGCGGAGACCTCGTCTGGGTCGCGCACCGTGATGCCGAGATCGGTGACCAGGCCGTTGCCCAGGGAATAGACCCAGCCATGCACGTGGAGCTGTTGGCCGCGGGCCCAGGCGTCCTGCACGAACACGTCTGACGCCACGTTGCGCACCTGGCGGATCACGTTGAGTTCGGTCAGCCGGTCGAGCCGCGGGCGACCCTCGGGCAGGGTGTCCAGCTCGTGCCGGTGCTGGTGGGCCACCTCGCGGATCGGGTGCAGCCAATGGTCGACCAGGCCGCGACGCTCGCCATCGACCGCCGCCGCCACACCGCCGCAGCCGTAATGCCCCACCACCATGATGTGCTT
>DASYBX010000013.1:0-22099 GCA_036500495.1 Caulobacteraceae bacterium
ACGATAGACGCCGTCGTAGAGGGCGGTGTTCACGCCGCCCGCGCCGTCCAGGTAGTCCGAGCCGCCGGCGCCGTGCAGGGTGTCATTGCCAGACCCGCCCTGCAGCCAGTCGCTGCCCGCCGTGCCGTTGATCGTCCCCGAACCCGTCGTCGGCGTCCCGCCGATCCCGGGACCCACCGTCGGACCGGGGACCCCGCCGCCACCGCCGCCGCTGGCCGCGCCGGGGGTGAAGTTGAAGTCGGCCGCCGTCAGGCTGCTCATCGACACGCCCTGGAGCGTCAGGGCGCCGTTGGTGGCGATGCTCGTGTTGTTGACGGTGATGACCGTGTCGCTGCCGACCTGGGCCGTGACCGCGAGGACGTCGCTCAGGCTGTGGAAGATGCCCAGCGGCGACATGTCGATCTTGTCGTCGGCGGGATTGAAGTCGGTGATGACGGTCTTGCCCAGGCCCTGATCGATGATGAAGGTGTCCGAGCCGCCGCCGCCGGTCAGGGTGTCGTTGCCCTGGCGCCCTTCGATCGTGTCGTTGCCCGTGCCGCCCTGGATGATGTTGTCCTGGTAGTCGCCCTTGATGATGTCGCCGTTGTTGTTGCCCTGTATGTTCACAATGTTGATCAGCTGATCGTAGATGCCATTGTGCCAGGCGCCGCCGCCGACGCCGTTCACCCCGGCGTAGAGATCGACATAGAGGGGACCATAGGCGTTGACGTAGGACACGCCGTTGTAGCCGGCGCCGCCGTCGATGGTGTTGCCGTTGTTGCTGGTGGCGGTGCCGCCGACATAGATCTCGTCGTTGCCGGCGCCGCCATGGACCGTATCGCTGCCCAAGCCGAGGACGATGGTCTCGGAGGTTGGCCCCCCGTTGATGATGGTGTTGCCGCCGGGAGCCTCGATGTAGCCGGTATTGGGGCCGCCGGTGAGCGTGCCGCCGTTATACCCGCCGTAGATGTTGGTGACGCCGCTGACCGAAACCGTCCCGGCCAGCCACCCGGGCGCCGTCACGGTCCCCGCGTTCAGATCCACCGTCACTGGGCCGGTGGCGTCCTGCACGTCTACGGTCGCGCCATTGCCGCTGCCCACGACGGATGTCGTGTCCGCAGCCACTCGAAGGTCGCCGGCGCCTTGCAATACGGTCATGGTGCAGTCCCCAATAATATCCAGCCACAAAATGTGGCTAGGACGGTCAAGGTTCCGGCACGCACGGCATTTTATTTGACAACTACAGCAACGCTTGCGCAGCAGGCTTTGCTGTTTCCCCTCTCCGACTTATTCGAAAGAACGCAAAATCGGCTCAAGGCCAACTAAGGCTAAGCTATATTATCGAGTCAGGCGCGGTCTATTCAGCCGACGGAGCGGAGACGCTAGTCCGGCACGCGCGCCAGGGCCGCCAGCCAGGCCGACGAATTGCCGTCGGAGGGCGCGCGCCAGTCGCCACGGGGCGAGAGCGAGCCGCCCGAGGAGATCTTGGGGCCATTGGGCATGGCCGAGCGCTTGTACTGGCTGGTGGTGAAGAAGCGCTCGTAGAACACCGTCATCCAGCGCTTGATCTCGGCCATGGCGTAGGCCTTGCGCAGGCCGTCCGGATAGTGCGGCGGCCAGTCGCCGCGAACCTTGTCGCCCCAGGCGGCCTCGGCCAAGTAGGCGATCTTGGCCGGACCGAAGCCGTAGCGGGTGGTATAGTAGAGGTTGAAGTCCTGCAGGGCGTAGGGGCCGACCTTGGCCTCGGTCGACTGCACCTGGCCCTCGGCATCCGCCGGGACCAGCTCCGGGCTGATCTCCGCCGCCACGATGCCCAGCAGCACTGGGCTCGCCGCCTCGCCCATGAAGCCCTCGGCCGCCACCCAGCGGATCAGGTGCTGGATCAGGGTCTTGGGCACGGAGGCATTGACGTTGTAGTGGCTCATGTGGTCGCCGACGCCGTAGGTGGCCCAGCCGAGCCCGAGCTCCGACAGGTCGCCGGTGCCGAGCACGAAGCCGCCGATCTGGCCGGCCAGGCGGAACAGATAGTCCGTGCGCACCCCGGCCTGCACGTTCTCGAAGGTCAGGTCGTAGACCGCCTCGCCGCGGGCGAAGAGATGGTCGAGGTCCTTCAGCATCTGCATGGCCAGGGGCTTGATGTCGTGCTCGCGGCTGGCGACGCCGAGGGCCTGCATCAGGGCCAGGGCGTAGCCCTTGCTCTGCTCGCCGGTGGCGAAGCCCGGCAGGGTCACCGCCTCGATGTCCGAACGCGGCTTGCCCAGCAGGTCGAAGGCGCGGCAGGCCACCAGCAGGGCCTGGGTGGAATCGAGCCCGCCGGACACCCCGATCACCAGCTTTTTCGATCCTGTGGCGTCGAGCCGCGTGACCAGGCCCTGGACCTGGATGTTGTAGGCCTCGTAGCAGTCCTCGTAGAGGCGCGCGGGGTCTGACGGCACATAGGGAAAGCGTTCGATCCGCCGCTGCAAGGCGACCTGCCGCTCGCCCGGATGGAAGTCGAAGGCGATGCGCCGCACCGCGCCGGCGCCAGCGCGTTCGGCCCCCTCGTGGAAGGTGTGCAGGCGCAGGCGCTCCTGCACCAGCCGCTCGAGGTCGATGTCGGCCTGCAGCAGGGAGGGGTGGCGGGCGAAGCGCTCGGACTCGGCCAGCAGGGCCCCGTTCTCGTAGATCAGGGCGTGGCCGTCCCACGCGAGGTCGGTGGTGGATTCGCCCCAGCCGGAGGCGGCGTACAGATAGGCGCACACGCCGCGCATCGACTGGGCGCGGCACAGCAGGCGCCGGGTCTCGGCCTTGCCGATGACGATGTTGGAGGCCGAGATGTTGGCGATCACCGTGGCCCCGGCCATGGCCAGCCGGCCGGAGGGCGGCTCCGGCGTCCACAGGTCCTCGCAGATCTCGACCCCGAGCACGAAGCCGGGATAGTCGCGGGCGGCGAACACCAAGTCGGTCCCGAACGGCGCGGGGCCGCCGGGCAGGTCGATCGAGCGCCCCTCGACGCCCAGGCCGGGGCTGAACCAGCGCCGCTCGTAGAATTCGCGGTAGGACGGCAGGTAGCTCTTGGGGACCACCCCCAGCACCCGCCCGCCGGCGACCACCACGGCGCAGTTGTAGAGCGCCTGGCCCAGCCGCAGTGGAGCGCCGACCACCGTCACCACCGCGAACTCGGCGCTTGCCGAGCGGATTCGCTCCACCGCCTGGAGGACCCCGTCGAGCACCGTGGCCTGCTGCAGCAGGTCGTCGATGGCGTAGCCCGAAAGGCACAGTTCGGGGAAGGCGATCAGCCCGACGCCGGCCCCGGCCGCCTCGGCCATCGCCCGCACCACCTCGTCGGCATTGGCCGCCGGATCGGCGAGGCGGATGCGGATCGGCGAAGCGGCCGCGCGCAGGAACCCATGGCTGTAGATCGAGTGGAAATCGTCCATGCGGGCCTCGCCCAGAGCGCGATATCCCTCGCGCTCCGGCATCTCGGGATCGGAGCCGGTTGCGGGCGGAAGACCGGTTCCCACTTTCCGCGACCTGCTCCAGGCCTCGCCTTAAAGCAGCTTATGCTCATCGCGTCCAACCGCGGCGCCGTAAGGATGCCGCCAGGGTCCATCTCCATTCTCAAGACCGGCGGACTGAGCTAAGGGGAAGGCCGCCAGCGCGCCCTCCCGCGCCGACAAGTCCAGATTGAGCCAGCCCCTGCTGAACCGCGCGTCCCTTCGACCGACCTTCGCCAAGCCTGCCGCCGCGGCGCCCGCGTCGCTCGCAAGCGCGCGCTACCTGCTCGGGGTGTGGATCGCGCTGGCGGTGGCGACACCCCTGGTGGCCTTCCTGGGCGCGCGCGGGTTCGCGCCGGAGGTGGGGATCGCGGGCCTGCTGTGCCTGCCGCTGGTCCGGCCGCGCAGGGCCGACCTGATCGGCCTGTCCCTGTTCGGCCTGCTGGTGGCCTGGGCCCTGGTCAGCGCCACGTGGAGTCCGGCGCCGGCGCCGCACGACCTCAAGAGCTTCAGCCGCTTCACCGGCCTGCACCTGCTCCAGGAGCTGCTGTTCTCCGGCGCCCTGGTCGCCACCGCCCGACGCCTGCCGCCGGCGCTGGCGCGCAAGGCCCTGATCTGGGTCGGCGGCGGCCTGATCCTGCTGATCCTGCTGCTGATCGCCGAGGCCGCCTCGGACGCCGCCCTGTTCCGCAGCGTGCAGCCCCTGGTCGGCAAGACGGTGGACGCGGACTGGGCCCTGCGCAGCATCGCCCAGGGCAACTACGTGCTGGTCATGCTGTTCTGGCCGGTGTCGGTCGGCCTGTGGGCGGGGGGCCGGCGCTACGCCGCGGGCGCCTTCGCCGGCGGCGCGATCCTGGCCCTTGTCCTGCTGCACGTGACCGCCCCGCTCGCCGCCCTCATCAGCAGCGCCGCGGTGTTCGGCCTGGTCGCCTGGCTCGGCCGGCCGGCGGCGCTCGGCGGCCTGGCCGTCGCGGCCGGACAATCCCTGGCCGTGCCGTGGCTGATGCGCGCCCTGGCTGAGGACGGGGCGTTCCGCTCGCTGCGCGGGCGCCTGCCGGCCTCCTGGGCGGCGCGGGTCGACATCTGGACCTTCGCCTCGCAGCGCATGGCCGAGAAACCCCTGCGGGGCTGGGGCCTGGACGCCAGCCGCACCTTCCAAAACCACATCCCTCTGCATCCGCACGATGCGCCCCTGCAGCTGTGGCTGGAGCTCGGCGTGCTGGGCGCCATCCTCGGCGCCCTGATCTGGGCCTTCATCTTCTGGCGCTTTGCCGAAGCGGCGGGCGGCCGGCGGCTGTATGCTGCGGTCGGCTGCGCCACGGCGTGGTCGGCGATGGTCATCGGCGCCTTCAGCTTCAGCCAGTGGCAGGAGTGGTGGATCTGCCTGGTGGCCCTGGCCTTCGCCGCCTGCGTCCTGCTGTCCCGCCAGTTCGAAGGAGCCGCCCGTGACTAGGATCCCGCTCCTGTTCGTCGCCGGCCTCGCCGCGGCCGCCATGACGGCGCCGGCCCAGGCGCGCCCCTATCTGATGCTGAACGCCGACGACCAGGGCTTCCAGGCGCTGGACCTCGGCGGGCTCGACCGCAGCCAGCCGGGCCTCGTGCAGGCGACCGTGATCGAGGCGCCCCTCGCCGGGGTCCGGGCCGGCGGCACGCTCGCGGCCCTGGTCGAGCGCCGGGTGGAGATCGACTGCGCCCAGCCGAGGCAGAGGGTGCTGTCCACCGCCTGGCTCGACGGCAAGGAGCAGCCGCTCGCCTCGGACAATACCGCCGCGGAGTGGACGGCGTTCGATCGGGACGATCCGGCCGCGACGGTGCAGGCCGCGGCCTGCAGGCGCGAGTTCAAGGACACCCTGGTGTCGCGCTACCTGAACCTCGGCGAGATCGTCGCCAACTACCAGGCGGCCCACGCCAAGGCGGCGCCGGAGCCCTTGAGCCAGAAAGAAATCAACGACCGCAGGTTCAAGAACGGTCACTGAGGACGGCACGAGATGGGACAGGCTTTCGCCGACCGCTTCTGGACTTCCGCCGACGGCCTCGACCTGCACGCCCGCGACTACGCCGGCGCTTCCGGCCCGGCCCGGGTTCCGGTGGTCTGCCTGCATGGCCTGAGCCGCAACGCCCGCGACTTCGAAAGCCTGGCCCCATACATCGCCGCCCGGGGCCGGCGGGTGCTGGCGATCGACGTGCGCGGGCGCGGACGGTCGGCCCGGGACCCGCAGTCGATGCGCTATGTGCCCGCCACCTACGCCGGCGACGTGCTGGCCCTGCTCGACGGGCTCGGGATCGCCCGCGCGGTGTTCGTCGGCACCAGCATGGGCGGGCTGATCACCATGGTGGTCGCGGCCCTGCGGCCCCAGGCGGTGGCCGCCGCCGTGCTCAACGACATTGGCCCGGAAATCGCCCCGGAAGGGATCAGGCGCATCACCGGCTACACCGGCCAGAACGCCGAGGTTGCCGACTGGCACCAGGCCGCCGGCTATGCCCGCAAGCTGAACGAGATCGCCTTCCCCGGTTACGGGCCCGAGCAGTGGACGGCCTTCGCGCGGCGCCTGTTCGTGGAGAAGGACGGCCGGCCCGTGCTCGACTACGACCCGGCCATCGCCAAGGCCTTCGCACCGCCGCCGCCGCCGCCCGAGGGGCAGCCGCCCCCGCCGCCGGTCGACATGTGGCCGCTGTTCAAGGGCCTGGCCGCGAACCGCCCGCTGCTGACGCTCCGCGGCGGGCTTTCGGACCTGTTGTCCGCCGACATCGCGGGGCGCATGCGCGAGGCCGCTCCGGCCATGGCCTTCGCCGAGGTTCCCGGCGTGGGCCACGCGCCCATGCTGGACGAACCCGAAGCCCTCGCCGCCATCGACGCCCTGCTGGAGGCCGCGCCCTGACCACCGAAACGCCCGTCCTCGCCATCGACAACCTGAAGATCGGCTTCTCCACGCCCGACGGCCTGGTCCAGGCGGTGCGCGGGGTGAGCCTGCAGATCGCGCGCGGCGAATGCCTCGGCGTGGTCGGCGAGAGCGGCTCGGGCAAGAGCCAAACCTTCATGGCGGTGATGGGCCTGCTGGCGCAGAACGGCCGGGCCGAGGGTTCGGCGCGGTTCAAGGGCGAGGAACTGATCGGCATCAAGCCCAAGGCGCTCAACCGCATCCGCGGCTCGAAGATGGCGATGATCTTCCAGGACCCGCTCACCGCCCTGACGCCCCATGTGAAGATCGGCGAGCAGATCGCCGAGCCCCTGCGCCGCCACCTGCACCTGCCGCACGACGAAGCCGACAAGTGCGCCCGCGAGTGGCTGTCGCGGGTGCGCATCCCCGACGCGGCGCGGCGCCTGCAGCAGTATCCGCACGAGTTGTCGGGCGGCATGCGCCAGAGGGTGATGATCGCCGCCGCCATGGCCCCCGGTCCCGAGCTGCTGATCGCCGACGAGCCGACCACCGCGCTCGACGTCACCGTCCAGGCCGAGATCCTCGACCTGATGGCCGAGCTGAAGAGCCAGACCGGCGCGGCCATGGCCCTGATCACCCACGACATGGGCGTGATCGCGCGCCTCGCCGACCGGGTCTGCGTGATGAAGTCCGGCGCCTATGTCGAGGAGGGCCCGGCCCTTCGCATCTTCGCCGAGCCCGCCGCGCCCTACACCCGCGCCCTGCTGGAGGCGATCCCCCGTCTGGATCGGCCGGACCGCGGCGGCCGCCCCACGCCCGATCCGGTCGCCGCCGACGCCCCGGTGATCGTCGAGGCCAAGGACGTGAAGGTGTGGTTCCCGGTGGGCGGCGGCCTGTTCGGCAAGCCCGTGCAGTTGCGCGCCGTCGACGGTGTGGACCTCTACCTGCGCAAAGGCGAGACCCTGGGGGTGGTGGGCGAGAGCGGCTCGGGCAAGTCGACCCTGGCGCGGGCGGTGATCAACCTGATCCCGGCCACCGCCGGCGCTGTCACCATCCTCGGCCGCAACGTCACCGAGGCCGAGGGCGAGGCCCTGCGCAAGGCGCGCAAGGACCTGCAGATCGTGTTCCAGGACCCGCTGGCGAGCCTCGACCCGCGCATGACCATCGGCGACTCCATCGCCGAGCCCTTGCGCGTGCACCGGCCGCAGCTCGACCGCGCCCAGCGAGAGGCGAAGGCGCGCGAGATGATGCAGGAGGTCGAGCTCGACCCGGCCCTGATCAACCGCTATCCGCACGAGCTGTCGGGCGGCCAGAACCAGCGGGTGGGCATCGCGCGGGCGATGATCCTGGATCCGGCCCTGGTGATCTGCGACGAGGCGGTGTCGGCGCTCGACGTCTCCGTCCGCGCACAGATCATCGACCTGCTGATCGGCCTGCAGAAGCGTCTGGGCATGGCGATGATGTTCATCAGCCACGACCTGGCCGTGGTGCGCGAGATCAGCCACCGGGTGATGGTGCTCTACCTCGGCCGGGTCATGGAACAGGGGCCGCGCGAGCGCCTCTACGCCCATCCGACCCATCCCTATACCCGCGCCCTGCTCTCGGCCGCGCCGATTCCGGACCCGAAGATCGAGCGCACCCGCCAGCGCGTGAAGCTGAAGGGCGAGCCGCCGAGCCCGCTCGACCCGCGCTCGGCCTTCCGCTTCCTCCAGTCGCGCGCGCCGGCCGACGCGAACGCCCCCTTCGCCTTGCCGCAACTGCGCGAGGTGGCGCCGGGTCACCTGGTGGCGGAGTTCGACGAAGCCTGAACCACCGCCTGGGCGTATCCCGGCGGGAATGGCTATTGACGGAACGACGTTCGCCTATTTTTCTAGCGTCAGTTGAGTCGGGACGGGATCGGGGCGTTCAGTTCGGTCGGTCGGCCGGTCGCGCCCTTCCCGCATGGTTTCGGATCCTCTGACGGATCGCGGGGGCGGCGATGGCGGATTTCAACTTGCAGTGGTCACAGTTCGGAGCCGCGGTGACCGCCGTGGGGGCCTTCGGCGTGGCCGCGTTCGGCCTCGTGGAATCGGTGGGCAAGGCCTTCGCCTTCAACGGATTCGGCCTGCCCTATGCGGGCTTCGGCGCGGTGAAGAAGGCCATCCGCCACCTGGGGCCCGCGCTCAAGGTCGCCTATGGCGACGACTACATGGAGATCATCAGCCACCAGTACCGGGCCGGACGCAGCACCGGCCAGGCCCCCGACACCATCCGCCAGGGCGTCCGCCTGGGCCTGCCGTTCATGAGCATGGAGGCCGCCACGGCGGTGATCGACTCGGTGTGGGACATCGACGCCCCGGGCGCGCCCAAGACCAACGCCACGGCCCTGGCGGCGGCCCTGCAGGCCGTTCCGCCGGTCCCGCCGCCGCCGTCGGGCGGGGTCGAGCCCCAGGCCCTGGCCGGCCGGTTCGCCACGGCGCTGGACGCCCGCGTCCAGGCGGCCTTCGAGGTGGGGGAAGAGCACTATGAGGCCTTGGCCAAACTGATCGCGGGCATGGCGGCCGTCGGCCTGGCCGTGGGCTTCGACCTTGGCCTGGGCGTGCCTGTTCCCCTGCCGGTGGCCCTGATCATCGGCATCGTGGCCGTGCCCCTGGCGCCCGTGGCCAAGGACGTCTCGTCGGCGATGCAGAACACCCTGACCGCCTTCAAGTCGATCACGGGCAAGCCCTGATGTTCGTCCTCAGCTTCCGCGACATGGCGACGGCGAAGTGCAGCGCGGTGACCACCGCGGCCATGTACAAGGTCGATCCGGTCGCGCCGCCCACCGTGTGGTCCCCGGCGCCCGGCTTCACCCTGGCCACCTGGACCGAGGTCAGCGCCCTGGTGAAGAACAAGCACGTGTGCTTCCTGGTGCACGGCTTCAACGTCAACCGCGACAGCGGCTACACCAGCCTGGGGGCCATGGCGCAGGAGTTCACCGGCGCGGGCGTGCTCGGGACCGGAGCCACCCCCCTGGACCTCCAGATCGCCGACGTGGACGTGATCATCCCGGTGCTGTGGGCCGGCGACTGGTACCTGCCGATCAACTACCCGTTCCTGCTGCCGGACATCCGCCTGACGGCGAGCCACTTCGCCGATTTCATCTGGAGCTCGGCCACCATGATGCGGCGGGTGTCGTTCATGACCCACAGCATGGGCGCGCGGGTCGCGCTGGAGACGGTGCGGGCGACCCTGGCGGGCAAGGACAGCCATGCCCTGCCCGCCTTCGACACCGCCATCCTCACGGCTGCCGCCGTGGCCGACGACATCCTGGACCAGGCCGACTTCGCCGACACCGTGGCCGCGTTCCGCCGGTTCGTGGTGGTCAGTTCGACGGCGGACAAGGTGCTGGCAGGCGACTTCCCCGCCGGCAACGCGGTGGAGCAGGCCCTGTGGCGCGACGATCCGGGGCGGGACGAGGCGCTGGGCCTCTACGGCCCGCGCCTGAAAGCCGGCTCCCCGGCGCTGGCGAAGACCACCTGGTATCGGCTGACCGACCACGACCACGGCGACTACGTGCCGGCCCCCGCCACGCCCGCGCCGCCCTTCCCCAACGGCTGGTCGGCCAAGCGAGAGCTGATCGCCGAGCTCGTCCAGGGGACGATGGATTCCGCGGCCGTGGCCGCCGCGCCGCCGACACCGCTCCAGACCTTCTAGGCCGCCCCGGGCGGCGCGAGCGCGGTTTGGGACAGGATCACCCGGGCCCCGGCGCTTTCGCCTAGCTTTCGTCAAAGGGGCCGGCTAGGGCCTTGGGCTCGGCCCCTCGCCGCGGAGAGTCAGCCTAGTGCCCCCATCCCACGCCGGCCGCGCTCTCGCCATGGCCCTTGCGCTTCTCGCGGCCCCCGCCCTGGCCCAGATGCCGACGCCGAAGGCCATGCTGCATTCCAAGTGGATCGACGACTGCGGGCCCAAGCCCCTGCCGGGCGAGCTGTGCCGCCTGCCCGTCGCCTTCGAGGCAGACGACGCCGAGAAACACCTGGACGGCAAGGACCTCGTCTACTGGGTCGACGGCCAGACCCTGAACATCGCCGCCCGCGCCCAGTCGGACGAGGCCGTGCTGGAGGGCTCGGTGGAGGAGGGCATGGTGCCGCTGTCCACCCGCCGGCCGATGTGGGGCGCGGCCTTCCGCCTGACCGAGATCGACAAGGCGATCATCGAGCTCAGGCTGCGCGGCCATCCCGGCGCCGAGATCGTCTACCGCGGGCCCAACGCCCCCAGGCCGCCGCCGATGAACGCGACCCTGGCCGGCAAGCTCGACACCCTGGAGGTCAAGGGCCTGACCCTCGGCCAGCGCAAGCTGGAGCTCTATGTGCCGCCCGGCAAGGCGCCGGCCGGCGGCTGGCCGGTGGTGATCGCCGCGGGGATCGAGGACCTGAAGCCCTACGCCGCCATCGCCGACGCCCTGATCCAGCAGAAACAGGTGCGCCCGGTGGCGATCGTGTCGCTCGGCGCCGGCGACGGCCAGTACCTGCGCGGCAAGGACCCGAACGCCTTCTTCGCCTACCAGATGTTCCTGCGCCGCGAGGCCCTGCCCCAGGTGGAGAAGCAGGTGCGCCTGTCGCAGCAGCCCCAGGAGCGCATGCTGATGGGGATCGGGGCGGGCGGCGACTGGGCGCTGGACGCGGTGACCCATGACGGCCCCGCCGCGATCCAGGTCGCGGCCTTCTCCCCGCCGGGCCTGGCCGAATTCCCGTTCCGCAACCGCCAGCTGAAGCTGTGGCTGCAGGGCGGGTCCTACGAGCCGCCCTACGTGAAGGGCGCGCGCAGCACCTGCAACCTCGCCTCCGCCTCCTTCGCCGCCTGCAAGCTCGACGTCACCTACAGCGGCCACGCCCCGCTGATCTGGGAGGCGGAGTGGGCCAAGGTGCTGCGCGAGGCGTTCCCGGCCAGGAAGCGCTAGAGCGCGCCGAGCCGCCGACAGGCGGTGGCGCCTGGAGGATTCAGTCCTTGTCCTCGTCGCCCTCGGCCTTGGCGGCGCTGGTCAGCTGCGCCGGCTCGCCGACCTGGGCGCCGCGGGCCTTGAGGCGGTCGAGCAGGCCGTCCTTGGGCAGCAGCCAGGCCATGTCCATCACCGCCACGGTCTTGCCCGGCTTCTGCAGCTCGGCCCACAGGCGGTCGGCTGCGTCGGCCATGGCCTTCTCGATCTCCGCGCGGGCCCTGGGCGCCATCATCAGACAGCGCTGGATCGGCTGGACGCGGTAGCGGGCGTTGACCGACAGCACATTGCCCCTGGCCCAGTCGTCGTTCATGTCGGCGACGTGGTCCTGCTCGTACCTGGCCTGGGCCAGGGCGTCGTCCAGGCAGGCGAGGTTGCCCTTGTCGTCGAGCTTGGTGGCCACGCCGATCAGGCCGTTCATCGAATAGTGGCTGATCACCCGGGTGGGGACGCCCATGCCCTTGGCGATCTTGGCGATGGTGGTGCCGGGCTTGCCCATGGAATAGCCGAAGGTGTGGCGCGAGTCCGCCAGCAGCAGCTGGCCCGCCACCGCCGGCTTCCAGTGGGCGTAGCGCGAGGCCGGCTGGCGGGCCGCCTCCCGCGCCGCCACGAAACGGGCGCGCAGGTCCGGCGGCAGGCGCGGCTCCAGGTCGCCGAGGGTGCGCACGCGCCAGACATTGGCGGTGACCAGGGCCAGGACCTGCACCGGGCCGAGCCCGACCGTGGGCGGCAGGATCACCAGCCGCGCGCCCTGCAGGGCGGCCATGGTCTGGCGCCGGTCCCATCTCTGCTGCTGCTGGATGGGCGTGACCGAGCCGATGATGGTCATTTCGGCGCCCTTGTAGGTCACCGTCCAGATCGGCGGCCCCTGGGGATGGGCCACGACCACCAGCTCGGACACCTGGTTCGGGTCGTCGATCCCCGCTTCGCCGCCGAGAGCCGGCTGGGCGATCGGCGCAGGCGCGGCCGGGACCTGAGCCAGGGCCGGGACGGCCGCCAGTTCGGCGCAGGCGGCCAGCGCGGCCAGGGTGCGAAGAGGTCTCATCGGTGGCCCCGGTATCTCAACCCGACGGCGCCTTTGGGGCGGCGGACGCGGCGGACTGCAACCGTTTGTGTCCGCTGATCTCGTCCCCGGCGTCCGGATCGAGGGTCATGTAGGAGATCACGGCCAGGGCGCTCAAGACCCCCGCCAGCACAAGGGCGGCCTGGAAGTCCGCGGCGGTGAGGACGGCGGACCCGCGCAGCCTCTGGCTGAAGGTGAGCAGCAGGGCCCCCACCGCCACCCCGGCGCCCATGCCGATCTGCTGTGTCAAGGCCGAGACCACCGCCGCCGGCTGGCGCTGCTCGGGCTTCACGTCGGCGAAGGTGACCATGGTCAGGCCGGTGAACTGCATCGAACGGCTGGCCCCGGCGAACGCCAGGATCGCCCAGGTCAGGAGCACCGGCGCGGCAGGGGAGACCAGGGCGCAAGCGGCGATGAAGGCCGAGGCGATCAGCCCGTTCCACACCAGCACCGCCTTGATGCCGAAGCGGGTCAGGATCGGGTTGGTGATGCTCTTCATCACCAGGTTGGCCAGCATGTAGACCAGCAGCAGCAGGCCCGAGCGCACGGGACTGAGTCCGTAGCCGAGCTGGAACATCAGGGGCAGCAGGAAGGGCGTGGCGCTGATCGCCGCGCGCGAGAGGGTGCCGCCGGAGACGCAGCTGACGAAGAAGCTGCGCAGCTTCAGGGCGCCGAGGCTGACCAGGGGATGGCGCGCGGCGCGCACGTGGCGCACGGCCAGGAAGCCGATCACGACCGAGGCCAGCAGCAGCGCCGCCCCCGTGGCCAGGCTCGACGCCTGGCGCTGGCCGATCAGGTCCAGGCCATAGGTCAGGCAGCCGAGCGCCATCGCCATCAGCAGGAAGCCGGCCGTGTCGAACGGGGTCTTCTCCTCGCTCTTCTGGTTGGGGATATAGGCCAGCACCAGGGCCATGCCGATCAGGCCGAAAGGCAGGTTGACGTAGAAGATCCAGCGCCAGGACGACGCGCTGGTGATGAAGCCGCCGAGCGGCGGCCCCAGAACGGGGGCGAACAGCGCCGGCCAGACCAGGGCCGACAGCGCCCGCAGCAAATCCTTCTTCTCCGACGTGCGCAGCACCACGAGACGCCCGACCGGGCTCATCATCGCCGCGGCGGCGCCCTGCAGGATGCGGGCGGCGATGAAGGTCGGGAAGCTCGGCGCCAGGCCGCACAGCATCGAGACGATGGTGAACATGCCGATGGCGGCGCAGAACAGGTTGCGCGCGCCCACCCGGTCGGCCATCCAGCCCGAGGCGGTGATCCCCGCCGCCACCGCCAGCATATAGGCGGTGACCCCCAGGCTCAGGCGCGCGGGGTCGATGTGGAAGCTCATGGCCATCTGCGGCAGGGCGGTGACGATGATCGTCCCGTCCAGGTTCTCCATGAAGAAGGCGCAGGCCACGATCAGGGCCGTCAGCATCGAACGGCCGCCTACCCAGGACGCCAACCGGCTCACGTCTTGAAAACCCGCTCGATGATCTGGCCGGACCGCATCATTGCCCTGGAGCCCCAGCGCCGCTAGGTTGCGCGACTTTTTCCGGCTTTACCCCATGACCCTGACCTTCGACAGCATCAAAGCAGCGGCCGAGCGGCTGAAAGGCCACGTCGAGCGCACTCCCATGCGCCGTTCGCGGACCCTGTCCGAGATCACCGGGGCGCAGGTGTGGGTGAAGTTCGAGAACCTGCAGTTCACCGCCGCCTACAAGGAGCGCGGGGCGCTCAACAAGCTGCTGCTGCTGCCCGCCGCAGACCGCAAGCGCGGCGTGATCGCCGCCTCGGCCGGCAACCACGCCCAGGGCCTGGCCTACCATGGCGCGCGCCTCGGCATCCCGGTGACCATCGTCATGCCGCGCAACACGCCGTTCGTGAAGGTGGAGCAGACCCGCGGCCACGGCGCCGAGGTGGTGATGGAGGGCGACAGCTTCGACGACGCCCAGACCTTCGCCCTCAAGATGGCCGAGGATCGCGGCCTCATCTTCGTGCATCCGTTCAACGACTACGACGTGATGGCCGGCCAGGGCACCATCGCGCTGGAGATGCTGGAGGACGCGCCCGACCTCGAGATCCTGCCGGTGCCGATCGGCGGCGGCGGTCTGATCTCCGGCGTGGCCACGGCGGCCAAGTCGATCAAGCCGGACATCCACATCATCGGCTGCGAGCCGGCCATGTACCCCTCGTTCACCACCCGCATGCGCGGGGTCAACACCCAGAGCGGCGGCTCGACCATCGCCGAGGGCATCGCGGTGAAACAGGTCGGCGACCTGACCTACGCCATCGCCCGGCCGCTGCTCGACTCGGTGATGCTGATCGAGGAGCCGGACTTCGAGCGCGCCGTGGCCCTCTATGCCAATGTCGAGAAGACCATCGCCGAGGGCGCGGGCGCCGCCTCGCTGGCGGCCCTGCTGGCCGATCCAGGCCGGTTCAAGGACAGGACGGTCGGCCTGATCCTGACCGGCGGCAACATCGACACGCGCCTTCTGGCCTCGGTGCTGACGCGCGAGCTGGTGCGCGCCCAGCGCATCGTCTCCCTGCGCATCATCGGCGACGATCGGCCGGGCCTTCTGGCCACCGTGTCCCAGACCATCGGGGCGCACGGCGCCAACATCATCGAGGTGGCCCACAACCGCCTGGCGCTCGACGTGCCCGCCAAGGGGGCGGAATTCGACGTGATGATCGAAACCCGCGACGCCCTGCACACCCAGGAAATCATCGACGCATTGAGGGCGGCGGGATATCCGCCGCGCGCGGTTTGATTTTGATTTGCGCCATCGCCTAGCGGCTACTTGCGCGCGTTAAGCGCCGAAAGGTCTATCTGATGCTCCGCCGTACCGCCGTCTTCGCCTTGATCGCCCTGTCGGTGGCGGCCTGCCATAAGAATGGCCAGGCCAAGCCGCCGGCCGACACCAGCGCCAACGCCGCCTTCCTGGCCAAGAACGCCAAGGAGCCGGGAGTGACCACCCTGCCCGACGGCCTGCAGTACAAGATCGTCAGCTCCGGCCCGGCCGGTGGCGAGAAGCCCCGCCCGATGGACGAGGTGAAGGTGAACTACGAGGGCACGCTGCTCTCGGGCGAGGTGTTCGATTCCTCGTTCAAGCGCGGCGAGCCGGCCACCTTCGGACTGGACGAGGTGATCCCGGGCTGGACCGAGGCCTTGGGGCTGATGAAGCCCGGCGACGAGTGGATCGTGTGGATTCCGCCCCAGCTCGGCTACGGCGAAGAGCCCAAGGGCCCGATCCCGGCCAACAGCGTGCTGAAGTTCCGCGTCCAGCTGCTGGGCGTGCTCAAGCACGACGGGCCGCCGGGGCAAGCCTGAACAATCTTCGCGCCTATTTCAGCGCTTCCTCGCGCTCGGGCGTCTCGGCGGCGGTGAGGCTGGAGCTCCACCGGCCAATCCGTTCGCCGACCATGAAGGCGGCCAGGGTCAGCCAGAAGGTGAGGGTCCAGGAGGCGCGGAAGCCATCGCGCTTCAGGATCATGAAGAAGTCGATCGCGAACAGGACGGCCAGGACCGCGTAGAGCACGATCTGGCTGGCGATCCCTTTCTGGCCACGGTTCCGCATATAGACGTTGAAGGTCGCGTAGACGATCGCGGCCAGGAGCACGATCGCGATCGGCCCGACCGGCAGTCGATTGAAGAGTTCGTAGCTGCTCATCTGGCGCAACCCCTGGGAAAGCCTCGCCAAAATAACAGCCGGATGCGCCGGGCCGAAGCCAAGAAATCGCGACGGCCGGCCGCGGCGATTTCCGTCCGGCGACGGCGTGGGCTAGGGTCGCCGGATGGTCGACACCGAAGCCCTCGCCGAGCGCAGCATCGATATCCTGGCCAAGCTGGTGGCCTTCGACACCACCTCGCGCGGCTCCAACCTGGCGCTGATCACGTTCGTCGAGGCGCAGCTGGCCACTATGGGGGTGACCGGGCGGCGGGTGCCGAACGGGGACGGGACCAAGTCCAACCTGTTCGCCACCCTCGGACCGGCGGTGGAAGGCGGCATCGTGCTCTCGGGCCACACCGACGTGGTGCCGGTGGACGGCCAGCCCTGGACCTCGGACCCCTTCACTCTCACCCCCAGGGGCGGACGCCTCTACGGCCGGGGGACCTGCGACATGAAGGGATTCCTGGCCCTGGCCCTGGCGGCGGCGCCGGAACTGGCCAGGGCGCCCCTGGCGCGGCCGGTGCACCTGGCCTTCTCCTACGACGAGGAGGTGGGGTGCCTGGGCGCGCCGTCGATGATCGCGGCGATCGCGCGTGAGCTGCCACGGCCCCGGGCCGTGATCGTCGGCGAGCCCACCAACATGGAGGCGGTGCGCGGGCACAAGGGCATCAGCGTCTATACCGTGACCGTGACCGGCCACGAGGCTCACTCCAGCCTGACCCATCTGGGCGTCTCGGCGGTGATGGCGGCGGTGAAGCTGATGAACCTGCTGACCGAGTTGTCGGAACGGCTGGAGCGGGAGGCCGACCCGGCCTCGCCGTTCACGCCCAAGGGCGCGAGCCTGACCATCGGCCTGGTCCAGGGCGGCACGGCCGTGAACATCCTGGCCCGCGAATGCCGCTTCACCTTCGACCTGCGCTGCCCGCCGGGACTGGCCCCGGAGGTGCTGCTGAAGGACTTCTTCGCCGCCGCCCGCACCCTGGACGCCGGGCTCAAGGCCCGCGCGCCCGAGGCCGGGGTGCGCATCGACCAGCGCTCGGCCACGCCCGCCTTCGCCCCCGAGATCGACGGCGCCGCCGAAAGCCTGGCGCGGCTGCTGGCCGGCGACAACGGCCCCGGCCGGGTGGTGTCCTACGCCGCCGAGGCCGGGCAGTTCCAGGAGGCCGGCTTCTCCACCGTGATCTGCGGCCCGGGCTCGATCGACCAGGCGCACCAGCCGGACGAATATGTGGAGTTGAGCCAGATGCAGCGCGGCGCCCAGTTCATGGGCCGGCTGATCGAGGCCATGACCGGCTAGCGCGGCGAGGCCCGGCGCAGCCGCCCACGGCGATGCAGGGCGTCGAGCGGGTTCCACACCATCATCACGGCGATGTCGTGCGAGCTCGCCTTACGGGCGCGCTGGACTTCGGCGCGGCTACGCAGGATGTCCGGCAGGCCCTTGACCGCGTCCTCCAGCCCTCGCTCCACCGGCTCGCCATGGCCCTTCATCGCGGCCCTCAGCCACATCGAGGCGGTGGCGAGCAGGTGGAAGGGCAGGGTCAGCCACAACAGCAGCGGCGGGGTGTCTTTTGCATAGAGCCACAGGCGGTTGCGGGCCCCGTGGTAGAGCGAGAAGTCCGAGCGCCGCCCGCCGGTGGACACCGAGCCCTCGTGGCGCACCACGGCGTGGGGCGCCAGCAGCACCGGCTCGCCCCTGAGCCTGAGGCGGTAGCCCAGGTCGACGTCCTCGCAGTAGCAGAAGAAGCGCTCGTCGAAGCCGCCCATCTCCAGGAACAGGTCCCGCGCGATCATCATGGCCGCGCCGCAGGGCGAGAACACCTCGGCCGGCCCGATCGGCCCCGGATCGGGATTGCCGTAGTCCCCGCGGAACGGGAAGCCGATCGCGGTCATGGCGTCGCCCAGGCCGTCGAGCCGCGCGGGATCCTCGGCCATGCGCTGGCGGGCGGTGAAGCAGCGGATGGACGGATGGTCGGCGGCGGCGGCGAGCAGGGCTTCGACGAACCCCGGCTCGGGATAGGCGTCGGGGTTGAGCAGCACGAGCCAGCGGCCCTTGGCGCGCTCGGCGGCCCGGTTGTTGCCGGCGGCGAAGCCGAGGTTGGAGCCGTTCGCCATGAGCACCAGACTCGGATCGGCCGCGGCCGCCGCCTGGGCCGCCCCGTCCCTGGAGCCGTTGTCGCTGAGGATCACCTCCAAACCCTGGGCGGTCTGCGCCTTCAGGGCCTCGAGGCAGCGGCCGAGCGTCGGCCCGCTCTCATAGGTCACCACCACCACGCTGACGTCGGCGGCGCCGCCCTTTTCGCTCATGCGCAAGGGATACCGGTTCGCGCCGAAAGGAGCTAGAGCAGCGTCGATGACCTGCCGTTCCCCTGTCGCATGAGCCTGGTGAACCGCCTCCGGTGGCTCGGCCGCGCCCTGCCGTTCAGTCCCGCCGTGATGCATCGGCTGCGCCGGGGCGCGAGCGTCGGCTTCCGCGCGACGGCTTATTTCAAGCACGGCAGGAGCCGGCGGCGACAGGCCCCGCGGCCGGGACCGGTCTGCGTGGCGGGCTTCCACGGCTCGGTGCTGGGCATAGGCGAGGCGGCGCGGGCCTTCGCCGCGGCCCTGCGCCTGGCCGGGGCGGAGGTGGTGGAATGGGACATCAGCGCCCTGTTCGGCCACGAGGTGCGGCTCGACTGCCAGGCCTCGCCGCAGCCTCCGGCGGGGGCCGAGAGCTTGGTGATCTTCCTCAATCCGCACGAATTGGTGCAGCTGGTCGCCATGACCGGGCACGGACCCTTCCGCAGCCGCTTTTGCGTGGGCGCCTGGTTCTGGGAGCTGGAGTCGGTTCCGCGCAGCTGGCGGCCGGCGATGGGCTATGTCGACGAGGTCTGGGCGGGCAGCCGTTTCGTGGCCGAGGCGGTGGCACGGCGGGCGCCGGCCGGCCTGCCGGTCCGCATCCTGCCCTGCCCGGTGGGTCGTTCCCAGGCCGTGGCCGACCGGGCGGCCTTCGGCCTGCCGGACGACAAGGTGGTGGTGCTGACCGCCTTCGACGTCCGCTCGGGCTTCCATCGCAAGAACCCGATCGCCGCCGTCCAGGCCTTCCGCCTGGCCAACACCGACGGCAAGGCCGTGATGGTGTGCAAGGCCGCGGGCGTGGAGGGCGCCCCCCACCTGATCGACGCGCTCAGGGCCGAGATCGGCGAGACTGAGAGCGGCAAGCCGGGCGACGTGCGGCTGATGACCGAATGGCTGACCGGCCGCCAGATGGGCGCCCTGGTCGCCAGCGCCGACGTGGTGCTGTCCCTGCACCGGTCCGAAGGCTTCGGCCTGCTGCCCGCCCAGGCCATGGCGCAGGGCAAGGCGGTGGTCGCCACCGGCTGGTCCGCCAACCTCGATTTCATGACCCCTGACAACAGCGCCCTGGTCGACTACACGCTCGTTCCCGTCGCGGACTCCCAGGGCCTCTACCGGGGAGGCCGCTGGGCGGAAGCCGACATCGAGGACGCGGCGGCCAAGCTGAAGGGCCTGATCGACGATCCGGCCCGGCGGCAACAGCTGGGGACCCGGGCGGCCGAGGACGTGGCGGCCGCGCTGAACCCCTTGGTGATCGGCAGGACCGCCCGATCGTGGCTGGAGCCGGGACAGGAGGACTAGGGGCATGCAGGTCGAAAGCCTCGCGATCACGCAGGTCTTGCTCATCACCCCCCGCCGCTTCGGCGATGACCGCGGCTGGTTCAGCGAAGCCTACAAGGCGCGCGAGCTGGCGGCGGCGGGCGTCAATGACGCCTTCCTGCAGGACAACCAGGCCTACTCGGCCCAGCGCGGCACCCTGCGCGGCCTGCACCTGCAGGTTCCGCCCGAGCCGATCTCCAAACTGGTGCGCTGCCTGAAGGGCGCTATCTTCGACGTGGCCGTGGACGTGCGCGCCGGCTCGCCCACCTTCGGCCGCTGGGTCGGGGCGGAGCTCACCGCCGACAACGGGCGCCAGCTCTATTGCCCGCGCGGCTTCGCCCACGCCTACGTCACCCTGCAGCCGGACACCGAGGTGTTCTACAAGTGCGACGGCTACTACGCCCCGGCGTGCGAGCGGGGCATACGCTGGAACGACCCGGCCATCGGCATCGACTGGCCGATCGACGAGGCCGACATCGTCATCAACGACCGCGACCGCGCCCTGCCGCTGCTGACCGACTTCGAGCCGGTGCGGCTGTAGCGATGCGCGTCCTGTTCACCGGCATCTCCTCCTTCACCGGCCTGTGGTTCGCCCGCGCCCTGAAGGCGGCCGGATGCGATGTCGTCGCTCCCCTGCGCGCAATCACCTACGACGACCCCCTGCGCCAGGCGCGCATGGCCGAGGCCGCCAAGGTCGCCGACATCGTTCCCGCCGCACCGTTCGGCTCCCAGGCGTTCCTGGATGTGCTGGCGGGGGGTTTCGACGTGCTCTGCCACCACGCCGCCGAGGCGGCCAACCACAAATCGCCCGACTTCGACGTCGCGCAGGCCGTGGCCGGCAACACCTTCAACGCCGCCGCGACGCTCGCGGCCGCCCGGGCGGCGGGCGTGCAGCGGCTGGTGTTGACGGGCTCGGTGTTCGAGGAGGGCGAGGGGCGAGGGACCCTCCCTCTCACCGCCTTCAGCCCCTACGGCCTGTCCAAGACCCTGACCGCCCGCGCCTTCCAGGGCGAATGCGATCGCGCCGGCCTGCCTATGGTCAAGTTCGTCGTGCCCAACCCGTTCGGCCCGTTCGAGGGCCAGACCTTCCAGCGCGCCGTCATGACCCGCTGGAGCCGGGGCGAGGCCGTGCACGTGTCGCACCCGCTCTACGGCCGCGACAACACCCCGGTCGACCTCCTGGGCCATGTCTATGCGCGGGCCGCCGGAGGAACCCTGGGCGCCCATGTCTCGCCTTCGGTCTACGCCGGGCCGGTGGGCGCCTTCTTCCTGCGCATGGCGCGCGAGACGCGGGCCCGCACGGGCTGGGCCTGCGCGCTCAGCTTGGCGGATCGGCAGGACTCGACCGAGCCCCTGGAGCGCTACAACCTGCAGCCGGTCGAGCCAGCGGACTACGGCTGGTCGGAAAGCGCCTTCTGGGACGCCTACGCCGGCTACTACGGGGAGGGCGGGCGATGAAGCTCAACGTGGGTTGCGGCTTCGACAAGCGGGCGGGCTACCTCAACCTGGACAAATACGCCGCCTGCGGGCTGGACCAGGTGATGGACGCCGAGGCCTTTCCCTGGCCCTTCGAGACCAGCTCGGCCGACGAGATCCTCTTCCACCACGCCCTGGAACACATGGGCGCGGACACCGAGGTGTTCCTGCGGCTGATCCAGAAGGTCTACCGGGTGTGCCGGCCGGGGGCGAAGGTGCAGATCGACGTGCCGCATCCCCGCCACGACAACTTCATCAACGATCCGACCCACGTCCGCATCGTCACCGCCGAGATGCTGACGCTGTTCAGCAAGGAACGGAACCGCCAGGCGCGGGAGATCGGCGGCTCCAACACCGCCCTGGCCGACTACTTGGACGTCGATTTTGAGCTGCGGCTGGCCAGCGTGATCCTCGAGGAGCGCTTCCAGCGCGCCATGGCCGCCGGCCAGATCAGCGAAGCGCAGATGATCGAGATCATGCGCACCCAGAACAATGTGGTGATCGAGACCCAGATCACCCTGGAGGCGATCAAGCCGGCATGACGCTCGAGGCGGCGAGGGCGTAAGCTGACCTCGGCCGGGGAACCCGGCGGCTCCTCCCGGCGTCAAAGGGCGGAATGAACGAGGAGACGCGCCATGGCTGAAGCCCAGGACAAGCCCGCCGGCCCCGACCTCACCCAGGGCGTTGCTCTGTCCAGCCTCGCCGAGGGCGGCATGGTCAGGGGCCATGTGGGCGAGGAGCCTGTGCTGCTGGTGCGCCAGGGCGGCGCGCTCTACGCCGTCGAGGCCAACTGCACCCACTACGGCGGTCCGCTGGACGAGGGGCTGCTGGTCGGCGACACCATCCGCTGCCCCTGGCATCACGCCTGCTTCAGCCTGCGCACCGGCCGGCCCGTGCGCCCGCCCGCCCTGAACGACCTGAAGTGCCGGGACGTCGAGCAGCGGGACGGCAAGGCCTATGTGCACAAG
>DASYBX010000014.1:0-10973 GCA_036500495.1 Caulobacteraceae bacterium
CGACGACGCCATCGTCATGGTCGAGGCGATCTGGCGGCGCGTGGAGCATGGCGAGAAGCCGTTCCAGGCCGCGCTCAACGGCGCCGGCGAGATCAGCTTCACCATCCTGTCGATCGCCATCTCGCTGATCGCGGTGTTCACCCCGCTGATGTTCATGGGCGGGGTGGTCGGCCGGCTGATGCGCGAATTCGCCCTGACCCTGTCGGCGGCGGTGGTGATGTCGGTGTGCCTGTCACTGACCTTCACGCCGATGCTGTGCGGCAAGTTCCTCAAGGCGCCCGAGCCGCCGAAGAACCCGATCATGAAGGCCCTGGAGGCCGGCTTCCACGCCCTGGAGCGCGGCTACGCCCGCTGGCTCGACGTGGTGATGCGCCACAAGCCCCTGACCATGGCCGTGTTCCTCTCCACCGCCATCCTGGCCGTGGTCCTCTACGTCACCGCGCATACGGGCTTCTTCCCGCAGCAGGACACCGGCTTCGTCCAGGCGGCCATCTCCCTGCCGCAGGGCAGTGGCTTCCCCGTGGCCGAGGCCAAGATCATGCAGGTGGCGAAGATCCTGACCAGCGACCCCGACATGATGGAATCCGACTACTCCGTCGGCGGCAATCTCAGCCAGGCCCAGGTGAACGCCGCCCTGCGCACCCGGGACAATGGTCGCAAGGCCAGCGTGGCGCAGATCATCGAACGACTGCGGCCCAAGCTGGCGCGCGTGGTCGGGGTGCGAGTGGGCCTGACCCCGCAGCAGGACATCAACATCGGCGGGCGCCAGGCCCGGGCGCAGTACCAGTACACCCTGTCCGACGGAGACATCGACGAGCTCAACGACTGGGCGCCGCGCCTGGTCATCGCGCTGCAGAACCTGCCCCAGCTGCGCGACGTCATTTCCGACCAGGAGTCGGCGGCTGGTTCGGTGAACCTGACGATCGACCGCGACGCGGCCGGCCGCTTCGGCATCGCCCCGTCGGACATCGACGCGGCGATCTACAATCAGGTCGGCCAGCGCCAGGTGGCGCAGTACTTCACCCAGCTCAACAACTACCACGTGATCCTGGAGGCGACCCCCGCGCTGCAGAGCTCGCCCGATCTATTCAATTCGATCTTCATCAACTCGCCGCGCACCGGCAAACCGGTGCCCCTGTCGATGCTGGTCAAGGTCGACACCACCAAGGTGCGGCCCTCGGTGATCAACCACCAGAGCCAGCTGCCGGCGACGACCATCTCGTTCAACACCGCCCCCGGCGTGTCACTCGGTGAGGCGACCCAGGTGATCGAGAAGGCCAAGGCCGACCTCGGCGCGCCCGAGACGGTGGTCAGCTCGTTCCAGGGCACGGCGGCGGCCTTCCAGGAGAGCCTGTCGTCGATGCCGATGCTGATCGTGGCGGCCCTGCTGTCGGTCTACATCATCCTGGGCGTGCTCTATGAGAGCTACATTCACCCCCTGACGATCCTCTCCACCCTGCCGAGCGCGGGCGTCGGCGCCCTGCTGTTCCTCAGGATCGGCGGCCACGACCTCGACGTGATCGGCATCATCGGCATCATCCTGCTGATCGGGATCGTGAAGAAGAACGGCATCATGATCGTCGACGTGGCGCTCAAACTCGAACGCGAGGAAGGCATGGGGCCGGAGGAAGCCGCCGTGGCGGCGTCGCACCAGCGCCTGCGGCCGATCCTGATGACCACGGCCTGCGCCTTCCTCGGCGGTGTCCCCATGATCCTGGGCAACGGCACGGGCTCGGAATTCCGCCAGCCGCTGGGCTGGGCCATCTGCGGCGGCCTGCTGGTGTCCCAGGCCCTGACCCTGTTCTCGACACCGGTGGTCTACGTCTATCTCGACTGGCTGCGCCGTCGCTTCGGCGAGGAGACCACAGGCCCCGCCCGGCCCCGCCGCGGCCTCGGCGCTCCCGCCGCCAAGGAACTGACCCCCGGCGAGTAGGAACAGGCCCTCCCTCGGGGCCCTTCAGGCGCCGCGCTTCAGTCGCCGTCCGCCGCGCCGACGTCGACCGCCCGGGTCACCAGTTCGCGCCAGGCCGGGTCGGAATCGTCCACCAGATCGACGTCTTCCAGAAGCGCCACGGCCGAGCCGCCGTCCGGAAGGACCAATCCGAGGACCTCCATGGTCTCGCCGTCCGCGTTGAGGTGGATTTCGGCCTGGACCGCGATGGCCGCCTGCTCGCCATCATCGTCCCACCAGATCAGCGGCTGCGGCAGGTCCATCTGCAGCGGACGCGCATCCGCAGTGTCGCCGAACGCGAACACAGCGCGGCGGGACTGGACGTCGTCCAGCGTCGCGATCCGGCCTGTGAAGGCCGCCAGACGCGACCAGTCGTCGACATCGAAGCCGGAGCCCGTGTCGTCATCTTCGCCCCCGAGCCCACTCATGGCCCGCGCCTACTTCCTCATCTGCGGCTTGGATTTGCCGGCAGGGATGCCAGCAATCTGAGCGCGCTGAAACTGGGCGTTCGCAGGCGCGCCGGATCGGGCGCCCTGCGCAGCCTTCTTCAAACGCAGCGCGCGCTGCATCGGGGTCTCGGCGGACGAATCTTCGGGTCGGTCGGTCATTCGGGACCTGTATCACAGGTCCCGAACGCTTCCGGCGCATTTCGCGCTGGTGTCGACCCGTTCCGGGGCGAGGGCCTTAGGCCCTCTGCAGTTGCCCGGCGGACATCTTGCCCGACTTGCGGTCACGTTCCAGCTCGAACGAGACCTTGTCGCCTTCGTTGAGCGAGCCCAGTCCGGCCCGTTCGACGGCGGAGATGTGCACGAAAACGTCGGCGCCGCCGTCGTTCGGTTGGATGAAGCCAAAGCCTTTGGTGGGGTTGAACCACTTCACAGTGCCGGTCGCCATAGTCTACTCGCTTTCGATCAGATAGGCGGGGAACCTCGCCTAAGAGACGACGTATTGCAAGGCCACGTCGTAAGGTCTTGGCTCTGGTCCGTAATTCGGTTCGCTGACAGGGGGGCGCCGGCCTTGAGCGCGATGGGGTCGGGCGGCCCTCGCGATCGCTGAATCACGCTTTAGAATCTGGGAGTTGGGCGCGTTCAAGCGCCGAATCCGCCCACGTTTGCACCTATGCGGCCCCAGGCAGGACCGTTCGAGCCGAAATCGGTCAGAAGGGGCCGCCCGCGCCCTATCGGAACGCCTCCGACACCGCGATGGCCGAGGGCTGGCCAGGCGGCGGGCCGTACCTGTTGGCCTCGGCTTGCCCAGGGATGGCGCCGAGCACGGCGATGAAGGCCATGTGGACTACCAGCGCCAGGCCGAGGGCCAGGATCAGGGGCGCTTGGCCTGCGTAGGCCAGGACCAGGGCCAGAAGCGGAATCACGTAGAGCCCCAGCTGCCACCATCCGGTGCGGCCGAGGTCATGCAGGCGGCCGGCGAAGATGCGGATGAACAGCAGCCCCGTCACCGTTCCGACCGTGCGGTGAGCCCCCGGCACGAAGGACAGGGCGATCGCAATGGCGAAGACACCGACGACCGCGAACCAGTAGGCCTTGCGGTTGATGCGCATCCCGGCCAAGCCCGCGAGGGAGAACGGCGAGGGAGACGCCCGCAGGGGCATCGGCGGCGCCACGGCGGCGGCCGGCGCGCCCTCGGCGGCGGCGATCCAGTGCTCGCGCGCCTCGTTGAGCAGGTCGGCGAGCCTGGCGGGCGGCAGCTCCAGGCCGGGCTGCAACGTCCCCTGGGCGCCGGCGATGGCGGTGTTGAGCTGACCGAGGCCGCCGCGGCCCTGCCGCCCGGCCAGGTAGTCGAAGCCGACGGCGGCGTTGGTCAGGCCGATGACCACGGGCCGGAAGTTGTAGACCTCGCTCCAGCCGTACCGCCTGGTCCGCCACAACACCTGCTGGACGATCCCCGAGGGGCCTATCTCGAGCCGCGGCGGCGCGATCAGCAGGGCCACGCCCACCACGCCGCAGAGGCCGAAGAACACGATCGACAGGATGCCTGTCCCGGACGGCCCGCCGCGGGCCACGATCAGGAAGCCGCCGGCGACGAACACCGCCGAGCCGAGCAGCAGCCAGAGGCCGCGCCCACGGCTGCCGCGCACCACGATCGGCGGCCGATCCAGACTTCCCTGCATGCCATCCCCCGGTGTGCAGATTCCGTCGCGGCCAAGCGGCCGGAACGGCCGTCGCGCCTAGACGCCGGGCGGCGGCGAGATGGACTTCACCGATGCGTCGGAGGCCGAAACCCGGACATCCTTGCGCACGCTGTCGGCGCCGAGGAGCGGCAGGCTCGCGGCGATCATCTCGGGCACGATGTCGGCCGGATCCTGGCTGACGCTGTCGCCGCTGGCGCTGACGGTCCACAGAGGCGGGCTGGCGGGCCCCGCCGGGCTCAGGCCCTTCAGCGCGATGGTCCAGGGATAGCGGGTGAGCTTCTGGACCCTGCTGTCGTCGGTCCCCAGGCCGCCGGGGCGGGCGTCGCGCGTCGAGGCCATCCCCGCCTCGTTCGGGCCGCCGCCCATGCCGTATACGGTCCCTTGCGGGCCGGCCGGCGGGGTGCGGAAGGAGCCGCCGGTCTCGGGAGCCTGCAGCGTCCGCGTGACGATCTTGGCCCCGTCCTGGCTCCACTCGATCTCAACCACGGCCAGGCCGTCGCCGGCGGCCTGAACCGGCTTCAGGCCCTTCTGCTCCAGGGCCTTCGAGACCACCTTGGCGACGTAGAGGTAGGTCGGATCAGTCGCCGAGATGCGCGGGTCGAACGGCCTCAGCAAGACCTGGGTCCCAGCCGCCGGCGCCGCCTTGGCGTGCGACTCGACCGTCACCACCACGGCCGGCGCGCAGTTGAACAGACACGCGAATATGGGCCCCAGCACAGCCTCGCCTCCCGGTTTTCCGGGCGATGCTACCATAAGACGTGGCGCACGCGAGGCCCGTCGGCGGCCGGCCCGCAGGCCCCCTGGTCGTCGTTCAGCACTCGACGCGGTTGACCGCGAGGCCGACCGCCAGGCCGCCGAGGGAGGTCTCCTTGTAGATCTCCTTCATGTCCTCGCCGGTGCGCTTCATGGTGGCGATCACCTTGTCGAGGCTGACCTTGTGCGTGCCGTCGCCGAGCAGGGCCAGACGCGCGGCGTCGATCGCCTTGATCGCGCCCATGGCGTTGCGCTCGATGCAGGGAATCTGCACCAGGCCGCCGATCGGGTCGCAGGTGAGGCCGAGGTTGTGCTCCATGCCGATCTCGGCGGCGTTCTCGACCTGGGCGTTGGTCCCGCCGAGCGCGGCGCACAGGCCCGCCGCCGCCATCGAGCAGGCCACCCCCACCTCGCCCTGGCAGCCGACCTCGGCGCCGGAGATCGAGGCGTTGCGCTTGTACAGGGCGCCGATGGCGGCGGCGGTGAGCAGGAAGTCGTGCGCGCCCTGGCGCGAGCCCTGGTGGAAGCGGGCGTAGTAGCGCAGCACGGCCGGGACGATGCCCGCCGCGCCGTTGGTCGGGGCGGTCACGACGCGGCCGCCCGAGGCGTTCTCCTCGTTCACCGCCATGGCCCACAGGTTGACCCAGTCCATGGCCGCCAGGGGATCGGCGACGTTGTGCTCCATGCGCGCCAGGATCGCCTCGCGCACCTGGGCCGCCCTGCGGCGAACGTTGAGCCCGCCCGGCAGCTCGCCGTGCTGGCGCATGCCGCGCTCGATGCAGGCGTCCATGGCGGCGATGATGCGGTCGAGGCCCGCCTCGACCTCTTCGGCAGGGCGGCCGGCAAGCTCGTTCTGCATCATCAACTGGGCGATCGACAAGCCCGACGAACGAGCCGCCGCCAGCAGGGTCTCGCCGGATTCGAAGGGATGCGGGACTTCGGCCTCGGTTCCTTCCGGCGCGTTGCGGCCGATCTCTTCCTCGTCGCGCACGAAGCCGCCGCCGACGGAGAAGTAGGTCCGGCTTGCCAGCGGCTCATCGGCCGCGGTGAAGGCGGTGAAGGTCACGGCGTTGGGATGCTGCGGCAGGCGCTCGCGACGGGCCCACACGATATCGCGCTCGGCGTCGAAGCCGATGATGTGGTCGCCGTCGCCGCCCAGCCGCAGCCGGCGCTCGCCCGCCACCGCCTTCAACGCCGTCTCGCCCGCATCGGGATCCAGGGTCGCCGGCTCATGGCCCATCAGGCCCAGGATCACCGCCCGGTCGGTGTGGTGGCCGCGTCCGGTCAAGGCCAGGGAAGCGTAGAGCTTGATCTCCACTCGGGCGGTGCGGGCCAGCAGGCCCTGCCCGCGCAGCCGCGCGGCGAAGCGGGCAGCCGCCGTCATGGGGCCCATAGTATGGGAGCTGGACGGCCCCACACCCAGCTTGAAGAGATCGAAGACGCCGACGGTCACGCCATGAACATGGCCCCGCTCTGGCGCGACGCCAAGGCCGTTCGTAGGATCGCGGCCGCTAGAGGAGCCTCCCCATGACCCCCGACGAACGCAACATCCTTCAGGCCTTCCTGGCCGACCTTGCCGAGACCCCCGCTGCGGCCCGCGATCCCGAGGCGGACGCCATGATCCAGCAGGCGATGCAGCGCAATCCGGCGGCAGCCTATCTGTTGGTGCAGCACGCCATCCTGTCGGACCAGGCGCTACACGCCGCCCAGGCCCAGCTCCAGGCCCAGCAGCAGGCCCAGCCCGCCATCAGCTTCCTGCCCCAGCCGGCGCCCTCCGCCTCCCCCTGGGCGGGCCCCCAGGGCGCGCCGGTGCAATCGAGCCCGTTCGCCGCCAACAGCGGCCTCGGCAGCTTCCTGCGCAGCGCGGGACAGATGGCGGCGGGCGTAGCCGCCGGAGACCTGCTGGCCCAGGGCATCTCCAACATCTTCTCGCCGCGCTGGTGACGCGCAGGGCGCGCTGACGGCTAACGGGCCGCGGCCTCTGCGGCCAGAGCCTCCTTCTGGGTCGTCAGACGGGGGCCTGCGGACGTCGAGAAGCTGAGCTCGAAGCGCTTCAGCGGCTGCCCGGCCAGGCTCATGAAGAAGACGCGAGTGGCGGTGACGGGGTTCAACCGCGAGGTGTCGTCTGTCCCAGACCCCGCCCCGCCGCTCAGGCTCCAGACGGCGGCAGCCAGGCACACCGCCGGGCCGATCGCCGACCGCGCATTTCCTGAGGCGTGCTTGCCCCGACCTCCGCTGTTGGGAATGGTCCGGTCTGCGATGCGCCGGCGCCTGTCCCTCAGCTCCCAGACCTCAGGATCGCTCCGAGATTTATAGTCGTCAACCGCGGTTGCAACCTGCGGATGTCGGCGCGCCTAGCGGCCGCCGCGATCGGGGTAGGCGCCGGTCGGTCCACGGTCGCGCGATTCCCGGCGGGATTGGTCGGCGCCCTGCGGATAGTAGTCGCCGGACCGGCCGGCGGCGGGGGCGCCGCCGTTGCAGCTGAGAGCGCCGTTGATGTTGGCGATGTCGCCGCGGCAGCTGGCGTAGCCGAGGCTCGTGCTGTGCAGCCGGCCACGGGTGTCCAGGCAACGGGCCGACAGCACCCCGCGCGAGACGGTGCTGTCCCGACAGGTCGCGGCGTAAGACCCGGCAGGGGAGCCGCCGCCTCCGCGCTGGGCGTAGGCGGGCAGGGCGAAAGCGAGGCAACTGGCGGCGACGGCGGCAAGGCCGATGGCGGTGGTGCGCATGGGAGGTCTCCTCTTCCCAATCCGGAAGGGGAACGCCCAGGCCGCCCCGGAGTGCCGAGCGTGCAGGCGGGACGCCTACTTGCCTTCCCGCCAGACCACCTTCCCGCCGACCACCGTCATCACCGAGTGCAGCTTGCGGATGTCTGAGTCCGGTACGGCCTTGTCGTCGAAGTAGTCGGCGCTCAGCACCACGAGGTCGGCGAGCTTGCCGGTCTCGATGGAGCCCAGCCGGTCCTCCTCCTTGAGGAACCAGCCGTTGTCGGCGGTGTAGAGGCGCAGGGCCCGTTCTCGGCCGATGGTGTCGTCGGCGTTGGTCGGCCGGCCGGCGGCGTCGATGCCGGTGACCAGGTAGTAGATCATGTTCCACGGGTTGAGCGTGGAGATCTGGGCCGAGTCCGAGCCGGCGCCCACGTGGATGCCGCTCTTCAGGATCATGCGCACCGGCGGCCCCTTGGACTGGTTGGGGTTGGGCAGGTACTGGAAGGGGTGCAGGGCAATGCCCGCGCCCACCGCCTTGAGCCTCATCACCGTGGCCTCGTCGATGTGCGGCACGTGGGCGTCGGACCAGCGCAGATCGGCGATCGGGGTCTCCTTGTTCACCTCTTCGAAGGCCTGGGCGATCACTTGGTCCTCGGCCAGCGACAGGCTGTGCTGCTGGAAGGCCCAGCCGTGGGCGGCGATGAACTTGAGCGCCGGCACATAGTTGGCCGGAGCTTCGACCTTGCCGAACAGCGACCAGGATGTGGCGAACTCGCCGATGCCGGACACCTTCATCATGTCGTCGCCGAAGCGGTCGAACTGGTTCAGCACCCGCTCGCGGGTCATCGGGAAGTCGTTTCCCTGGTCCATCTGCAGGAAGAACACCCGCAGGCGGGTGGTGAGCTTGCCCTCACGGTGCAGCTTCAGGAACGGGTCGTACATCTTGAACGGGTCGCCCGAAGCCAGGGTCTCGGCCATGAAGCTGTCCTTCATGTCGCGCGTGCCCGGTTCGACGAACTCGCCCATGTCGACATTGGTGGTCAGGCCCAAGCGCGCCGAATAGGCCATGGCGTCGAGCACGCCCTGCTCGCGGTCGGTGTCGGTCTGGATGGCCAGCAGGGCCTTGCGGGCGGCCAGCGAGGGGGCATTCGCGGCGATCGCGCCGTCGGCGCCCACCTGCACCCCGTGGGCGGCGAGGTAGTCCCTGGCCTTGGAGTTGGCGGCGGCGGGGCCGGTGAAGCTGGTGTAGACGAGCACCGGATGGGCGCTGTCGGCCGCGTCGAGCTCGGCCAGGGTCGGCATGCGCTTCTCGGCCAGCTGCAGCGGGGACCAGCCGCCCATGGCGGTGACCCAGCCGCCGGCCGGTACGGTCGCCGCCCGCGCCTTGATGGCCGCCTGCACCTGGGCCACCGAGAACGCCTCCTCCAGCCGCGCGTCGTGGCCAGGACGCTCGCCGAGCAGGATGAAGTGGTTGTGGTTGTCGATCAGTCCAGGGACGACGGTCTTGCCCTCGAGGTCGATGACGCAGGGACCGGGCGTGAGCTTGGCCTGGGCGCCGACGCGGGAGAATCTACCGGCCTTGATGGCCACCTGGGACACCACCGTGTCCTTGGCGTCCATGGTGTGGATCTTGCCGTTGTAGAGGGTCATCCCATCGGCGCAGCGGTCCTGCGCCCAGGCTTTCGACATCGGGGCCGTCGACGCCATCGCCGCCCCAGCCAGCAGCACCGCCGCCAGCGCCATCCGTCCGGACATAGGTTCCCCCGAGCTCGCGCGGCTCCGAAGGCCGCCGCAGCGGAGCTTATGCAGGAAATCGGCGCGAAACGAGCGCCTTGCGCGGCGGCGCGCCGAAGCGGGTCTGGCGGTTCCTCACTCCAAGCTCCGGGCGAGAGTGTCGCGCTCGAAGACGAGCTTGTTGTGGTGGGCGATCGAATCGAGGATCAGGCCCACTGCCGCCAGCAGGATGGCCACGATCTCTACCCCCGTGCAGAAGATCGCCAGAGGGACGTGGTACACATACTGGTACCGGATCCAGTCCAACAGCACCGGAACCGCGGCGAGCAGGCCCAACAGGGCGCACAGCGCGGCGGCGGCGCCGAAGAACATCATCGGCCGGTAGTGGCGCAGGATGTTGCCGATCGTGCTGAGCACCCGGGCCCCGTCGCGCAGGGTGTTGAGCTTGGACACGCTGCCCTCGGGACGGTCGCGGTAGTCCACGGGGATCTCGAGGATGCGGAAACGCTTGTCGAGCGCATGCAGCGTCATGTCGGTCTCGATCTCGAAACCTTCCACCAGGATCGGATAACCCTTCACGAACCGCCGGTTCATCACCCGGTAGCCGCTCATGATGTCGGCCAGCTGGGCGCGGAACAGCCAGTTGACCATGTCGCGCACCAGGCGGTTGCCGAACCCGTGCAGGGCCCGCTTGTTCTCCACCGCATAGCGGCCCGAGCTGTGACGGTCGCCCACCGTCATGTCGGCCTCGCCGGCGGCGACCGGGGCGATCAGCCGGTGGGCCTGGGACGCGGGATAGGTGAGGTCGGCGTCGGCCAGGACGTAGATGTCGGCGTCGATGTCGAGGAAGGCGCGGCGCACGGCATTGCCCTTGCCCGGACGCTTCTCGTTCAGGAGGCCCCCGCCGCAGCCCAGCCGCGCGATGGTCTCGAGGGTCAGCTGCTCGGTGGCGTCGCTGGAGCGGTTGTTGACCACCCAGATGTCGGCATAGGGCAGCGCCTCGTGGAAATCCTCGATGGTCGCCGCGATCGTCTGCTCTTCGTTGTAGGCCGGCAGCACCACGGCGACCGAATACCGGCGGGAGCCGACCGGCGCCCGATCCGGCTTGGATCGTTCGATCTCGAATCTCGATTCAACCTTGATCATCGCGTTCCCCACACGTCCACGATCGGGGCTCAGCCGAAGGACAAGGTCAAGCCCCGGACGCTGACGGCGACCCGCAGCGCGCTCGTTTCCGGGGAGATTTCCGGGGAGTGGGCGAAGGCCACGTCCGCTGAGCTCTTGGAGGAGATGGTGGATGCGACAGGGATTGAACCTGTGACCCCCTCGGTGTGAACGAGGTGCTCTCCCGCTGAGCTACGCATCCGGGTGTCCCGCCGAAAACGGGCGAAGCCCGCTAGCGAAGGAGGCGAGCGTATAGCTCGCTCGATCGCGTCGGGCAAGGCGTCAGACGCGCCGCAAGGCCCTCATTGAACGGAAAAAGGCGGGCGCCGAAGCGCCCGCCTTCCTTAGGCCGTCCGGTGGGACGAACTGACGCCTAGAAGCGGTAGTTCATCTGCAGGCCGATGATGCGCGGCTGCACCGTGTTGCCGGAGTAGTAGTAGTTGCCGACGCCCTGGTTCAGGTTCACCCACTCGCGCGAGTCGAACAGGTTCTTCACGTAGCCGGCGACCTCGAG